>JAIPBJ010000008.1 GCA_021739625.1 Flavobacteriales bacterium | reverse complement strand
AGACCATACTTGAGCATGGTGCGCTTGAGCTGCATCTGTGCCTCTTCGGAAATCGGCTCGCCCATCATGTAGAGGTCGATGCGCGGAACAGAGTCGTTGTAGGTCAATTTCTTGGTCAGGATCTCTGTTCCTTCAAACACGATGTTCTCGGCCACAAATCGGTTGGCATTGCGAATGAACACCGTCTCGCGCACCACATCATAGAATATCCAACCGCTGGGCAACAGCACTACAATGACGGACAAGGCCATGTATAGCCTTACTCTTCGCTCGGTCTTGGTATTGATGAAGCTGACAAGTGGGAATTTCAGGTATTTGACAACGACAAGCGTGGCCCCAGAGATGAAGATAGAATTGATAAGAAACAGATAGAACGCCCCGAGAAAATACTCGAATTGGAGCGTGGCAATGCCATAACCCGCTGTGCAGAGTGGAGGCATAAGTGCAGTGGCGATGGCCACGCCCGGCAACACAGTGCTGTAATTGTTCCTGCGCGAAAGCCCGATGATGCCCGCCAGACCACCGAAACTGGCGATCATCGCATCGAGGAAGGTGGGCCGTGTGCGGGCCAGCAGCTCACTCTGCGCATCGCTCAGCGGGCTGATGAAGAAGTAGATGGTGGAGGTGATGAGACTGACCACCACCATCACCCCGAAGTTCTTCCAAGCGCGCTTGAGCAGTTCCCAATCGTTGGTACCGATTGCCAACCCAAGGGCGAGGATTGGCCCCATGAGCGGAGAGATGAGCATGGCCCCAATGATGACGGCCGTGCTGTTCACATTCAGCCCCACGCTTGCCACCACAATGGAGCAGATGAGGATCCACACGTTCTGGCCTCGGAACACCATATCGCGCTTGATGGCCGTGACCGTGCCTTCGATGTTGGTGTCGTCAGCAATGTTCATGGTGTGCCCCAGAAAATCGCGCACACCTTCATAAAGCCCTTTGATACTGGCGCGGAGGGTCCTTTTTGCCTCCGCATCGCCATGGGCCTGCGCAATCTGATCTTTCTCGTCCTGCTGATCGGAATCGTTCTCCTCTGCCATGATGCGGGTATGGTCAGCGGAAGAATATCCGCCAGATTCACTTTGAATGGCACGAATCTACGAACGCATCAGCATTGCACACTGCGCTACTTCCTCTTGAACAGGCTGGCGATGGTCTGACCCAGCTCGTCCAAACGGTCGAGGTTCTCCTTGAAAGGTTCGAGCACGGATGCGTTCATCAGGCTGTTGGACCCGCCTGCGACCCCGCTCTGCATGGGATAGGCCAGAATGAAACTGGTGTCCTTGAAATACCTCCTCAGAAAGCCCGGAATGCGCGACATGCTGCTCTGGTGGCTGGGATGACCTGCCCGGCTCATTACAATGAATAGGCTGTCCTCGGCCTTCACGTCCCGTGATAGGATGAGGAAATCATCCCAATCACCGAACTTCCGGAACTCTGCCTCAATCGGATGCTTTGCATGCACCTCCTTCACCACCTGAAGCGTCTGTTCGGACGAGAAGAACACCAGTTTTGCCCCGGTGTTGCGGGCAATGTTCCACACTTTGATGAGCCAGAAGGGGAAGCCCATCTCTTTCTCGGCCTTGTCGGGTATGATGACCAGATGCCGCTTTATGGTGCCCAAAGGTTGGATCGGCCTGTAAATGAGCGTTGTGGTGTTGCACCTCGAAAGAACGCCATTGGTGAGGTTGCCGAGGAACGAATCGGATTCGCTGTCCTGCTCATGCAGTCCAAGGATGATGTCGCTGATGCGGTGTTCCTTCACCACGCTGGCAATGGCGTTCACCACATTCATATCATAGCGCAGCAGCTCCTGCACGTGGTTGTCTGTTGAGGCAGCGGTCACTGCAGCAAGGTCGAGCACCTTCCTTGCCGTTTTGTCGCCCCTGCTGTCATCCCTGGTGTTGTCAAGCACATGAAGTGCATACATGCCGCGCCTGTTGCTCTTGCTCTTCACGGTGACGGCCAGATTGACGAGGTCAGCGGTACTCTCTGTGCGGGCCACAGGAATGAGGATGCGTTCTACCTGGTCCAGAGCCTCAACCCCATCTTCCGATGCCTCGGCCAAGGCGATGCCCTGTGCTCCCTTCTGCGCCACGAAGGTGGCGATGGTGCATGTGACCAGTATCATCAGGATCGTGCCGTTGAGCACGCTTTCATTCAGCAGGCGGACAGGTTCGAGCACAAAGCCCAAGGCCGCGGCCTGGGCAATGGCATCGGTGTTCAGGATGATGTTGTAGCCCACCAGCACAATGGCCAGTGTGGCTGCCGCGTGTGCCGACCCAAGACCGAAGATGACCCTTCGCTCATCGGCAGTGAAGCCGAATATCTTCTGGGTGAGATAGGCCGACAGATACTTCGACAGTTCGGCCATCACGGTCATCACCACGGCCACCTTGATGGTGTCCCAGTCATGGATGAATGCCCGATAATCTATCAGCATGCCCACCCCGATGAGGAAGAATGGGATGAAAAGCGCGTTGCCAACGAACTCGATGCGGTTCATCAAAGGCGATGTGTGCGGAATGAGCCTATTGAGCGCCAGACCGGCCAAGAACGCCCCGATGATGGCCTCCACGCCTGCTGCCTCGGCCAAAAATCCACCAAGGAAAACCATGCTGAGCACGAAAATGTACTGCGAAACGTTGTCGTCAAACCGCTTGAAAAACCACCGCCCGATGATGGGAAACACCAGCATCACTATGGACCCGAACAACAGGACAGAGATGCCGAGCTGTATCCAGAATGCCTTGTCGGCCTCGCCAGTGTAAAGACCTGTTACACCCGCAAGCACCAACAGCGCAAGGGTGTCGGTGACCATGGTGCCGCCCACGGTCACATTCACCGCGCGGTTCTTCACAATGCCCAGCTTGCTGATGATGGGATAGGCGATGAGCGTGTGCGATGCGAACATGCTGGCCATCAGAATGGACGTGGGCAGCGTGAACCCGAGCAGATAATGGCCCGAAGCCGTGCCGAAGGCCATCGGTATCAGGAAGGTGAGCAGCCCGAAGGTGAGGCTCTTGCCACTGTTCTTCTTGAACTCGGCCATGTCTATCTCCAGCCCCGCCAAGAACATGATGTAGAGCAGGCCCACGGTTCCGAACAGCACGATACTGCTATCGCGGAGCATCAGATTGAGACCGAAAGGCCCGATGAGCGCCCCCGCAATGATGAGTCCGATGAGGTGCGGAATCTTCAGCTTGTTCAGCACTATGGGCGCGAACAGGATGATGAAAAGGATCATCGCAAAGAGCAGCACCGGGTTTTTCAACGGCAGCGAAAAATCCAGTGCGTGAAACAGCAACATCTGTAAGCTCTTACGGGCTATCAAAGGTAGTATGGTACGCTGTGGCTTGGTCGTGACCACAGCCTTAGCTTTGCGCCCCTCAATTTTCCATCAAGATGAACAACGAAGACCTCTTTAAGAACATCATTGGCCACAGCAAGGAGTATGGTTTCATATTCCCCAGCAGCGAGATCTATGACGGCCTCAGCGCCACCTACGATTATGGTCAGATGGGCGTGGAGATGAAGAAGAACATCCGCGACTTTTGGTGGAAGGCCATGGTGCAGCTCAACGAGAACATCGTGGGCCTCGATGCCGCCATCTTCATGCACCCCACCACTTGGAAGGCCAGCGGCCACGTGGACGCTTTCAACGATCCGCTCATCGACAACAAGGACAGCAAGAAGCGCTACCGTGCCGATGTGCTCATCGAGGACCACATGGCCAAGCTGGATGCCAAGGCCGACAAGGAGGTGGAGAAGGCCGCCAAGCGCTTCGAGAACTTTGACGCGGCCATGTACCGCGCCACTAACGAGCGTGTGAAAGGCTACATGGATCAGAAGGAGGCCATCCGCACCCGTTTTGTGAATGCCTTGGAGGCGAACGACCTCACGGAAGTGCGCCAGATCATCATCGACCTCGAGATCGTGTGCCCGCTGTCAGGTTCCAAGAACTGGACAGAGGTGCGGCAGTTCAATCTGATGTTCGCCACCGAGATGGGCGCGATGGCCGAAGGTGCCAGCACCATCTACCTGCGACCCGAGACGGCCCAGGGCATCTTCGTCAACTACCTCAACGTTCAGAAATCGGGCAGGATGAAAATCCCGTTCGGCATTGCACAGACAGGCAAGGCGTTCCGCAACGAGATCGTGGCGCGGCAGTTCATCTTCCGTATGCGCGAGTTCGAGCAGATGGAGATGCAGTTCTTCGTCAAGCCGGGCACTGAGCTGGACTGGTTCGAAAAATGGAAGCAGAAACGCCTCGCGTGGCACCACGCCATTGGGTTGGGCGAGCAGAACTACCGCTTCCATGCCCACGACAAGCTGGCGCACTACGCCAACGCGGCTTTCGATATTGAGTTCAACTTCCCGTTCGGTTTCAAGGAGTTGGAAGGCATCCATTCGCGCACCGATTTCGACCTCACGCAGCACGAGAAGTTCAGCGGCAAGAAGCTGCAATACTTCGACCCTGAGATGAACGAGAGCTACGTGCCATATGTGGTGGAGACCTCCATCGGGCTAGACCGCACCTTCCTTGCTGTGCTGTCCTCCTCCTACAAGGAAGAGAAACTGGAGGACGGTTCCGAGCGCACCGTGCTGGCATTGCCGCCCTTCCTCGCCCCTGTGAAACTGGCCATTCTGCCCCTCGTCAAAAAAGACGGGCTGCCCGAAAAGGCGATGGAGATCTTCAACCAGCTGCGTTTCGACCACAATATCATCTACGAGGAGAAGGACAGCATCGGCAAGCGCTACCGCAGGCAGGATGCCATCGGCACGCCCTTTTGCATCACCATCGACCACGACACCTTGGTGGACAATGCCGTCACCCTCCGCGACCGTGATACAATGAAACAGGAGCGTGTGCCTATTGAGCAGCTATCGGGAATCGTGGAGGAGAAGGTGGGTGTGAGGAAGGTGTTGGAGAGGTTGGGGTGATTGCACCCCTCCATACTATTTAGCCCAACGAACAAGCCCCGCTGCACATCTCGCGCAGCGGGGCTTCCATTCTCTAAGACGGGGCAGACTCACACCCCTCCCACATACTCCACCACGATAGGCGCGCCCATGGCAGGGGCCATCATGAAGCTGACCGATAGGAGGTCCGAGGCATAGTTGACTGTGCCGCTGCCGCCCGAACTGCCTTTGAGCAGGCCGGTGCCATCGCCATTGTCGTGGTCGGTAAAGGTTTCGAGGCCATCGGTCACGCTCACCGTGCCGGGGGTCACGGGCATATAGGCAAGGGTGACATCGAATTTGTTGCGCATGCCATCGCCCGTGGCAATTGTCTCGCTGCGGTCGCCCTCCGAAGGTTCGCCCGGCAGGCTGCGGAAGCGTGCGCCACCATGCAGCAATAGCGCATACCGCTCAATGCCCCCCGCAACCGTGCTCCTCGCCTTCGGTGCCCATGCTGTCGCAGTGGTAGAAGCGTTCGGGCCCCTTGACGGGTCTGGCGGTCTTGGCACCTCCCTTCTTGGCCGTTATCATTTTTTGGATGAGCCGGTTACGCTCCTGGGCAAGGGCCTTGCGCGCCTCTGCATCCTGCTGCCCGTCCCAATAGCGGATGCCGTCCACCCAGGTCTGCTCGGCTCGGGCGTAGATGGACAGCGGGCTGTCGGACCACAGCACCACATCCGCGTCCTTGCCTGCCTTGATGCTGCCCGTGCGGCCGTCCAGCTTCAGCATCCTGGCGGGGTTGAGGGTCACCATCTTCCAAGCCTCCTCCTCGCTCATTCCCCCGTATTTCACGCCCTTGGCCGCCTCCTGATTCAGCCTGCGGCCCATCTCCGCGTCATCGCTGTTGATGCCCACATTCACACCCTGACGGTGCATCAGTGCCGCGTTGTAGGGAATGGCATCGCTCACCTCCATCTTGTAGGCCCACCAGTCGCTGAAAGTGGAACCGTTGGCCCCGTGCGCGACCATCTTGTCGGCTACCTTATAGCCTTCGAGGATGTGTGTGAACGTGTTGAGCACAAAGCCCATGCTGTCGGCCACGTGCATCAGCATATTGATCTCGCTCTGCACATAGCTGTGGCAGGTCACGAACCGTTTGGAATCGAGAATCTCGACCAGCACCTCCATTTCGAGGTCCCTTCTTGGCGCACCACCGCCCTTCTTGGCGTTGAAGGCCGACCATTCCTGCCTGTACGCGCGGGCCCGGTGGAATGCATCGTAATACACCTGCTCGACACCCATGCGCGTCTGTGGGAATCGGGTGCTGTAACGCTCGCCCCAGTTGGCCTGCTTCACGTTCTCGCCCAGCGCGAACTTGATGTGCTTCGGGGCGTTGGCGATCTTCATCTCCTCTGGCAATCTGCCCCAGTGCATCTTGATGAGCGCACTCTGTCCCCCAATGGGGTTGGCAGAACCATGGAGCAGCTGCGCGGCCGTGACCCCGCCCGCCAGTTGACGATAGACATTGATGTTCTCCGAATCGACCACATCCGCTATGCTCACCTCGGCCGTCACCGCCTGCGCACCCTCGTTCACCCCACGGCTGATGGCGATGTGCGAGTGCTCGTCAATGATGCCAGATGCCAGATGCTTGCCCGTGCCATCGACCACCTTCGCACCCGAAGGCGCAGCCAGTCCCTTGCCCACCGCTTTTATCTTCCCTTCAGAAATGATGACATCGGTCTCTTTCAGGATGCCGTCCTTCTCGTTGGTCCATACGGTGGCGTTGCGCACCAGCACGGTCTCCGCTTTCGGGAGTTCCGCATTGCCGTAGGCGAGGAACGGATAGATGACACGGCCCATCACCGAATCCTTCTTATCGTCCTTCTTCTTGTCCCCGTCCTTCTTCTCCTCTTCTTTTTCCCAAGTCATAGACCATTCGAGCCAGTCGCCATCAGGGTTCTGCCCGCGCCCCTTGAACGCCCTGCCCTCGCTGATGCCCGAGAGGCGGAAGGCTGCCTTCGCGTCCTTGTCGGTCCTGAGGGTGATGGTCACAAGGCTGCTCTCCAGTTTCAGCCCCATGTCGATGCCGCTGGTGTCGTTGGTCATCAGCTTGGCCGAGACCTTGCCGTCCTTCTCGCTCAGGGTCACCTTGGCCTGGTAGCTGCCTGCTTTCAGGGCATAGACCCCCGCCAGTCCCTCGTTCGGTTCTGGGCCGATGATGTACCGCTTGCCTTTTATCCAATGCTCGAGTACGGTGTTCTTCTCATCAAAAAGGTGTTCTGTGGTGATGATGAAATTGGCGAGGCTGCCCGTGCTGAGGTCGCCCACGTTCTTTAGGCCGAACATTTTCGCTGGCACCGAGGTGAGCGCGGCCAGTGCGGCAGCCGTGTCGAGTCCCTGCTCCAGCGACCTGCGGAGGGCGGGCATGAAATCGGCCTCCTTCTCCAGCCCGTGCAGCGTGAGGGCGAACGGGATGCCCGCGCTATGCATCGCTTCGAGGTTGGTGGGGGCCAGTTCCCAGTGCAGCATGTCGCTGAGGTTGGCCACCTGCGCATCGTAGGGGTCTTCCACGTCCAGCGCATCGGGGAATTTGAGCGGGATGATGAACCTGCCCTTGGTGGCCTTCATAGCATCTATCCGCTGATACTCCTTTCCAGAACCCACGAAGATGAACTGCTGCCCGAACTCATCGCCCACCTTGTCGGCACGGAGCACATTGAGCAGGTCGCCCGCCTCAAACACCTGCACCAACTGCTGATTCTCATTCCACGCCTGGAGGCCGAGGTTCTGCTCCTTGCTGTGGTCGGTGAGGGTGGCGTACCACTGCGCATCGAGCCACGCCTGCCGCAGCAGCGCGATGCTGCCCATAAGCGAGCTGGGATAGTCCTGCGTGCTTGTTCCCTTAGAGAATGAATAGTTGGCTGTCACATCGCCCTGCACGAGATTGTCGTTGGCCGAGCCGTTGCCCGTGAGCACGAAGGCGGCCTTCCCCCTCGCAATGCCATCCTGCACCACCGACACCGCACCCCCGAAACCGAGCTTCCTCAGTGCCTCGGCCTTCTTGGCATCGGGCTGGAAGAGGGCTGCCGCATCCGCCTCGGGATGCAGGGCATCGTTCCAAGTGAATGCGCCCGCCTTGGCCGGTTCGTACTGCGGCCCGCTGCCACGTCCGCTCTTCTTCTCCTTCTCGGGCTGTTTCACCCCATAGGTCGAGTACGCATCGATGAGCGAGGGGAAGATGTGCCGCCCCTTCACGTCATGCGCCACCGCGCCCTTCGGCACCGCGATGCCCTGCCCCACCTGCACTACCTTGCCTTCCTGCACCAGCAGCGTGGCGTTCTCCAATTTCCGCTCTGCCGAAACATGCACCGTGGCCCCTGTGAAGGCGTGGACGGCCTTGTCAGTGTCCTTCACCCCGTTGATAGGGAAGGTTTCCTGCGAAAAGCTTGGATTCAGTAGGACAATGAAGACAGGGATTAGCGCAAGAACCTTTTTCATCTAAATCGGAGGAGTACGTGTGGGGGACGAAACTACGTTTTCGACCGCCTTCTGGGGCAACCAACAAAATTCAATGCGTTTGCAACTGTGACCATTATTGTAAGCTTTTGTTACATTTGTACAAACCCTATCATCATGTACGGACTTCACGGTTACCTCGTCACAAGTCATTCGGGCCTGCGGTGGCTGCTGCTGCTCATGGCTATTGGTTCTATCGGCTATGCCATCAACGGTCTCGTCACAAAACGAGAGATAGATGACATAGACGACCGTCTGAGCAAATTCACGGTCGTATTCGCACACATCCAGTTGGTGTTGGGGTTGATGCTTTACTTCGTGACCAATAGACATCTCGACATCAACATGTCTGATGCTGTATCACGTTTCTGGAGCGTGGAACATCTGGTGGGCATGTTGATAGGCATAGCGCTCATCACTGTTGGCCGCGCCAAATACAAGCGTGGGAAAAGTGACCATGACAAGATGAAGGCCACGGTCGTCTATTTCTCGCTCGGCCTGCTGATGATCCTGGCCACCATCCCATGGCCCTTCCGCGAGTATCTTGGCAAGGCGTGGTTCTGAGAAACCCATCTTCCGACAACTATCTTTGCGGTTGACGGTCAGAAACAGCAGTTGGGACTTTTCCCGCTGAGTCGTTCTGACGCTAACGCAATCAGCTCGTGGTGAAATTGTTTGATACCGCCCCGGTGGCGGAACGCGCCATCCTTGTGGGCCTTATTCTGGGTTCTCAGTCCGACAAACAGGTGCAGGACTATATGGATGAGCTGGCTTTCCTGATGGAAACGGCCGGGCTTGTTCCCGGCAGGCGATTCACGCAACGGCTTGCCAAACCCGACATCCGAACATTCCTCGGGTCGGGCAAGATCGATGAGATCGATGCATACGTGAAGGCCGAAAACATCGATGTCATTGTTTTTGATGACGACCTCAGTCCATCGCAACTCCGGAACCTGGAAAAGATCTTTGAACGGAAGATCTATGACCGCAGCCTTCTGATCCTGGATATTTTTCATCAGCGCGCGCAGACCGCACAGGCAAGGGTGCAGGTGGAGCTGGCACGCTATCAGTATCTGCTTCCGCGCCTCACCAACATGTGGAGCCACTTGGAGCGGCAACGGGGCGGCACGGGCACCAGAGGCGGTGCAGGCGAAAAGGAGATCGAGACCGACCGCAGGATCATCCGCGACAAGATCGCCCTGCTCAAACAGCAGCTCAAGACCATCGACAAGCAGATGACCACACAGCGCAAGAGCCGTGGACAGATGATCCGGGTGGCGCTGGTAGGCTACACGAACGTGGGCAAATCAACGCTCATGAACCTCATCAGCAAATCGGAGGTCTTTGCAGAGGACAAGCTCTTCGCCACACTCGACACCACTGTGCGCAAGGTGGTGATCCAGAACCTGCCGTTCCTGATCTCAGACACCGTAGGGTTCATAAGGAAACTGCCACATCAATTGGTGGAGAGCTTCAAAAGCACGCTGGATGAAGTGCGCGAGGCTGATATTCTACTGCATGTGGTGGACATCTCGCATCCCGATTTTGAAGACCACATTAAAGTGGTAAACAGCACATTGGCTGAGATCGGTGCCAGCGACAAACCCGTTATCATGGTCTTCAATAAGATCGATGCCTATTCCTACGTAAAGAAGGACGAGGACGATCTGACTGCCGCCACGCGAGAGAATATGACGCTCGAAGATCTGAAGCGGACTTGGATGAGCAATGATGGTAAGGGACTGGACACCATCTTCATCTCGGCAACCGAACGCCAGAACGTGGAAGCATTGCGCGACCTGCTTTATGACCGCGTGAAGGAGCTGCACGTGGACCGCTATCCCTACGACCAGCTCCTATATTGAAAGAGCTTTACGGTGATTCGTCACCTGCTTGTGGATGCAAGATGGGCCATGATCTCCTGCGTGCAGGGCTCAGGAGCCTCCTGCACCAACCAATGGGTTGCCTCAAGTTCCACCAGACGGTAAGGGCCTTTCATGTACCGGGCCGTACCAAGCACTCCCACCGGACCAATGGCGAAATCGCGTTTGCCCCAGAGCATGAGCGTGGGAACTGAGATATCACCGAACGCATATACCTCATCGCCCTTGGTCAGCATCCCATAATTGGCGCGATAGTAATTGAGACTGGCCTTGAGTGCTTCCTTGTTTCCCAACACCGAGAGATAGGCTGCCACCTGTTCGGGATTGCTCCTGCGCCACACATCGCGAAGTGCCTTCGCCCCATTGCGCAGCAGGAACCATTCGGGCAGCCAAGGCCATTGGAACCAGCCCATGTAGCGACTCATCATACGTTGGCGCGGGTCGTTGCGGATGGCATCTGCAAATGCGGGCAGATGTGGCACCGACATGGCTGTCCAGCTTAGGAACCGGTCGGAATGAAGGGTCACTGTGGCCCACCCTATGGCCGCACCCCAGTCGTGGCCGATGAGATGGAATCGGCCCATTCCCAATGTATCTGCGATTGAGATGACATCGCCTGAAAGCATGCGCACATCATAGCCGGCCACCTCCACAGGTCGCGCTCCGGGGCTGAATCCCCGCATATCGGGAGCAATGCAGCGATAGCCTTCTGAGGCCAGACGCAGCATCTGCGGCTCCCACATCTGTGAGGTCTCGGGCCAGCCATGAAGCAGTATCACCGGCATTCCTTCGGCAGCACCTGCCGTTCGACAATTGAAGGTCAGACCATTGCAGGTGACACTGATCAGCGCAATTCCTTGGGATGGTCGCATGGCGTTCAGATGTGATAATAATCGCGGTACCAGGTCACGAACTCGGTCAGGCCCTGACGGAGCGGATAGGCAGGTCTGAATCCCGTGTCGCGGACAAGTTCACTGATATCAGCGTGGGTGGCGGGCACATCACCGGGCTGCATCGGAAGCAGATTGCGAATGGCCTTTTTTCCAAGGACATCCTCCAATGTAGCGACAAATTGGAGGAGCGAAGTAGGAGCATCACTCCCGATGTTGTATAGTCTGTAGGCCACAGGGTCGGCATCCGTTGGATGAGGCACAAGACCTATCAGCAGAGAGATACCGGTCACAATATCTTCAACGTATGTGAAGTCGCGCAGCATCTGCCCATTATTGTGAAGATTGATGGGCCGACCTTCCAGAATGTCGCGGGTGAACGAGAAATAGGCCATATCGGGTCTTCCCCAAGGGCCATAGACCGTAAAGAGCCGAAGACCTGTGACCGGAAGACCATAGAGGTGGGAATATGTGTAGGCCATCAGCTCGTTGGCACGCTTGGTGGCCGCATAAAGGCTAAGGGGCCTGTCCACAGCATCAGTGACCGAGAATGGCGCCTTGGCATTGGCACCATAGACCGAACTGGACGAGGCATAGACCAGATGACCGACATTCTGCCTGCGACATGCCTCCAGCACATTGAGAAACCCTGTCAGGTTGCTGTCTGCGTAGCTGTGGGGATCGCTGATGGAATAGCGGACACCTGCCTGCGCTGCAAGATTCACCACCACATCGGGCCGCTCATCTGCAAAGAGGGACATCAGGCCATCGCGGTCAAAAATGTCCTGCCTATGGAATCGGAATCCGGGCAGATGCTCCAATTGCTCAGTCCGGTGTTGCTTGAGGGCCGGGTCATAATAACTGTTGAGGTTGTCAATGCCCAGAACCCGATGCCCATCGGCAAGTAGCCGTCTGCAAAGGTGAAAACCGATGAATCCGGCCGCTCCGGTTACAAGAATGTTGGACAAGATCTGGCCTATTGGTGAGGAATGCGGCTCAAACATAGTCAAACTGGAAGGGTCTTGCGAGCCGAACCCCTGCCTTTCACAATACGACAACTTCCGTATCACACAGCCCCTGCGCATCCCGTAACTTCGGGGCCATGTTCCGAAATGTCCTGCTTTCATTCGGTCTCGTCATTGTTCTGATGTTCCATGCATCTGCCCAGAAAGTGGGAGTGGTGATGAGCGGTGGAGGCAGCAGCGGTCTGGCGCACATAGGTGTGCTGCGCGCTTTGGAAGAAAATGGGATCCCCATAGACTATGTGGCCGGCACCAGCATGGGAGCATTGGTGGCGGCCCTGTATGCCGTGGGCATGAGTCCCGATGAGATGGACCGGCTGGCCCGCTCCAAAGAGTTCTATGAGATGGCCAAGGGCATCATCAGCGAAGACTACAAATACTATTTCAAGAAGAACGATGCCAACCCCTCGTGGGTCAATCTGCGGTTTGAGCTTGACAGTGGGCTGAGAACTTCGCTGCCGGTGAATATCGTGTCGCCTTATGCCATGGACATAGGCCTCATCGATTTCATGTCGCAGGCCATTGCGCTTGCTGGCTATGACTTCGACAGCCTCTATGTGCCTTTCAGATGCGTGGCGGCCGATGTGGCCGCCAAACAGGCCGTTATCTTCCGCGATGGAGACATCTGTCAGGCGGTAAGGGCATCCTTCACCTATCCTCTTTATATGAAACCCATCAAGGTGAAGGGACGGCTGCTGTTCGATGGAGGCATCTACAACAATTTCCCGTCAGACATTGTGAAGAAGGACTTCGCGCCCGACATCATCATAGGCAGTGTGGTGGCCAGCGACCTCGCTGCGCCCGATCAGGACGACCTGGCATCGCAGCTCAAATCGCTGCTCATGTACCGCACAGACTACGATGAAGTGGGCGATTGCGGCATTGTGATCAGACCCAAGATACCAAGCGTGCCAGTGATGGATTTCACAAGGAATGGGGATCTGCTGGACGGTGGCTACAAGACCGCAACGGAACTGATGCCTGAGGTGGCCGATATGATCCGCAGACGTGTTCCCAGTCCAGAACGCGACAGCACACGCGCAGCCTTCAATGCGGCCAAACCCGCATTGGAATTCGACAACATCATCATCAGCGGACTCAAACCCGATCAGGCCGACTATGTGCAGCGCAGTTTCCGCAAGCGGCAGGCCCTCATCTCATTCGATCAGGTCAAACGCGAATACTACAAGCTCGCTGCCGATGATATGATCAAGAGCATCTATCCACGGGCGCTCTTCAATCGGGAAACAGGCCATTTCGACCTGTATCTCGAAGTGAGGCCTGACAACGATATCATCGCCCAGTTCGGAGGCAACATCTCATCACGCAGCATCAATCAGGCATATATCGGGCTGGGCTACAAATTCTTCAGACAGTTCTCATTGGGCATCTACGCCAATACTCATATCGGCAAATTCTATACTTCGGGGCAGTTGCGCGGACGGATAGATTTCCCCTGGATCGTCCCTTTTTTCGTGGAAGTGACGGGAACCATCAATCAGTGGAACTACTTTGATGCCTTCACCACCTTCTTTGAGGTAAACAAGCCCTCCTACCTGGTGATGAACGACCGCAGCACCGAGGTGAGCATCGGGCTTCCCATCACCAGCAAGATAAAGGCAGTGCCCTCCGTTGGATTCTCGAACATATCCAACAGCTATTTCCACGTCCCGGAAGCCAATGAGAGTGACAGGCCCGATGAACAGACGATGAATGTGGCCACTTTCCGCCTGCTGGTGGAACGCAACACGCTGAACCGCAAGTTGTATCCCACTGAGGGCCGCGAGTACATGGTGCAGGCCCGATACACCACAGGGCGCGAGATCAACCAGCCCGGCACCACCTCGCTCACCGATGAGGTGTTTGAGCGCAATCGCGGCTGGGTGACCGTAAAGGGCCGCTATGACCAGTATTTCTTTGGAGAGACCAAACTCCGGTTGGGCGTGTTCGCAGAGGCCTCATGGAGCAGTCAGAACTTCTTCTCAAACTATCAGACGACCCTGCTGATGGCCTCGGCCTTTGAGCCCACGCCCGAATCCAAGACACTTTTTCTGGACCAGTATCGCAGCAACCGCTATGGTGCCGTTGGCCTCAAGGGCATCTGGCTCGTATGGAAGAATCTCGATTTCCGATTGGAGACCTACGCCTACACGGCTTGGGAGAAGTATAGGAGAAATGAGGATCAGACCGCGACCTACTACCCCATCCGCATAGATCCGCAGCTCATGGCCACTGCGGCCCTGGTCTATCACACTCCGCTCGGCCCCGTCAGCATTTCGGGCAATTACTATCAGAAACAGGAACAACCCTGGTCGTTCCTGTTCCATATCGGATACATCCTCTTCAACAAGAGAGGACTGGAATGAACCGCAAGCTGCTGATCACGGCCGCATGACCACCACCTTTTTCGTCACCCGGCTTTCGGCTGTGAAGAAGGTGAGATGATAAACTCCGTCTGAAAGGCCCCCCAGGTCGATGGTCATGCGTCCTGACCGGGTCACGGGAATCTTGCGCACTGTGCGGCCCGTGATGTCAGTTACGACAATGTCTGAGAATGTCCGGTCAATCGGCAGGTCGATGGACAGCAGACCCAAGGTCGGATTGGGATAGGTGCTGATGGTCCCGGCAAGCAGACCTTCATTGACCGCTGATGGGCTGAATGGCAGGCAGAACTGCAGCGATTCCTGAGCGGTGAACTCGGCACCGTTGCCCATGGATGTGCCCTCCGGTGACAGGAGCTCATAATGACCTTGCCCATACTGGCAGCAGATGCCATCTCCGTATTCATCGATTATGGTGAAGGTGTAGCATCCGTCTGGCAGGCAGGTGGGTATGGTGAGCAATGTCGCAACGCTGTTGTCATAGCCCGAGCCGCTGGCCACCACCACATTGGACTGGTTGCGGATCTCCCAAGAGGTCTCTTCAGGATAGTTGTCGGTCATTATCACCACACTCATCTCAGCCCCATTCACCACGTTGAAGGTCACAGCGACCAAGTTGTTGGCAGCATTCTGATCTGCCCCGCCATTGGGTGATGTGACGGTGAAGGCGATGGTGTTGGAACCGGCCGGAAGGGTCAGTTGCGGAAGATTGACGACAGCGCTCTGGTTGTAGGCCAGAGAGCCTGTCCAGTTCACAGGTGTCTGTGCCGTTCCATTCACTGTCCAGGTGATGGTGGCCGATGTGAGGGCGCTCGTGCCCCGGTTGAGCAGCGTGACTGTAGGGGTGACCACGCTGGTACACAAGGTGGCGCCCGAGGCCACACCACCTATGTTCTGAACCGCAGCATCCAAGGCCACGGTGGAGGCATTGGGGTCGTAGCCGTCCAAAGTGGCGACACCACTGTTGGTAGGGTCGAGCCAATCGCGCAGGCGGGTGCTGGAGCTACTCCCGTCCCAGCTCACATTGAATCGGCCGTAGTAGTCGTCCACGTTGTTGCTACAGTTTGCCGAGCCTCCATACAACTGGCCTATGATGCGCTGATTCTGGTCGAACAGGGGTGAGCCGGAAGAACCCGGTTCGGTGGTGCCGTCCTCCCAGTTGCCGATGTGCCAACATGCCGCACCGCCCCAATCCGCAACCTGAGTAGCAGGGTTGTTGTCGAAGGAGATCTTCTTGTAATCGCCCGAGGGATGGTGGATTCCTATCTGATTGCTGGGCGTGACTCCCGAGCGGTCCCAACCGGAGTAATAGACATTGTGGCCAGCGGGTGGAGTGCTGTTGAGCTGGAGCAGGGCAAAGTCCGAACCTGCATTGCTGGCACGGATGGTCGCACCCTGTGTGAAATTGCCGCCAGAGAGGTTCGGCCCACCAGTGTTCGCACATCCCGTGCGCTCATAATCGAACTTGAAGACCCAGTTGTTGGTGCCGCCCCCCATGCAATGGTTGGCCGACAGAAAATAGGGAGTTCCGTCCTGAGCAGTGTTGTTGACCATGGCCCCGGTGCAGAAACCCGATCCCCCGCTCACCATGATGGCCACCGACCTTTTGTGATCCTGCCAGTTGGCGCCCTCCGGGCAATTGATATTGTTGTTGCAGGCACCGCTGCCACCTCCGCGCGATTCAGACAGCCTGAAAATGTCGCGATAGCCGTGTGTCACCGTTTCCACAACAATGCGCGATTGACCGATGGCCATCACCGGCTCATAGAGCTCTAAGAAGACCAGTTCACCGGGAACGGGGAAAGTGGCAAAGCCATTGTCCTCGCGATTATCGCTATAGGTGAATGGGCCATAGATGGTCTCGCCTCCTTCGTTATAGATGTGGAATTTCGCTCCGAAAGGCAGATAGAAATCACTGAAGATGAAGTTGACGGAGAAGGCATCGGCACAACGGAAACCCATCCGCCAAACACGCGATCCGTCTTTCAGTTCTTCCCAGAGGCCATCAGACTGAGCGTTCACGTTCACCTCCATATTGTGACCGAAACGGTAGGGGCCGACCTTGAGAGCGTTGTCAATCTCGTCCTCGGCCATCAGGGACTGCACGTCCACTGCGGGCATGGTCTGAATGGGAACCTCCTGGGACAGAACATCGCGGTTGAAGCTGAACGGCAACTGCGACTGGCCGAATGACAGCGTCCATAGCAAGGAGAAGAGAACGGTGAGTTGGAAATTTTTCATGGGTGAATGTGGTGAGTGAGGGCCGAAATGTAGGAGAATAGATAGAGGGGCGATGTCGCTTCTATCGCAAAGTGGATTCAGGCCCCCAGGAAGCTGCCCCCGCACACACGCAGCACCTGTCCAGTTATTCCCTGCGCGGCCGGATGGGCCAGAAATGCAACGGCCTCTGCAATATCCGTGGGCTTTCCGGCCTGTGCGAGTGATGTGAGCCGTTCGGCAAAAAGGCGGGTCATGAAGGGCATGGTCTTGACCATGTCGGTGGCAATGAATCCAGGAGCGATGGCATTCACAGTAATGCCCCTTTCCTTCAGATCGGCCCCCAGCCCTTCACCGAATGCGATGAGCGCGGCCTTGGTGGCGGTGTAGTTGGTCTGCCCGAAGTTGCCCGCTATGCCACTGATGGAGGAGGTGTTGATGATGCGTCCTCTGTCGGGCAAGAGACCCTTTACCAACGCCTTTTCGGTGAGCTGCATCACGGCAGTGAGGTTGATGGCGATGACCTGATCCCAGAAATGCTCGGGCATATTCTTCAAGGTCTTGTCGCGGGTAATGCCGGCATTGTTCACCAACACGTCTAGCCTGCCGTAGATTTCTTTGATGAATGCCAACAGGGCATCGGCATCCTGCTCCTTGGTAAGGTCGCCTGCGAAGAACTTCACGTTGGCAGATTCCAACGCCTTCGCCTTTTCGGCCATCTGAGGCATATCTGCAATGATGACCTTGCAGCCCTCGGCCTCAAGCCGTTTCACCGTGGCCGAACCGATGCCACCTGCACCGCCTGTTACCACGCATACCTTGTCCTTGAGGTCGCCTGCGGCCAATGTCGGGCCGACCGTCAATGCCTGCCCTGTGATGAATGCCGACCGACCGGAACCGAAGAAATGCAACGGCAGTGCCAACTGCTCAAGGGCTGCATCGCCAGGCACGCGCAACAGGTTCACCGTGGAGCCTTTGCCTCCCAGTTCCTTGGCCAAAGAACGCATCACACCTTCAATGGCGCGTTGGAAAGACTTCGTCCTCACCTCGGTCACGGCCTTGGGGTCGAGCGCGATCAACACCACTTTGCCCGTGGGCCGCACACTGGTCGCGCCATCTTTCAATTGACCATAGACGGCCTTCAGCCCTTCTTCGTCCTTCACATGGCGCGCATCCACCAGCAGCATATTGTCGTCCCGAAGCCCCATCGTTTCTGTGTAGGGAGCATTGACCCTGTTGAGGATGGCAGGAGGTGGGAATCCGAAGGCGGAGAGTAGCTTCTCTTTCATGTCCAATGGTCTGAGTACGTGTGCAAGGATAGTTGATAAATCTCTGACCTGTCAGTGGGCTGCTCTTCGGGACGTCCTCTAAATTTGTTGGGAACCAAAACACAGAAAACATGAGCATGATCAAAGAATTCAAGGATTTTGCCATGCGTGGCAATGTGATCGATCTGGCCGTGGGTGTCATTATCGGTGGTGCATTCGGCAAGGTGGTGAGTTCTGTGGTCAACGACATCATTATGCCGCCCATCGGATTGGCCATTGGCGGGGTCGATTTCAAAGACCTCAAACTCGTGATCAAGGATGCCGGTGTGGACGATGCAGGGGCGGCCGTTGCCGAAGTGGCCATTGCCTACGGCAGTTTCATTCAAACGGTGTTCGACTTCACCATCGTGGCCTTCTGCATCTTCCTGCTCATCAAGGGCATCAACAGCCTTCAGAAAAAGAAGGAGGAGGCGCCCGCAGCACCGGCCGCCCCGGCCCCACCTACCAAGGATCAGGAGCTGCTGATGGAGATCAGGGACGCGCTGAGGAAGTGATCGGAAGTCTATTGAAGCAGAACGGCCGCGAGGAAGATCCCTCGTGGCCGTTCCTGTTTTCACCGGGATGGTTCTCAGTGTTCTACCACGAAGCTGCGCGACACCGACCCTTCGCCAGAATCGAGCACCAGCATGTAACTGCCATTGGCAAGGTCGCTCACATCCAACACGGCCACACTGCTTCCGTTGCCAAACTCCATGACCTTTCTGAGCAGTTGTCTCCCGCTGAGGTCATACACCTCGGCACGGGTGCGGAAAGCGTGGACCGATCCTGTCTCAAGCGATAGCAGGCCACCTGTGGGATTGGGGTAGATGCGCACCTCCGCAGGGAAACCATGGGAGTGGCCATCGTCATCCACAGACAGAATGGAAAGGTCGAAGTCGTCATGGCCCGCACTGATGGGCACGGCCAATTGTGCAGCGGTGGCGAGAGTCGCCTTCACCACATTGGCCATGAACGTGAAGTTGAGGGTTCCGATGCTGTCGCCCGGGGTGTGATAGTTGTAATTGCGGAACTCGGACGCGTCCGTCAGCATAAGGGCCTTCTTGCCGGCATCCCAGAAGCGGGCATGGTCGCTCCTGCGCAGGTCTGGGGCGATCGTCCCCGTGCCCGGCACTTCGGCCACCACCAGGCTCAGGTCTGGCACATATTGGGTCGAAGCATCAACAAATGCCGTGGTGAGCGGGTTGGAGGCCGTGTTGCCAACCACTGTGAGGAAATCGCCACGATACTCGTTATCGGCCACCTGTTGGGCGGCCTGCGGGAAAAGTTGATCGAAACCGGCAGGAAGCATCTGGCTGTTGGGCTCATCGGAATAGAAACCGATCATCTCGAAGTTGAGCACTCCCTGCAGATCCTCGTATGGCTTGATGCCGTTCTGCACATAACGTTGAGAGCCGATCAGCCCCAGCTCCTCGGCATCGAATCCGATGAATCTGATGGAATGCTCAAAATCGTACTGCGAAAGGATGCGAAGGGCCTCAAGCACACCGGCCACTCCCGAACCGTTGTCATCCGCTGCAGGGCCGTTCGACACACCATCGAAGTGAGCATCGATGATATAGGTGACCGCCTCATCCTTCAGACCTGCCAGCCGGCCAATGATGTTTCCCATTCCCGTGTTGGCATAAGTGAACGCATGACGTTCGCTCTGAAGACCGGCAGCAGCGAACTGGGTCTCGATATGTGACCGCACCTCCTCCAAACGCTGTGGGGCCGCATTGTAGTGTCTGATGCCATTGACGGTCTCCAGACTGGCAAGGAGGCCCGCCTCGCTCACTTGAGAGACCATGCTGGCAATGCCCGCGCTGTGCCCATCAGATGCCACAATGCGGATGCGTGTGCCAAAGATGCCATCGGCATGGGCCGAATAGTCCCAGACAAGGGTCTTGGCACCTGGCAAGATGTTGGTGCCGGCATCGGCTGTCAGGTCGGTCGGGGCGGCCAAGGCAAAGAACTCTCCCCCATCGGTCGAGAATTTGAGCCATACCTCGCAGGGGTCGTTCTCGAAATCGGTGAGCTGATAGGTGAAGGTGAGCTGTTGCGCCACCTCGTCCACACTCACATCAGTGATGCTGACGGCAGGTGGAAGATTCTGAGCGGTGGCGGTCGCTGCAAGCACAAGGAATAGGAGCGTATTTTTCATCATCTGGTGGATTTGCGAAGCGAAAGGTAGGATTCTGACCGAAATCGTTGAGCGCGCGGGAAACTGAAATTGCCGAAAAGGGAAACGGGCCGTGACCCTCTCAAAGGAAAAGGGACGCCCGGCCGAAGCCGAACGTCCCCTTTATTGATGGTGCTTCTACGTTCAGAGTTTGAAGGAGAAGCCAACGTTGACGATGCTCTTTCCAAAACCAGCCTCGGCATTGAGGGCCACGCGCGGTGTGAAATACCAGCGTACGCCTGCATGGAGGCCGCCCCATGCCAATGGCACTACGCGAGCGGACTCATTGTCATAGAATGCCACGGCAAAGCCACTGCCCACACTGAGGCCTCCATAGATGTCCAGCTTGTCGGCATGGAGATTCTTGCCATTCTTGTCGTCTATCAATTGATAGAAGTGGAAATTGGCCACAAAGCCGATGGGCATGTTGATCTCGCCATTGTAGCCATAACTCAACGGGCCTGTGCCTCCGAATCCGGTGGTGAAGCCAAGGCCCACGTAGTTATGTATCGCCCATTCCATCTGAAGGTTGAACTGGCCAGAATAGGGTGTGTGATAACGTCCCCTGCTTCCAAGATTTGGCCCATAACGATTATCGAGGTGATAGTAGTTGCCAAGACCCATCCCAATGGACAGCACTTTGGTGGATCTGTCCCAGGCCTTATCCTGTGCCTTTGCTTCGAAATGGAGGGTGATGGCGAATACGATCGCGGTAAAAATGATGGCCTGTCTCATGATGTTGTGTCTGTATATGAATTGATATGGTCGGGCATGAAAAAAAGAGAGAACGGATTCTGCCGCTCTCTCCTGCAAGCACTAACCAAAATGCTCACTTCTTCTTGTCGTCTCCGAGGTCTTCGAAGGCCTGACCGATCTCGTCAAGTTCGCGCTTGACATCAGCCTTGAACACCTCCCAGTCGCTGTTCTCCTTCTCATAGGCCTCAAGCCGGGCCTGAAGTTCGCTGTTGCGGGTCTGCAGGGCATCGATCTTGGCGGCATAGACGGCACTCATCACTTTGCCAGATGTGGATTTCTTGACGCGCAGCTCGGCTATGCGATCTGCGTTGGCCTGAATCTTGGCGTTGGTCTCTTGTTTGAACACCGCCCATTCTTCGGCCTGCTTCTCCTTGGCTGCCTTGTCGGCAGCGTCCTTGGTCAACTGGTCAAGTTCAAGTTGTGCGGCCTTCACCTTTTCCTCCTTCTGGGCAGCGGTCTCGCAGCTTATGAGCATAGGGGTAAGCATCAGTGCGGCCATTCCGAGTATCTGTATCGACTTTTTCATGTTGTTCTGTTTGTCTGGGTTGATTGTTCAGTGACCAGTGTCGCCCCGCCCTGCCTGTCAGGGCCTGACGAAAGCGGCATCATGGCATGCGGCATCAGAGTGATGCCATTATCTTATCGAATTCGTCCTTGGTCTTTCCGAGCTTCACTTGGATCTTGCCCAGCATTGCATCCTTCTGGCCCTCCTTATACATGAGGTCATTGTCCGTCAGCTCTGCGAATGCTTTTTTCAACCTGCCCTTCTGTTCGTTCCAGGTGCCTTCAATCGTCTTGGTGTTCATGTGTTCTGAATGTTTTAGTGTGAGATGATTCTCACGGAACAAAGGTGTCCCCATGCAGAACCGGCCATGTTACACGATGTGGGAAAGGGATTGCATCATTCACTGATTGAAGATTGCTGATCGCCTATCGCGGTCAACGTGACATGCTGAGACACATCACCCTTTCACCATGATCCTATGACCTTGGTCCATCACTTCCCCATCTTCACCTTGATGATGTTCTTCTTACTGCTGTACACGAATTTGCAGTCCTTGAACGAGGGGGCACGGAGTTTTGGACGGATGTCGTTGCTGAAAGCATAAGGCTCGTTGGGAATGCCCAGACCGTTCTTGTCGATGCGCCCATTATCGTTCATGTCCTGATAGAAGGCGATGGAGTATGTGCCGAATTCGAGGTCGGTGAGTCTGATCCGAAGCGTTTTCCCCTTTGGTACAAAGCGATAGGTCTTCAGATGGGCCCCGGGGTCGAGGTAGGTGGCCTCATTGGCATAGACCGAGAAGATGACAGGTGCCGTGGTCGATTTCAGATTGGTGATGGAGATCAGGAGCGGCTTCTGTTTCAGGGCCTCATCGGTCTTTATCTTTTCGAGCGTCTCTGTCGCACCATCGGTGACCTCGCCCTCCACCAGTTCATCCTCCTCCTGTTGCACAAGGCTGTCGGGCTGCCCTTGAGCATCAGTGGTCTCCACCGTATCGGCAGGACTGCAATGTTGAAAGAACATCACGGACATCGCACAGATGACCATTATTGCTACGGTACGAATCTCTATTCTCATGGCTTGGGATTCGTATGTGGAAGAATGACCGATGATGCTTTCACATCCTTGGCCTTGACGGGAGGAGCGGGATCGCCCAGCAGGAATCCCCAATGTTCAAGCTCTGGAATACGGTCAAGCACCAGTTTTACAATGGCCAGCAGAGGCAGTGACAGGAACATTCCTGAAATGCCCCAGAGGGCCGCTCCGGCAATGACCGATAGAATGGAGGCCAGAGGATTGAGCTTCACCTTGCTGCCTACGACCTTGGGAACAACAAAATTGTTATCGATGAACTGGACGGCCACATAGAGCAGGAATACGTAGAGGACGTCCATAGGTGTGCCGGTCACCAGCGCAACGGCCATGAACAGCACCACGGCCACAAGGCCGCCTATATAGGGTATGAGATTGAACAGCGCACCGATGATGCCCAGCAGAATGGCATACTTGATACCGATCAGCAACAGACCGACCACGTTGAGCACAGCGAAGATGACCAGCGCAATGGCCAGCCCCACCAGATAGCTCTGCACCAGTGTCCGGGTGCCATCAAGGATGCTGGTGGTCCGTTCCTCGTTGTGTTTTCCAGTGAGACGATGGACAAACCGGACCAGGTGATCCCTATAGAGCACCATCATGAACACATAGACCGGGGTTAGGAACGTGGCAGCAAGACTTTCGCCCAGCGATGCGAGCGTGGTTCCTATCATCGCCCGGTTGTCCTCCATCATATTGCCTGTGGTGGCGGTCATCCATGCGTTGATCTTTTTCTCGCTGATGTTGAGATTGCGCGATGCCCAACCGATGCCTTCATTCCACAGTTCGACACTGCGCTGCTTGAATTCGGGCCATGCATCGGAGAATAGGCTCAGCTGCCAGATGAGCAGAACGATGATCCCGGCCAGTATGGCTGTCAACAGCACCATCACCACAAGGATTGCCAGTATCCGTGGAAATCGCCAGCGTTGGAGAAGATCGACTGCCGGAGAGATGAGCGCGGCCACCACTGCGGCATAGATGACCGGTAGCAGTATGCCCTGGGCCACATAGAGTATGTAGATGACAGCACAGAACCCCAACGTAAGGATGGAGAATCTGAGGGCAGGGTGAAGAGTGGCAGGCGCGGTCATGGAGCTGTCGAAAAAACACTGTTGATGAGAACAAATGTAGGTCGGGGAATTAGCGCGTCTCGCCCGTTCCTACGGCCTAAAGCCCTTCACCTCATCCTGACGGTGATCCGGGGTCCGCTCGCGTTCATTCCATGCACGGTATATCATACGGAAGAGCCCTCTGCCAGCGGCCATCACCATATCGGGGTGTTGGGCCACCAGGTTGGTGACCCCGAACTGAATGGCAGTTCCTGCGATGCTTCCGCCCTCGTTGCCGTTGACCGCGTTATATGCTTTTCTGGTCAGGTGGCCGGCCACCAGCCCCACACTGGAACTCACCAGATGTTCCTTCAGTTCTTCAGACCCTGTCACTTCGTTGAACGCACTCTTGATGAGGTTCACCGGGCGTATGCTCTCGTAGGTGAGCATGAAATGCTCGCGCAGCACCGCGCCTTCGGTCTCCTGTCTTGCCTCCAGCGCCACGACCGCTTCGCGCAGCTGCTCTATTGAACGGATATTCACGGATGCTGTCTTCATTTGAGGGCCTGCATGATGATGAGTTCACTGATGGGCCTCTTGAGCCAGCGATGGAGCAGGAAATGCAGCACGGTCCCGAGGAGGAGATAGAAACCTGCCACGATGAAGAAACCGTAGTACAGTTTGCCGAGCACCTCGCCCAGCAAGAGAGCCACACCGATATTGAACACCAGTACGAACAGGCTGAGCACGAGCACCACGCTCATCTTTGCGATGAGCGTGGTGACCACCACGGTGGTGGTCTCCAACGTTTTGAGCTTCGACAGTTCGTAGGTCGTCCTGCCAAAGGCCTCCACCTTCTCGAACAGGGCCTCAATGGCCATGGCCGGGTTGTCCGTTGGGCTGCTCACGGCTTAACGGCTGCTGTTGACAGAGGCCGACATGTCCTTGGCCGCGTCCTCCAATTTGTGCCTGGTGTTCTGGGCCATGTGCTTCGCATCGCTGCTCAGGGCATCGAACTTCCGGTTGATGTCGTCCATGAAATCGGTGAAACGGTCGCCCAGATCGTCAGCATACTGATTGCTCTTGTCGGCAATCTTCTGACGGGTGCGCGAACCCTTGTCGGGTGCGAAAAGGATGCCCAAAGTGGCCCCGGCCGCAACGCCTGCCAACACTCCCAATAATACTTTGCCTGAACTCATGATGCTGCTGTTTTAATGGTGATCGGAATGATCACCGGGACAAAGGTCTCGGCACAGCAACAGGCGGGCGTTACACAATTGTGGGCAAGAGTTGCACAATGCGCAGGCGGTACGGCACTGTCAAAGGACCGGGCCGCCTACGCATGGTCATACTTGCGTGGGCGGGCGCTCTCCACCGGTCCGACACTGCGGGGGCGTGCAGATCTCCTGCGGGACTGATAGGTCTGTGACTCGAACCTGTGGGCAGGCTGTCGGTTCTCCATCACCAAGCGTGCCATGAGGTAGCTCACGGTCGATTCGGCCCCTTGGTTGAGGTTGACATTGTATTCTTCGAGCCCGTCATAGCAACCTCCTGTGCAGGGATTGTAAATGATCCTGTGAAGGTGATTGCGTCCAAGGAACCATTCGAAGGCCGCGTGCATCTGTTTCCTGTGTCCCGGTTCGCGGAAGACCCTGTGAAACCTGTCGAGGGCAAGGATGGTGTAGGCCACGTCAATGGGCTGTTCGCCACCTATGGGCCTGACGCCCGATGCATCTGAGCGGTGCATCCAGCCCTTGTTCGATACCACTCTGATGCCTTCAGGGCTGAACACCTTGGAAAGGAGAAAGTCGAAGGAGGCCTTGGCAATCTCACCGTACTGCTCCTTACCGGTCATCTCAAAGGCGCAGAGCAATGCCTCGGGCAGGATGCCGTTGGCGTAGGTGAAATAATCCTCGAACCAATGCCAGTCGTCATCGGCCTCGTGGCGGTACATCTGCACCAGACGGTCGGCCAGTCGGGCAATAAGGGCCAGATTCGAATCGGAGCTGATGGCGAGGTCGCGGTAATACAGCCCCTTGATGATAAAGCCCATGGCGCGGGTCGAATGGATGCCGCTCACTTTGTCGAGGGCCAGTTGAATGGTGTTGTCGGCCAGCACGTGAATGGACTGCGGAACCTTGGCCCGCATCGAACAGAGATGGCCGAGTGCCCAGATGGCCCTGCCGTTGGCATCTTCCAGATTGGTGGCATCGTTCTGCGGGGTGAATTCCCCATTCTCGTCCACATAGTTGAGGAAATTGCCGTCCTCCTGCTGGCAATAGACGATGAAGTTCAGATAGACCCTGATGAGCGGAATATCGTCCTTGTCCCCGGTGAGTTCGAAGTGCTGGCAGACGGCCACCATTGCGCGTGCGTTGTCGTCCACGGTATAGCCTGAGCCAATGTCGGGGCGGTCGAGTTTGGAGAACTGGATCATGCCCCTTGAGGTGGTCATCCTGCGCAGGTGGTCGAGCGAAATGTCGGGAAGGGCGTATCTGAGGCTGATGCCCTTGTCTGTGAGGTCAGAGAAAAGCGAGGCGTGGGCGATGGCCGAATTCTCCCAGACGGCAGAGGCCATGCGATGGAGTGCGTTGGAACCGATGTTGGTGCGCCTCTGGTCGTTCTGCAGCAGGTCGATGACGGCAGCGGCCAGTTGGGGGGCATTCGCAAAATCGACAAGGACACCTGTTCCCTCGCAGAGCACTTCGCGGGCGTGCGGGAAGGGCGTGGATATGACCGGGCATCCACAGCTGAGGGCATAGGAAAAGGTTCCGCTCACGGCCTGCAGGGGGTCGGTGGAGGTGAACAGGTAGATGTCGGTCAACTGGAGGTACTCCAGCAGTTCGGGCAGTGGCAGATAGCGGTTGACGAACCGGACGTTCTGCTGCAGTCCGAGGTGCTCCACCTTTTGCTGCAAAGACTCGCGGTAGCGTTCGCCCTCCTGTTTCACCACTCCGGGATGTGTTTTTCCGATGATGAGGAATAGGGTCTCGGGATGTTCTTGGACGATGGCCGGCAAGGCATCGAGGGTGGTGGCTATGCCCTTGCCCGAACTGAGGAGTCCGAAGGTGCTCAGCACTTTCCTGCCTTGAAGACCATGTTTCTCCTTGAGCGTGTCCTTGCTCTGATGATTGATGAGATGCGTGCCATGGGGGATAACGTTGATCTTCTGTGCCGGCACCGCATAATCGCGCTCCAACGTTTGCATCGAGGTCGTTGTCATCACAATGAGCGAGCTGGAATGCTCCGCGATGTGGCGCACATTGGCCAGACGCTTGGGGTCGGGATCGGACAGTACGGTGTGGAACACGGTGACCACGGGTTTGTCCAACGCTTCGAGGAACCGTTCGAATGCCTCCACCTGATTTCGGAAAAAGCCGAACTCGTGCTGCAGGAGCACCAGTTTCACGTCCGGATTCCGGTTGATCTGAAATGCAAGCTTGACGAAAGCGTTGCTGCATTCGGTGTCGAGCGTGTATGCCGGGCGGTCCTTGTAGGCGTACTTCTCCTTGCCTTCCTCCAAAGCGCAGATGCTGATGGAGAAAGTGATGCCGAACTTGTGCTGCAATGCCTTGATCAGGTCTTCGGAATAGGTGGCGATGCCACACTCGCGGGGCGGATAGGAGGTGATGACCAGCACCTGCGGCAACTGATGCTGTGGTGTTGCCGGGTCATGGCCATTGAGGGCGGTGCGGGCGTTGAGATATGCACCCCCGTTGATCTGGGCAGGTGCGATGGAGCTGGCAATAGGTAGAAGTAGCATGTGTTCCTGGTCTTTATTGGTCTATGGTCGCGTGGTCATGTGATCGGTCTATAGTTCAACAACTCTTTCAGCAGTGCTGAAAGGCTCACCGAAGCGCAGGCGATGAGGTCATCGGCCGCACCGTAGTAGATGTAGAGGGTGTCGTCCAACAGCACGGCCCCGGTGGGGAAACAAACGTTGTTGACATATCCTTTCATCTCCCATTCAAACTCGGGCCGGAACAGTGGGTAGGGCAATCGTGCTATCTCCACTTGCGGGTTTTCAAGGTCGAAAAGGGCTGCGCATGCCGAATAGACATAGCCTTCCACGGTGTCGCATACCCCGTGATAGATGAAGAGCCATCCCTCGGCCGTTTCGATGGGGGGGCAGCCACCGCCCACATAGCTCACCTCGTGCTTGTGCCTGGGGGCGAGCAGTATGTGGTCGTTGATATTCATGAGATACTTCTGCCAGAAATCGGGGGTCAGATCCTCCAGTCTGTCCACGCACACGATCTGCAGGTCGGGGCGAATGCGATGCATGAAACACAGCTTGCCCCCTATTCTGCGCGGAAAGAAGATGCCGTCCTTGTCCCAGATCAGCACCTGATCGCCCCGATTGATGTTGACCCCCTGCGGGCTGTTGAACCGCAGATACTTGTCATTGATGTCGCCCTTGGTGGCGGCCAATCGGGCAAACTCCTTGTAGTTGACCTGGGGCGTTATGAAGCCTTTGCGCTCCCATGTCTTCAGGTCGTTTGACACGGCCACTGCGCAGAGGGCATTGACCCCGTCATAGGCGGTGTAGGTCATGTAATAGATGCCATCGATGCAGACCACGCGCGCATCCTCGACCCCATGCACCTCATGCGGGTCCTGGGGGAAGAAAATGGGGGTGTCGTGGCGCTCGGCCACGGTGACAGGGTCGGAAAGGCGGCAGTATCCGATGCTCGAATAGTTGCCTTTGGCCACTGCGCGGTAGAACATGTGGATGCTGCCTTCCACGAGTATGACCCCGGGATTGAGCACGCCTTCACTTTCGAAACCCAATTGGGTCTTCTTCAACACCACTCCAAGTTTGTTCACTTCCACCATTGTACACAGACCCTACGGTGCGGTCATCGGCCGGCATTGCCCGATGGCCCGTTCTGGACGTGTAAAGATCGGTAATTGATAGGTTTCAGGGCTTACATAATTGTTGCAGATTTTTGCATGGTTCGCGCATTGTTGAGGGCCGGGGCAGCACGGCCGGGGGATTGTGGGACGCGGGCGGGGGATCAAGCTGCATGGCCACAGGCTGTGGCGCACTGACTTCCGTCATTTTCCATGTCGGGAGATAATTTTAAGATTGCCGCTGTTGTTCAACCATCTAACCAAATGACATCATGGATGCAAAAGAAGAAAACAGGTTCAGCGCACTGATAGAGGTGCAGGATTTTCTGAACCAGAATGCGGCCGCGCTGACCGATGTGGCGCAGATCGGAATCCAGAAGCTGGTGCTCGACAGCTATATACAGGGCATCGTTGTGAATGATGGCATCGCCACGGCCGACACCACGGGCCATGCCATCGCCAAGGGCAACGCGCGGGTGGCCCTCACAAGCGCGGCATTGCGCCTGACAAGGGCGGCAAAGACCATGGCGCTTGACACTGAGGATCCCATTCTGCTGAAGCAGGCCGACTACACCAAATCTGAACTCGATAAGAAGCGCGACACCGAACTGCATGTGACCTGTCAGCAGATCAGCGATTTCGTGACCCCGCTGGTGCCCGCCCTTGCAGGCTACCGCATCGCTCCCGCCCACCTCACGGTGCTCGACACCAACATCGCCACCTACTACAGCACACTGCCGCAGCCGGGCGGGCAGAAAGACCAGAAGGTGGTGGCCGGGCGCAATGTGGCCGAGCTGCTTTCCAAGTCATACAGCATGCTGGGCACCAAGATGGACGCCTATCTCGACCTCTATCTCGATGATTTCCCCGATCTGGTGGAACAGTACTACCTGGCCCGCGCCATTGACGACAACACCGGTGGCGGTGGCGGTGGCGGTGGCGGCACAGCGCAGGAATTCAGCGGCACGGTGCCGGCCATGATGACGGCCACTGCAGGCCCCATCGCCTTCTCGGTCGATGCCACTGTGAAACTGACCTCCTCTGGCACGGTGGGTCTCAGTTTCCAACTGATGAGCGGGGCCGTGCCCTCGGGCAGCCCCATCAGCGTGCCACCAGCGTCCAATTTCCAAGGCAAGCTGAGCGACATGGGCCCTGCCGGAGACAGCATTGTGGTGAACAACAGCAACCCGATGCCGGGAGATTATACCATCTCCATCCAGTAACAGCCGCCTATAGGTAAGGAAAGGCCGCTCCGCAAAGGGGCGGCCTTTTTTTGTGCCCTCGCGCGGATGGACACGTCCATTTCCATCTCGGATGACATGTTTTCATTTCTGCCTACATGTCTCGCACTTCAACCTACATGCCTCGCACTTCTTACTGCACGCCTCGCACTTCTTACTGAATGTATTGTACTTCTTACCGAATGGTTTTCATTTATCACTGCATGCCTCACATTTCTTTCCGAACGATTCTCATTTATCCCTGCATTGTTTTCATTTATATCCACACCATTTTCTATTATGCCTACATGATTTGCATTTATATTTATGCTTATTTTTGTTCCGCAATCAAGGTCTGGGTCATTCCGATGGATATATGATACCATCAGATGAAAAGGACTGTGATGCAGAACAGATGGCACCTGATTCAATTGATGTGGAAAACAGCGCTGTTCTGCATGGCAGCTCCGAGAGCAACTTACAATATACCCAGATACGGTTCATCATAAACGAAATAAGGTCATGACCAAGAGGACCACCCTTCCCGACATCAACAGGCTGGTAGGCACACTGCTGCAACAGCGGGGCAGCTCGCTCCGGGCGCAAAGCCTCAAGATGGGCCAGAGCCACAACTACCTCGGCACGGCACTCAAGCGCAAGAACCTGCCCATCGGTCTGCTATTGGAACTGAGCAACGCCCTCGGGGTCAATCTGCTGGAGGCCTACCTGCATCTGCTGCAACCCCTCGTGCGCCCAACGGCCGTGGAGCGCGACCTGCTGCAGCGCCTCAACGACCTGACGGCAGAACTCCAACGTGTCACCGAGGAACGCGACAGGTATTGGAAGGTGGTAGAGAGGAGGGGGTGAGTATCGACACTATGATGTTATCGCCACTCATCACGGATCTGCCTCTGGTACTCCACGGGGTCGATGTCGAACTTAACCTTGCCTGCATACTTGCTCAGGTCCATGCCCTTGCGTTTCTTCTTGAGAACGAGCAATTCAGCGGCAACGCGCTTGCTGTCGGCTGTTTTCTTCTCTGACATGATCGGTGTGTTTGCAGTCGGGCAAATATAGTGGTGCTGCAGGGTTCGTTCAGCGCATCAACGACCTGACGGCCGAACTGCTGCGCGTGAAAGAGGAACGCGACAGGTATTGGAAGGTGATAGAGGGGAAGGTGGGGTGAGGGGTGAGGAGTGACCAAGATGGTCGCAGAGGTCGTTGGTGCCAGGGTCTTCGACACGGCCCGGAAAGGGCCTGCTCGGACCGACCGGGCGCGGCAGCCCGCAGACGCGGACGTCCTTCGCCCGTGCCTACTGCGAGGCCGATGGGCCTGCCGATAGCGGTATGCAGCCTGCAGCCAGGTATGCCTGCTCGTAGATCTGCAGTTGGCGGTTGAGCGAGTCGAGGTGGTCGCAGAGGTCGTTGGTGTCGGGCAGCTCCAATTGTTCGGGATGCCGGAGCGGGGCCTCCATCAAGAGGACATACAGCTCTGGGAACCGGTCTTGGATAATGCCGGTCACAGCGGTGATGTATTCCCGCAACAGGCGCTCGGTGAGGTTGCGGTCGCAGGGGCCGGTCATTCGTAGCCGCTCTTGATGACCGTGAGCACCATCTTGAACCTTCCGTTGGGTTTGACCAGATTGGGCGCATGGGCCGGGATGACGATGCTCTGCCCCATCTTGAGCAGATTGCTCACTCCTGATATGATGACATCGGCCTGGCCGTCTATCACCTGCACGTAGGTGTCGAAAGGTGTGGTCTTCTCGGTGAGGCCCTCACCGCTGTCAACGGACATGACGGTGATGTTGCCTGTCGATTTGCGGAGGATGGTCTTGATGACCACCGCGTTGGGCAGATACTCGACCAGTTCCACGGTGATGACGGCCGAGGCCTTCTCAATCTCGGTCAATTCGTTGATGTTCTTCTGTCCTTGCTCTTTCATGGTGCGTTTTCTGTGAGATCCTTGTGGCCGTTTGGCCGAATGATCGGTGAACTGATGATTGCGCTCAAAGGTGGTGTGCAATCGCACATTCACTGTTACATAATTCCCGTTGATGGTCACATGATGTCGATCGGAGATCCGGTGCGGCATATCGGCACATTGGCCTGCGCCTTCATTTCGCCTTCTTGGCTGCCGCTGCCTTCCTGTCTGCGGCCTCCTGGGCCTTCTTCTTGGCCGCGCGTTCCTTCTTTTTGAAGAACCCGCGCAGCAGGAAGTTGTCCTGCGCAGCCTCCATGTTCTCTTCGAGGCCCTTGGTGCTCTTTTCGAGATTCTCCATGGTCTTGTCGAGGCTGTTGGCCATATCATCGCTGCGGATGAGCTTGCCAATGGTTCCCTCACCGCTGTTCACCTGCTCCATGATCTGGGCCAGCTCGCCCGTGATCACCTCGGCATTGGCGGCCGTCACCTCCAGACTGGCCATGATCTCGTCCGTTTCCACCGGTTCGTTGGAGGAGAGCAATGCGCCTTTCTGGGCCACCTCGGCATCCATTGCGCCCTGACTGATCACCAGCAGGCGGTCACCGATGAGTCCTTCAGAACCGATGGTCGCCTCAGAATCGACCTTGATGAACTCCTGCACCGCCTTTCTGATGGACATGGTCACCAGCACGGTGCTGTCGTTGATGATGACGATGTTCTCGACCGTGCCCACGTTGATGCCCGAGAAACGGACATTGTTGCCCACCTGCAGTCCGCTCACGTTATAGAACGTGGCCTTGAGTTCATAGACCGGGTCGAACATGTTGCGCTGTTTTCCGATGATAAAAATGGCGATGACGAACAGCGCAAGCCCACCTGCCACGAACAGCCCGAGACGGAATTTGAATTTTGGAGAAGACATGGCTTTTACAATTAAGAATTTACAATTAACAATTAGCAATTAGGAATTAATAATTATCAATTAGTGATATGGTTAAGTCGTGTTGGTCAGTTATTCTGGGTTCGCTCAATCAATTGTTCATTGCTCATTGATAATTGCTAATTGAAGAAAGAGGCCACAAGTTCATCGTCCGATTCCTCGAACTCCTTGGGTGTTCCCATCAGATGCACCTTGCCATCATTGATCATCAGGATGCGGTCGGCCACTTTGCGGGCACATTTGATATCGTGGGTGATGATGATGGACGAGGTCCTGTATTTCTTCTGCACATCGAGGATGAGCGAGCTGATCTCGTCCGATGTCACGGGGTCGAGGCCCGTGGTGGGCTCATCATAGAGCATGATGTCGGGATCCACCACGATGGTGCGCGCCAGACTGATGCGTTTCCGCATTCCGCCCGACAGCTCGGAGGGCATCTTGTCGATGGCATCGGCCAGGCCCACATTCTCCAGCACCTCCTTGATCTTGGCCTCCATTTCATCGGCACACAGATCCTTCCTGATGCGGGTGAGTGGGAACATCAGGTTCTCGCGCACGGTCATGGAGTCGTAGAGCGCCCCGCTCTGGAAGAGGAATCCCACCTTCTGCCGCATGACGTTCAGCTCCTTGCGGTTGAGCGCAGAGACCTCATCGCCCATCACGGTGATGCTGCCCGAGTCATAGCTCAGCAGCCCCACGATGCACTTGATGAGCACCGACTTGCCCGATCCCGATTTGCCAAGCACCACCAGATTCTCGCCCTGCATCAGTTCGGCACTGAATCCGCTCAGCACCTTCAGCTCACCGAATGCCTTCGACAGGTCCTTGATCAGCATCACGGGGCCGTTCTTCGCCTTGGTGTCGGGCGTTGAGGTCGCTGCTGTTGTGGTCTCTTCGCTCATGACGACAGCATATCGGTGATCTGCACAGCTATCATGTCGATGATGATGACCAGCAGCGAGGCCAGTACCACGGCCGAGTTGGCGGCCTTGCCCACACTCTCGGTGCCGCGCCCGGCATGGTAGCCCTTGTAGCAGCCCACAATGCCGATGACCGCCCCAAAGAAGAAGGTCTTGAGTATGGCGGGCATCAGGTCCATGAAATCGACCGGCTTGAAGGCCTGGGCCATGAAGAGTGTGAAACCCACCTCGCCCTTGATGTTGGCCCCGGCCCAACTGCCCACGATGCCCAGTGCATCGGCATAGACCGTGAGCAGCGGTATCATGAGTATGGCAGCCAGGACCCGCGTCACCACAAGGAAACGGACGGGGTTGGTGCTGGAGACCTCCATGGCATCGATCTGCTCGGTCACGCGCATGGAACCCAGTTCGGCCCCCATGCCCGACCCGATCTTGCCTGCGCAGATGAGCGCGGTGATCACAGGCCCCATCTCGCGGATGAGCGACACGGCCACCATTCCCGGAAGCATGGTCTCGGCCCCGAAATCGACCAGCACGGGGCGCGACTGTATGGTGAGCACCAGCCCCATGATGGCACCCGTGATGCTGACGAGCGGCAACGACCGGTAGCCTATTTGAAAGCACTGATTGAGAAACTCGCGGAACTCGAAATGGCGCGAAAAGGTCTCGCGACCGATGAGCACGAGGAACAGGAAGGCATCCGCAAAATCGGTGACGAAGCCTTTGAATCCGGGGCCGATGGAAAGCACGGCCTCGCCAAGGCCCGTGATCCTGTCTTCAAACTTGGCTTTGATGGTGGTGGTTGACACAGGGTGGGTTGATGGTTAATGGTGGTCAGGTATTCAGGTAATCAGGGTTTCAGGAGACGGGCCATTCGCTGATGCGCTGAAAACCTGATTACCTGATTACCTGATAGCCTGATTGCCTTATCCGCTCCTTTTTCACAGTTTCCTCTCGATCGCTTTCCGCTTTTTCTTGTAGGCTTTGCGCGGTGACTCATCGTTCAGGTTCTGCATCTCGCTGTATGCTGTGCGGAGCTTCTCAGGCATATCGCCATCATAGTCCACCTTGAAATGCGAGAATCCGTTGAAAGGGACCACATGCACAGTCTTGAGGAAACGGACCTGTTTCTCCACGCCCTGCTCCACAAAAAAGGCCATGAACACCTCCTTCCGCGCTGCCATCAGTTTCGACAGGCCGCCCTGCACCATGGCGGTATCCAGATAGCGCTCGGCCTTGTCCTCCATGGTGAACAGCATGGAATCATTCACCTGACTGTTCAGGAAATGAACGAACAGCGAATCCTTCATGGACATGCGGTCCACGGTCTGCATGTCGTCCTCATCGAAATTGGCCGCGTCCTTCTTCTCCTTCAGAAGGAAATAGGCCTTCTTGGCCTCGTAGAACAGCGTATGCTCGCGTTCCTTGATGGCGTAGTGCTGCGGCTCGACAGTGATCGCGGCCAGCGGGTTCTGCTTCAGGAAATCGGCCATCTGATGCATGAAATCCTCCTGAGACGAAAGCAGTGTGCTATGGCGCATGGGCCAACGTATGGTGATGGACCTCTCTATCTCGGCCTCGATATTCTTCACCTGCATGCGATAGGCCAAGGTGGCGGGCTTCACTATGATGTTGGTGACCAGATCGCCCACGGCATCCCACACATTGAAGGACGGGCCGGTGAGGTCGCCTGTGATAGGGATCTCGTAGTCGATGACGTTGCCGCGCTCGCGCACAAAGGCCATGATGAGCGGCATCGGAATCCATTTCGTGTCCTCGTTGCGCACCCGTTTGCCCACACGGGGATCGAGAATGATGAGGTGATTGTCGCTGTCGATGACCCCACTGCGCACGTGCCATTTGCCTTTCAGTTCAATGCTGCCACGGTCGAGCGGAAATGAGGTGAACGACATCAGATAGGGATTGAATGCCGACACTGGGACTTTCTGAAGGTGGTAGGTGAGGTCGAAATCCATCTTCTCCTCTTTCTTCGGGTCGATGCTCACATCAATGCGCACATCGCCATAGGGCCTGATGCCCGACCACAGGGCCAGGTTCATCCATTTGTCGGCCTTGTCTATCGAATCTGCGAGGATGAAGAGCGGATTGAGGTCAACGGAGAACTTCTCGCTGCCCGAATAGTCGTTGAAACGGATGTCGGCATCATAGACCGCCACGCGGCCCACCTTGTAATCGCTCTTGAGGAAATTCTTTGCCAGCACCTCCACATACTTGGCTATTTCCAGAATAAGGTTGAACTGGCCATCTGCCTGCGCGGCCTTCACGTTCGCACCCTTTTTCCCGAACATGTTCTGAATGTTGTCCAGTTTGTCATACCGCTCATACATCATGAACGGATGGATGAGCGCCAGCGAGTCGATGCGATAGCTGTGGTTGGCCGGACTGGCCTCGCGCATGGCCAGATGCAGCTTGTCGAACGAGGCGAAATCATCGCCCTCCTTGGCCCCGAAATGGAAATCGTTGATGGCCAACCAGCCCGAAGCGGTCACATCCTCGGTGCTCTTGAAATTGCCGTAGGCGCGGATATCGGCATCCACATCGGCAGAAAGGTGGCCATAGTTGGTCAGTTCCTGCAGGTATTGGTTGATGATGTCCAGCTCGAACGCCTCGATGACCACCGCCACGCGATAGTCAAGATCGGTGAGGTCGATGGTTGTGGCCCCGTGCAGATGGCCGCGCCCCAGCCCCGAATCGAAAGCGAACTCGGCCACCAGCGTGTCGCGGTCCCAGAATTTTCCAGTGGAAGTGATGTTGACATTCTTCACCGAATAATTCACCGGCACACGGTCTTCGATGAACAGGAATTCCCCGTCCACGATCTTGATGTCGAGGATGTTGAATTGCACAGGTGCCTTGGTCGAATCTCTCGGCCCTTTGGGCGTGAACCGGTCTATCAGATCCTGAAAGTTCAGCACCTTCCTGTCGATCGTGATGAGTCCGAACGGGCGGTCGAGGGTGATGCTGCTGATCTCGTAGGTCTTGCGCAGCAATTTGAACATGGCGAAGTCGGCACTGACCCCATCGGCCTTGAAGAACACCGAATCGGGATCGGCCTCTGTCACCACCAGCCCACTGAGGTGGATGTATCCTGTGAAGGGGTTGAGATAGACACGGTCGAGCGTTATCTCGCGGCCCAGATACTTCTGGTCATATTTCTGAATGAGATACTTGGCAATGGGCGAAATGAGAATGATGGCAAGTACCATTATTCCCATTAGGACGGCAGCAGATATCAGCAATATCTTCTTGCCCTTACCATACTTATGGACAGACGATATTTTCATTTTGTGCATTTACTCTGGCTGTTAATTGCTTCAGAGTAAACTGCACCTCTCTCGCGATTCACTTCGACCGACCCTTGCGCACGCATTCTTGGATTGAAGACCCGGGCCGCACGGTGCATTGCCCAGTTGCCTTCATAATTGCCGGATCTGCGCTGGGCATTTTCGGAATTCCGGCCCGGCCGGTCGATGTTCTGCTGTTCCATGACCGTGCCGTTGTGAGTTTGATCTGATCTGCAAAGCAAGGGGCAGATCCAACGGCCGACATTACATTATCAATCCGATAATTTGCATTATTCACATATCATCCAACGATCCCGTTCTTCTGATCTTCATCTTCTTGAAAAAGGAAGGTGTGAGCCCTGTCACCTTCTTGAACTGGTTGCTCAGATGTGCCACGCTGCTGTAATTCATCTTCTGGGCGATCTCGGTGATATTGAGCTCGTCATATAGGATCAGTTCCTTGACGCGCTCAATCTTGTGGGCAATGATGTAACGCTCGATGGTGATGCCTTTGACCTCAGAGAAGAGGCTTGACAGGTAGGTATAATCGTAGTTGAGCTGCTTGCTGAGGTGGTCTGAGAAATTGCATTTGGGCCTCTCCTCTGAATAGTGGACCATCTCAATGACCACCTGCTTCACCCTTTCGACCAAGATGGCCTTGTGGTCGTCCATGAGCTGAAGGCCCGATGCTGCCAAGGCCGTCAGGAGCTGCAACCTCTGCTCGGGTGTCAGATCGCCAAAGACCTCGACCTCACCCAGCCGGACCTCGCCATAGCGCAGACCGAGTCTGTCCAACTCGGACTTCACTACCATCTTGCAGCGGATGGAGACCATGTACTTGATGTACAATTTCATGTCCTGATTGTCAATGAGCGGCTTTTGAAATTCCAGACCAGAGCGAGCTGGCCCTGTAGAAAACCCATAGACCATCCAAAATTCCCGGTGAATTCCGACCCCGAAGGATACCGACAAAGATACCATCGCACCGTAGAGAATATCCAATATGGGAATCATGTAAGTCTTCGGAATAATTCTATAAAGCAATTCGAAAGCATGAATCAGTCCTTTGTATCGTCAGAACTGGACATTAACCGAACAGAACAGCATCATGGGAAATCTACTCTATATCGTGGCGGTCATACTCATCATAGGATGGGCTGTTGGCTTTCTTGGATTTCATGCCGGTGGGCTGATCCATATCCTTCTGGTAATCGCACTTGTGGCGGTCATACTTCGCATCATTCAAGGCAGGAGAATCTGAATGTCTCAACTGCCAAAATCCATTACAAACCGAACATTAAAAACAACAATCATGAAAAAAGTACTTTTTGCCACCTCAATGATCGCTTTCACCGCCATGAGCCTGACGGCCTGCACCGACTGCGACCTCTGCACCAAGGATTCGGCCCCTGAAATGCGCCTCTGCGAGGACGATTATGGTAGTGCCACCGAATACAACCTTGCCCTTGACCTTCTTGAGGCAGATGGATACAACTGCCGTTGATCGGCACTCCAATTCATTTTCATTTCAACCAAACAGCAACAACATCATGAGAAAAGCACTTTTCACCACATCAATGATCGCCTTCACTGCCATGGGCATTGCCTCTTGCAACGATTGTGAGATATGCACCAAGGACTCCTCACCGGAGATACGCCTCTGCCAGACCGACTACGGCAACAACACCGAGTATGGCCTTGCACAGGACTATTACACGGCTGCCGGCTACGAATGCCGATAGGCTTCCGCTGCAATAATGACAGAGGGTCCTTACGGGCCCTTTGTCCATTTGTGGCGTCACCATTCAACCATAAGAACCTACCTCATGAGAAACGCACTTCCCATTGCCTTCATCCTCTCGCTCGGTGCCCTCACCGCACAGGCGCAGATAGACGTGGCATCTTCCACCACCGAATCGGCTGACGCACAGACCACCTTCTTTGTGGACATACCGCAGAACACCCTGAAGACCACCGAGAAGCCGTGGCACAGATATGTGGGCAAAGGCAGCAAGGGAAAGTCCTCTGTGAACAACGGCACCCACCTTCAGCTTGGAGCAGTGAACAAGAACATCTCGCCCGAGCCGTTCGACATACACAGCACACTCACAGAGACCATCGGAAGCGTGCGGCTCACAGCATGGCTTACCAGAGACGGCAAAGCTTTCATTTCCAAGGAATCGGTGGCCGGTCAGGAACCTGCCGTTGAGAAATACCTGCACGACTTTGCCATTGGGCAGTACCGTGATGCGGTGAAGGACGAACTGAAGTGCGAGACCGGTAAATTGAAAGGGATGGAGAAATCCCTGGCCAAGATCATCAAAGAGGGCGAACGCTCGGTGCGCACCGTGAGACGCAACGACCGCAGTTCGGAGCGCACCAATGCTGCAATGACCACCAGCGAGCAGGACATTGCCACAAAGTCAGAGAGAATTGAGGGTCAGCGCGACATGGTGGATGCCACCGCATCGGATCCCAACGCTTCGAAAGGGGCCGAGAAGACCATGGACGGACTGAAGGACGACAAGAAGGATCTGCAGAAACTGAACGAGTCGCAAGGCCGCGATCTGGACGACCTGAACAAGGACAGCCGCAAGGCCCAGCGCAACATCATAGCGTCAGACGACCGCATGACCGAAATGCAGGCCCAGATAGCAGTGCAACGCACCGTGGTGGCCAATGTGCAGGCCAAACTCGAATCCATCAGATAGACCACCAGCAACCAGACCAAGACCATCATCATGAAAAACACAGGGATCGCACTGCTCATCATCGGACTTGTCATCACCCTTTTCACAGGGTTCAGCTTCTTCACGAAAGAGAAGGTGGTGGACATCGGTGCCATAGAGATAACCCGCGACAGGAAGCACAACATGGCCTGGTCGCCCTTTGTGGGCATAGCCGTGATGGTGATCGGTGGCGGCCTGATGATCTACAGTGCCAAGAAGGGCTGAATCGAATGCTGCGGACCCGTCCGGGCATGAGCCGACAGGAACCACGATGAACGGCAACTGATGGCCCATGAGGGAATGATGCAATTACTTTCGGGAATAGTGTAACGCTGCCCGAAAGGACCGGGTCACCTTTGACGCGGTCCATTTTGCCGATCGGCTCTGAAGCTCTACATCAAATATATGATGAGTGAACGCTGCAAAACAGCAGTGCGCGTTGAGCTGAACAAGCTTGGCCTGCACTACAAGGTCGTGGACCTGGGCGAGGTTGACATCATGGAAGACCTCACTGCATTGGAGTGGGAGAGCCTCAGGGCAGGACTGCTGTGCTCAGGTCTGGTGATGATGGACGACAAGAGGGGCCTGCTCATGGGAAGGATCAAAGATTCGATCATGTCCATGGTCTATTCCGATGAGGACCTGCAACGGTGTACGTTCAGCTCCTATCTGGCCGAACAGCTGGAACGCGACTATCACTCGCTGTCTGAACTTTTCACCGAGATGCAGGGATCCACCATCGAGCAGTTCTTCATTGCGCAGAAGGCAGAGCGGGTGAAGGAACTGATCATGGACGGGCAGTGGAACATGACCGAGATCGCCTTCAAGATGCGCTACAGCAGCGTGGCACACCTGAGCAACCAGTTCAAGAAGGTGACCGGGCATTCGCCATCGCACTTCAAGCAGATCAGAGCACTGAAGAACGAGGCCAGCAGACACACAGCAATAGAACAACCCGAATGACACATCACACATTGCAAGAGTCGCGGTATGCAAGAAGCCTGATCGAGGCCAGCCTCGACCCGCTTTTCACTATCAGCACGGCCGGCAAGATCATGGACATGAACAATGCCTCTGTGCTGGTAACGGGCCTGCTGCGAGAGCAGATGATAGGCACCGATTTCAGTAGCTATTTCACCGACACAGACAAGGCCCGCGAAGGCTATGAGCAGGTTTTTGCAAGGGGCTTTGTGGCCGATTATCCATTGACGATCATGGACGGAAAACTGACCGATGTGCTCTTCAACGGATCCGTTTTCAAGAACGAACAGGGAGAGGTGCTCGGTGCGGTGGTGGTGGCACGGGACATCACCGAGCAGAAACGGATCGAGAAGGAGCTCACAGAGGCCCGTGTGTTCGCTGAACTCGCCACTTCCATTGCCGAGACCGCGCAGTCGAAGGCCGAAAGTGCCACGCTCATCGCCCACGATGCAGTGAAGGCCAAGCAGCAGTTCCTATCGAACATGAGCCATGAGATAAGGACCCCGATGAATGCCATCATCGGATTCACCAAGGTGGTGCTCAAGACCGAGCTGACGGCCAAGCAGAAGGAATATCTCACGGCCATCAAGATGAGTGGCGATGCGCTCATAGTGCTGATAAACGATATTCTGGACCTGGCCAAGGTGGATGCGGGCAAGATGACCTTCGAGCAGACCCCGTTCAAATTGTCGGCCTCCATCTCGGCCATGCTCCACCTGTTCGAGACCAAGATCCAGGAGAAGAACCTGACATTGGAAAAGCACTATGATGATGCCATACCTGAGGTGCTGGTGGGCGACCCTGTGCGCCTGCATCAGATCATACTCAACCTGATGAGCAATGCCGTGAAATTCACCAACGAAGGCGGCATAGACATCAGCGTGCGCCTTTTGAAGCAGGACGACAGGAGCGTGACCATCCAATTTGCGGTAAGGGACACGGGCATCGGCATCCGGGCAGACAGGATGGCCGCCATCTTCGAGAATTTCCAACAGGCATCGAGCAGCACTGCGCGCATTTTCGGAGGCACCGGACTGGGCCTCGCCATTGTGAAACAACTGGTGGAGTCGCAGAAAGGCACCATCAGTGTGGAGAGTGTGCTGCGCAAGGGATCGATCTTCAGTTTCACACTCGATTTTCAAAAGACCAGTGCCAAGGCCGAAGTGGACCTTGAACTGATGGAAATGGACACGGCCATAAAGGGCATCAGTGTGCTGGTGGTGGAAGACATCGCCCTGAACCAACTGCTGATGAAGACGTTGCTTGACGATTTCGGATTTGAGCGCGACATAGCCGCCAATGGCATGATAGCCATCGAGAAATTGAAGACCAAGCATTATGACATCATACTGATGGATCTGCAGATGCCCAAGATGAACGGATTTGAGGCCACGGAATATATCCGCAACAAGATGTGCTCGGACATTCCGATCATTGCCCTCACGGCCGATGTGACCACTGTGGACGTGGCCAAATGCAAGGCAGTGGGCATGAACGACTATATCGCCAAGCCTGTGGACGAGCGTTTGCTCTACAGCAAGATAGTGAGCCTCACGAGCCGGCCGCGCGTCATCAACATCACCGATCAGGTGGCGGCCACGGTGGTGGGAGGCATCATCAGGCGGATAGACCTGTCCTACCTCACCATCCGCACCAAGGCCAACCCGGTGCTTATGATGGAGATGATAGATGCCTATCTGGAGCAGACGCCCGCGCTGGTCATCGCCATGCAGCAGGGCCTGTTGGAACAGGACTGGACACTGCTGCGGGCCTCGTTGCACAAGATGATTCCTTCATTCGCCATCATGGGCATCCACGAAAGCTTTGAGAACATGGCCCGCAAGGTGCAGGACTATGCCGGCACTCAGGAGAAGTCTGAGGACATGCAAGGACTTGTGCAACAATTGGCTGATGTTTGCACCCAGGCATGCAACGAATTGAACGAAGAACTCATACGAATGAAAACCTCATGACCGCAAAAGACCAAAGGATACACCTGTTCCTGGTGGATGACGATGCCGTTTTTCTCAAATCCCTGGAGATAGAGTTCAGCGAAGCGGGCGAATTCATCATCAGCACCTTCGCTACTGGCGAGCTGTGCATAGCGCATCTGGACAAGAATCCTGACATCATCATTCTCGACTATCTGCTCAACGGCATTGACCGCGATGCCATGCATGGCATTGACACTCTGGACCAGATAAAGACGTACGATGACACCATCCCGGTCATCATGCTATCGGGGCAGGACAGTATAGATGTGGCCATCAATTGTATGCACCACAAGGCCTATGACTATGTGGTGAAGAGCGAGACAGCATTCGTGCGGTTGAGAAACAACATCACTGCTGCGCTTCATCTCAAGAAGACCGAGCGCACCCTGAAATGGTTCGTGGATCGGATGTAAGCGCATTGGGCAAGGCGGCAGACCGGAAAAATGGTGTCGGAACTGATATTCTGTCTGCTCCCGTCCGCGACAAGTGCCAATTAGGCATTCTGAAATCGTTGCAGATGCCATAGTTGCCGATTTATTGTGAATTGTTCGGCTTGGACGGGGGTTTGATGACCGATCGGTAACAACCCTAAAAACCGGGAACCATGAACTTGAACAACTTCACCATCAAATCGCAGGAGGCCGTCCAGAACGCCCAGCAGGAGGCCATGAACAACGGCCAGCAGGGCATTGAGACAGGCCACATCCTGAAAGGAATACTGAATGTGGACGAGAATGTCACGCCTTTTCTGTTGAAGAAGATGGGTGTGAACGTGCAGACCTTCGGACTGGCCGTGGACAGCCAAGTGAAAAGCTATCCGAAGATCTCGGGCGGGCAGCCCTATCTGAGCAATAAAGCCAACGAGGCTTTGATGAAGGCCAATAACTTCCTCAAAGAATTCGGGGATGAATATGTGAGCATCGAACACATTCTGCTGGCCCTGCTCTCCACAGGCGACCCCATCGCGCAGCTGATGAAGGACAGTGGTGTGACCGAAAAGGGCCTCAAAGCCGCTATCACCGAACTGCGCAAGGGCAGCAAGGTGACCAGCCCCACGGCCGAGGACACCTACAACGCACTGAACAAATATGCCATCAACCTGAACGAACAGGCCAAGAAAGGTAAGCTCGACCCTGTGATAGGTCGTGATGAGGAGATCAGGCGCGTGCTCCAGATCCTTTCAAGGAGAACAAAGAACAACCCGATCCTCATCGGTGAGCCTGGCGTGGGTAAGACCGCCATCGCGGAGGGCATCGCGCATCGCATCATCAATGGCGATGTGCCGGACAACCTCCAGTCCAAGCAGATCTTCTCGCTCGATATGGGCGCGCTGGTGGCCGGGGCGAAATACAAGGGCGAGTTTGAGGAAAGGCTCAAATCGGTGGTGAAAGAGGTGGTTTCTGCCGAAGGCGAGATCATCCTTTTCATTGACGAGATACACACGCTGGTAGGTGCTGGCGGTGGCGAAGGCGCGATGGACGCGGCCAACATCCTCAAGCCCGCCCTGGCCCGTGGCGAACTGCGCGCCATCGGTGCCACGACCCTCAACGAGTATCAGAAGTACTTCGAAAAGGACAAGGCGTTGGAGCGCAGGTTCCAGAAGGTATTGGTGGATGAGCCGAGCGCAGAGGATGCCATCTCCATCCTGCGCGGACTGAAGGAGAAGTACGAGACCCACCACAAGGTGCGCATCAAGGATGAGGCCATCGTGAGCGCGGTGGAGCTTTCGCAACGCTACATCAATGACCGCTTCCTGCCCGACAAGGCCATTGACCTGATGGACGAAGCGGCCGCCAAACTGCGCATGGAGATCAACTCCTCGCCCGAAGCGCTGGACGACCTCGAACGCAAGATCCGCCAGCTCGAAATTGAGCGCGAGGCCATCAAGCGCGAGAAGGACGAGAAGAAGCTGGAGAAGCTGAACGAGCAGTTGGCCGAATTGGGCAACGAGCGCGACCAGTTGAAGGCCAAGTGGCAGAACGAGAAGGACATCGTTGAGCGCATCCAGCAGGCCAAGGAGAACATCGAGCAGTTCAAGCTACAGGCCGAGCAGGCCGAGCGTGCAGGCGACTACGGCAAAGTGGCCGAGCTGCGCTATGGCAAGATCAAGGAGGCCGAAATGCAGTTGGAGGAGAGCAACAGGCAGCTCCATGAACTGCAAGGCGACAGCGCGATGATCAAGGAAGAAGTGGATGCAGAGGACATCGCGGATGTGGTGAGCCGCTGGACAGGCATTCCCGTGAGCAAGATGCTGGAGAGCGAGCGCGCCAAGCTGCTGCGCCTGGAGGACGAGCTGCACCAGCGCGTCATCGGGCAGGAGGAGGCCATCGGGGCCATAAGCGATGCGGTGCGCAGAAGCCGTGCAGGGTTGCAGGACGAGAAGAAGCCCATCGGCAGTTTCATCTTCCTCGGCACCACGGGCGTGGGCAAGACCGAGCTGGCCAAGGCCCTCGCGGAGTATCTCTTCAACAGCGACACGGCCATGACCCGCATCGACATGAGCGAGTATCAGGAACGCCACTCGGTGAGCCGCCTTGTGGGTGCCCCTCCGGGCTATGTGGGCTACGATGAGGGCGGACAGCTCACCGAGGCGGTGCGCAGAAAACCCTACAGCATCGTGCTGCTGGACGAGATAGAGAAGGCGCACCCCGATGTGTTCAACATCCTATTGCAGGTGCTGGACGATGGCCGCCTGACGGACAACAAGGGCCGCGTGGTGAACTTTAAGAACACCATCATCATCATGACCTCTAACATCGGTTCGCACATCATACAGGAGCGGATGGAAGGCATGGTGGATGCCGAGCGCGACCATGTAATGGCAGCAACCCGCAACGAGGTGTTCGAGCTGATGAAGAAGACCCTGCGGCCCGAGTTCCTCAACCGGATTGACGACATCATCATGTTCACCCCGCTGACCCGCGAGGACGTGACGGCCATCGCAAGGCTGCAACTGGACATCCTGTCCAAGCAGTTGAAGAAGATGGACATCCGCTTCCATGTCACCGAGGAATGCGTGGAATGGATCGCCCAATTGGGCTACGACCCGCAATTCGGTGCCCGCCCGCTGAAGCGCGTCATCCAACGCCATGTGATGAACGAACTATCCAAGGAGATTCTCGCTGGCAAGGTGAGCAAGGACAGCGACATCGTGCTGGATGTGTTCGATGGGAAGATGGTGTTCAGGAACCGGACGGAGAAGGAAGCTGCTACGGAGTGAGCTTTGTCAAACTTCGGAAGTTCGGCAAAGCTGAATGGAGAACCCGCCTCGGAGGAATCTGGGGCGGGTTTTCATTTCGGGGTACCTCTCACCTTCCTCAGTGGCAGGACAGATATGACGCTTTACCCCTGTTCAGGAGCAGCCGTTAACACACCAACAGCAGATTCAGATCGCACCTGCATACATTTGCCCCAATGCATTTGGCGAGGTATTCCATTGTTCTGGTGGTCATGACCCTGTTGGGTTCATGCAGTGTTCAACCAAGACGTCACCTTGCAGGACTGCACATTGAGCGCATCGGGACAAAGTCTGAATCAATACCGTTGCAACGCTCACGCTCCGTTTCACAACGTGTTTCACTTTCCACGGAAGGAACAACCCCTTTGCCGGACGCGCTGGCCGAACCTCTGGAGTTGGCTGCTGACGCGTTACATGTCCGACCATTGCTGCGAAGCTCAATTGAGCGACCGATATGGAAAGAACCTTCGCCAGTTGCATTATCGGATTCGGTCCAGTGCGATACTTTGATCCTTGAATCAGGCGAACGGAAAATATGCGAAATCATCAAGGTCAGGTCGGGAAGGGTGTTCTACAAAGATTGTTTTCAGCGGCTGGGGCCTACCTCAAGCATCCCACGCAGCATGGTGGCCTCAATGGTCTATGCCAATGGCCGAGACGACAAGGGTTCCGCACCACGTAGGAAGGTTGAGGCTCTTGGCATTGTCGGTCTGGTGTTCGCCATCATTGCGCTGATAGGTCTTATTTTCCTTATGGGCTATATTCCGCTGGTCGCCATCGGTTTGCTTGGGCATCTTGCGCTTATCCTTGGGGTGGTCAGTATCATAAACACATACAAACACAGGGATCGGTACAGATTCAAGGCGTTGGGCATACTCAGTCTGGGTCTGGGTTACATCATTGCCATATTCTCAATGCTGTTCCTACTACTATAATAGGCTCCTTTTAGGCTAATCCTCCAAGGTGAGCAAGTTCAGCGACATCGTTCTGGATGTGTCCGATGTGAAGATGGTGGCCGGGAACCGCACTGAGAAGGAATCTGCTGCTGAGTGAGCTTTGCCGAACTTTGAAAATTTGACAAAGCCCGAATTGGATCACCGCACCACGAACGGCACCACCGCCCGCTGTTGCCCGTCATCGACAGTGAAGAGAAAATAGCCTGACGGGAGACCATGGAGCGGCACCTCGGCCTGCGTGGCATTGCCCTGGAGCAGCGTTCTGCCCAACAGATCGATGACCTGCCACGGGCCACGGAGTTCGCAACTCAATCGCACGGACTGTTGCACAGGGTCGTAACGACCGCAGGACAAGGTCGGGGCGATGTGGGCCTCCTCCACTCCGACAATGTCGGTGAGGCGCGCCAGAAAGATGTCACCATTGAGTGCGTTGCCAATGGTGATGCCGTCAAAAGCGGCAAAGAAGTAGAAGAATCCGGTGACGAACAGGCTCTGGTCGGGACCGAAACAGATGGCCATGGGAATGTCTGCGCTGCCCGCCCCTGCTCCTTTCAGATAGCGAGTGTGGCCCGAGGGTTCGAGGCAGGCGATAAAGATGTCGTAGCCGTTTCCGAACAAGGTGTCCTGCGCGGAGATGAGCCGCGTGTCGAACATGCCCGTGACGTAGGCCGTGCCGTCCCAGTCCACCAAAAGTCCCTGACAGGTCTCGAGGTCGGTGCCTCCCATGCTGCGCAGCCACACCGGACTCCCATCGGCCCCGTTGAACTTGGCAAGGAACACATCATTGTAGCCCCGTGCCGTGGCACTGAACGGCCCGAACACGGTGGTCATCTGGTAGTGGCCCGCCACGAGGACGTTCCCTTGCAGGTCGCAATCGACCTTGGTGGCCACGTCCAGATTCGCACCTCCTTGGCTTCTGACCCATTGCAGGTTGCCCTGCAGATCGAAGCGTGCAAGGAAAACATCGGAACTGCCTGTGGCATAGATGGTGGTTCCCGAGAAATTGGCGCTGGCATAGTAGTCGCCCGTGATGTAGATGCCCGCACCATAGGGGTCGAATGCCACACTGGCGGCCACATCGTGCTGAGGGCCTCCCCCATTCCTCACCCAGAGCGAAGTGCCGTTGCCGTCCATGCAGAGGAGGAACGCATCTGTGAGACCGATGGCCAGCATGGATACATTCGCAAATGTGGCACGGCCCTGAAACCCGCCCGAAATGGCGAGTTTCCCTTCATATCGGTGCCATTTGATGTCGGTGCCCGTATCGTCCTCAGGGCCACCTGCCCGCTCGGCCCAGATCAATTGTCCATCGGGCGCATACTTGGCGATGAACACGTCCTTCTTCCCTGCCGATAGCAGCTCTACCGTGTCGGCCTCCGTAAGGATGAAATAGGCTGAATGGGTGAAATGGCCTGTTACGAGGATGTTGCCTTCGTGGTCGGTGGTCACGCCTCTCGCCAGGTCTTCTGACGGCCCACGCACGGTCTGCATCCACAGGAGGTCGCCTTCTGAGGTGTATTTGCCGATGAAAGCATCGGGCCCGCCAAGGCCCACAAGGGTCGTATCGCCAAACTGGGCGACACCGGAATAGGAACCCACCATGATCACATTGCCATCGGGGTCGGTGCATACTGCCCGGCCCGCATCAAGCCCCAGTCCGCCCGCCTCCATGGCCCAGTCGAACACTTGCGCTGATGCCTGTCCCGACAACAGGAACATCAGGAATATGTGTACTGCGGGGCGCATGGTCTGCAAAGCAGCAGCCTTCAGGCCACCACCCAGGCACGGATCTCGTCAATGAGCACATACACCTTCTCCATCTTGGCGTTGTCCACCTTGGGGGCCTCTTCGGTGCCCAGAACCAGTTCTTTCGCCACAAGCACCTTTGACAGTGCATCCAATTTTGTGGCGAATTCGGCCACCAGCGAATCTTCAGGGATCATGCGCATGGTGGCGATGATCTTGCGGAGCACCACATCCTGCTGGGCCACGCGGCTTGCGATCTCCGGTCCGGGCCTTCCGCCCGCCTCGCCCAGATTGGAGGCCAGATACATGGTCTCTATCCATCCTCCGCCCAGCATAAGCAGCGAAGTGTTCATGCGGTCGTTGTTCTTCAGGTAATCATTGCTGATGTCGTAGGCACCGCTGAGGATGTGCAACAGCGAATCGCGGTGCTCTATGTTGGCCTCCACGCGCTCAAAGACCGATTTGTCGAAAGCATCCGAAAGACCGATGGCATCTGACAGTTTGCGGATGTTGTTCAGATAAAACACCGTCTCCTGCGTCTGCTTATAGAGGCTGGTGTAGCCGACATCGGCACTGTAAACGCCCATGTTCAAGGTCTTCTTGCCTGTGGTGGCATAGCGGTCGATGTTCTGGATGGGATTGAGCAGCGAGGCGTTGTATTCGCCCCCGGAGTGTTTCACAAGAATGGCCATTTCGATGGGCGATGGCATCTGCCTGATCATGTTGTCGGCCGCAGTGAGGTCGAGGTCTTCCTGTGTCGTGGAATCATCGCCCGTTGCAGGCACGTTGGATTGGTCGGCAGGGGTGCAGGCGGCAATCATGCCGAGACCGAAAGCCATAAAAAGAATGCGTAACGTGGGGATGTGCATTGTCCTGTAGTTGTTGAACTCAGGCAAATGTATCAATTCAAAGCCGCAGTGCCTTGCGTTGATACGGAACGCATTTCAATGTGGCAGTCTCTCCCTCAGCAATCCATACACATAAGTGCCGCAGATGGCCGAAAGCACAGTGATGACGGTCACAGTGGCCCCTGCTCCGATCTGTGCATACAATGGCCCGGGACAGGCGCCTGTCATGGCCCAGCCGAGACCGAACAGCAACCCCCCGTACACCTGCCCTTTGCTGAACGGGCGGGGATGGAAGGTGATCTCCTCTCCATAGATGGTGCGGATGCCAAGCACTTTGATCGCAAGGACAGAGAGCGCACCCACTGCCACCGCGCTTCCGATGACCCCATACATGTGAAACGATTCGAACCGGAACATCTCTTGAATGCGGAACCAGCTGATGATCTCGGCCTTCACCAGCACAATGCCGAAGATGATGCCAGCGGCCACATACTTCAGGTTGTGATACCAGTTGTGCCTCAGTCTGCTTTCGTTCACGCTCATCTCGTCCAGCGAGCGAACCTCAGAATCGGTGTTCACCATTGAAACTCTGTCGGCCTTGCCCATCACTTCAAATTCAAGATGAATGGCAGTATGAGGTTGGTCATCGCGAACCCTCCCACCATGAAGGCAATGGTGGCGACCAGCGAAGGCCATTGCAGGGTGGCCAGCCCCATGATGGAATGGCCGCTGGTGCAACCTCCCGCATAGCGCGTTCCGAAGCCGACCAGGAAACCGCCCACCACAATGAGCAGAAGACCACGCAATGTGAGCAGACTTTCCCAGTTGAAAAGGTCCAATGGCACCATTTCGCTCAGGTCGGTCACCCCGAACTGCGCCAGATATGCGGCCAAGGAGGGGGCGATCTGCACCGGGTCGGGGTCTGCGAGCAGCGTTCCTGCGATCAGCCCGCCCAAAAGCACCCCTGCCACAAAGAATAGATTCCACACTTCCTTGCGCCAATCATAGCTGAAGTATGGGACTTTGGCAGGAATGCAGGCCGCACACACATGCCGCAGCGATGAGCTTATGCCGAACGCCTTGTTGCCCATGATGAGCAATGCCGGAATGGCAAGGCCTATGAGAGGGCCGGCCACATACCAAGGCCAAGGGCCCCTGAAGTCCTCTATCAGGTTCATGGATTGCAATCAGCCGCAAAGGAAGGGCTTTTGCCCGGGCCGGACAGACCCTGGCCGACAATGGCAGACTTCATTTGCCTGCGCTGAAAGCCTTGGTCTGACATACAAAGTCGGTGCACGGCACCTCGCTCTGCTTGGCAATGACGCTGAAGCCTCCCTCCACCTCAGTGAAATTCCTGAAGCCTCGCGCTTGCAGAATGCTGGCTGCGGCCATGCTACGGTATCCACCTGCGCAGTGCAGGAAGAAATGCTCCTCAGGGTCGATGTCCTTCATCCAACTGTTGATATAGGCCAAAGGCCAGCTGTAGGCATCCTTTACATGCTCGGCAGCATACTCGCTCTCTTTTCGTATATCAATGACCTTGCTTTCGCTGGGCTTGAATCGCTGTGCGAATTCTTCGGCAGTGATGCGGTTCACGGTGTCCACTTCCTTTCCTGCGGCCGGCCATGACGCGAAACCGCCTGCAATGTGGCCAAGTACGTGGTCGAAACCCACGCGGCTCAGGCGGGTGATGGCCTCTTCCTCTGTTCCAGGGTCGCAGACCAGAAGCAGCGGCTGTCTCACATCTACGATGAGCGCTCCTACCCACGGGGCAAAATCGCCTTTGAGCCCAATGTTCACAGATTGTGGGATGAATCCCTTGGCAAAATCACCAGCGGCACGGGTGTCCAGGATCAGCGCCCCCGAAGCCTCGGCCACAGTCTCGAAATCATCGGCCGAGAGGGCTTTCATACCATTGCTCAGCACTTGGGCAAAGCTGTCGTAACCCTGTTTGTTCATGGCCACGTTCATTCCGAAATAGCCGGGAGGCGGGAGCAGCCCATCGGTCACCTCCTTCACAAACTCGGCCTCGGTCATATCTGCACGCAGGGCATAGTTGCTGCGCTTCTGTTCTCCAACAGTGCTCACGGTCTCCTTGCTCATGTTCTTTCCACATGCGCTGCCTGCACCGTGGGCGGGATAGACGATGACATCATCGGCAAGGGTCATGATCTTGTCGCGGAGAGAATGGAACAGGGTTGCTGCCAGCTGCTCCTGAGTCATGTTGGCGGCCTTCTGTGCGAGGTCGGGCCGGCCCACATCGCCAATGAAGAGTGTGTCTCCACTGAAGATCGCGTGGTCACTGCCGTCCTTGCCGATGAGCAGGAATGTGGCGCTTTCCATGGTGTGCCCAGGCGTGTGCAGCACTTTTACACGCTCTTCGCCCAGTTGAAAGATCTGTCCATCCTTGGCCACGATGCTTTCGAAACCCGGCTGGGCCGTGGGACCGAAAACGATGGGCGCGCCTGTGGCCCGGCTGAGGTCCAGGTGACCAGAGACGAAATCGGCATGGAAGTGCGTCTCGAAGATGTACTTCAGTTTCACTCCGTCACGCTCCAGACGGTCGAGGTAAGGCTGCACCTCCCGAAGCGGGTCAATGATGGCGGCCTCACCGTTGCTGGTGATGTAATAGGCCCCTTGGGCCAGGCATCCCGTGTATATCTGTTCTATGTTCATCCCTTTCTGTTTGATTTGAGGTGCAAAGGTCGTGCAGAGCAGATGCCACTCAGGTTACTCATGTCACACAACGAACCGAAAGTTCCACTTCCTACGGGCACTCTGTGCACCGACAGATCGGCAATACGTATCCTACCAACGATTGCAGCCCTTAACTCTGCAAAGTGAACGAAACGAAATTGATCTTCCGTCCCTCCTTCAACCAAAGGCCCTCGTAGTAGGTGCGGATGCGCAGGATGTCCTCCCGCTCATTGAGATATGGCGAAGCCTTGCTGTCCAGGTCGGCATAGAGATCGGTGCTCTGGCCGAGGACCGTCAGTTTCTGCTCCGCGATGACTTCCATAGTGAACTCCCAAAGAGGATAGTTGTCGGTCTTCAGGTTCACTGTCCCGCCCTGCTTCAACAGCTGACGATAGCGGTCGAGGAACAAGGGTGAGGTAAGTTTCTTTCGGTCCTTCTGCGGCTGTGGGTCGGGAAAGATGACCCATATCTCGGACACTTCCTCCGGGCCGAAAAGCCTGTCGATGAAGTCGATGCGAGTACGCAGGTAGGCCACATTGGTCAGCCCATCGCGCTTGGCCTCTGTGGCACCCCTCCAGATGCGATTGCCCTTGATATCCACCCCGATAAAGTTGCGGTCGGGGAAGAGCCGTGCCTGCCCCAGCGAGTACTCGCCTTTGCCACAGGCCAGTTCAAGGGTGATGGGCCAGTCGTTGCCAAAATGATCGCTGGCCCACTTTCCGCGCAGCCCGAAATCTTTGATGACGTGCCCATTGGGCACCTCCACGCAATTGTCAAGCGCTGCCACCTCCGCAAAGCGTGCCAGCTTCTTGGACAGATCGGGTTCAGTCAAGTCGAATCTCCTCGCCATTGGGATCGAACATGTGATACTCCATCATGGTGTAGGCCGTTGAAGTTTCGACTTCTATTTTCTTTCCGTATTTGGCGCTCCACTTCTTCCGCACCGACTCGCCCATCTTGAATCCGAGCATCTCAAATTCGCCCTTGGTGAGGTATCCGCCCATGTAGGGGTGTACCCGCAAGGTGATGGACTTCTCGTTCTGATGTTCGAACACATAGCGCACACTGCTTTCCAATTCCTCATCGAACAGGATGCTGGCCTCGATCTCGCCCGTACCGTTGCATGTGGGGCACTTCTCGCGGGTCTTGATGTCCATTTCGGGCCGCACACGCTGACGGGTGATCTGTATCAGTCCGAACTTTGAGGGCGGCAGGATATTGTGCTTGGCCCTGTCTGTACTCATCTCATCCTTCAACGTGTTGAAGAGCAGCTTGCGGTTCTCAGGCTTATGCAGGTCAATGAAGTCCACCACGATGATCCCGCCCATGTCGCGCAGCCGCAGTTGACGGGCGATCTCCTTGGCTGCACCCAGATTGCACTCCAATGCATTGGTCTCCTGATCGTGCGCTGCATTGGTGCGTGGGCCACTGTTCACATCAATGACGTGCAGCGCTTCGGTGTGCTCAATCACAAGATAGGAACCGCTGTTGTAAGTCACATTCTTGCCGAACGAGGCTTTGATCTGCCGGTTCAGTCCCATGGCCTCGAACAGGGGGTCCTTGCCCTTGTACAATTTGAGGAGCTTGAGCTTATCGGGCGAGGACAGCGAGAGATAGTCATGAATCTCCTGATACACCTCCATCGTGTCCACAATGATGTTGGAGAACTCCTGACTCAGCATGTCGCGCACAATGGAGGACGTGCGGCTCAGTTCGCCCATCACACGGCTGGGTGCCTGCGCCTTGCGCACCTCAGTGATCATGTCAGACCACCGTTTCACCAGCTCATTAAGATCAGACTCCAGATCCTCCACCTTCTTGCCTTCGGCAGCGGTGCGTATGATCAGTCCGAATCCTCCGGGCTTTATCTTGTCAAAGAGGTCCTTGAGGCGTTTCTTCTCCTCGTTCTCTCTGATCTTCTGAGACACGGACACCTTCTCTCCGAATGGCACGAGCACCATGTAGCGCCCTGCGAGCGAGAGGTCGGTGGTGAGTCGCGGCCCCTTGGTGCTGATGGGCTCCTTGGCCACCTGCACCAGGATCTCGCGCCCCTGTTTCATCACATCACCGATCTTGCCGCCCTTGTCAATTTCCGCTTCCAGACGGAAACGGTCGAGCATGGGCGATTTGACCTTTCCGCTACGGGTCAGGTCAACAAATCGCATGAGCGACTGCACCTTGGGACCGAGGTCGAGGTAGTGCAGAAAGCCATCCTTGGAAAAGCCTACGTTGATGAACGCGGCATTGAGGCCGGGCATCACCTTCTGGATGCGGCCGAAATAGAGGTCACCGACCTGAAAGCCTGAATCACCGGTCTCCTGATGCAGCTCGATGAGCTGCCTGTCCTGCAGGAGGGCGATATCGACCCTGTTAGGTTGAGATGAGATTGCGAGTTCGTAATTCACGGGTAGCGGTTTTTATTTCCGCCAGGCCGCGCACGAGCGTACAGCAAGGTATCGGCTCCCCCGAGGGGGAGCCGATTTTACATCGTGATGGCAGTGCCGCGACAAGGCGGACTGAGAACCTTATCTCAAAGGTCGATTACTTCTTCTTCTTGTGACGGTTCTTTCTCAAACGCTTCTTGCGCTTGTGAGTGGCCATCTTATGTCTTTTACGCTTCTTTCCGCAAGGCATGATGCTGGGTATTTAAGTTACTTGAGTTTGTTTGAAAGTTCTTTGATGTAGCCGGCCACCTCTGCTTTGCGCTGAGGGTCGTCCACCCTGTTCATGTAGGTATTGAGTGCGTCAATGGCCTTGGCCGTCTGCTGCTGCTTCTCGTAAAGGTCAGCGAGATAGAGGTATGCCTCGCTGTAATCGGGATCGGCCTTCAGTGCGCGGATGAACCGCTCTTCGGCCTTGTCGAACTGACCCGAGCGAACAGAGAAATAGCCCAGGTTGATCAAGGCCTTCACGTTGTTCGGGTCGGCCTGCTCCACTTCCTTCAGAAGACCGATGCCCTGCATGGGCGCATCGCCCGTCAGGCCCGCGCTCTCGACCATGCATACCCCTAGATCCACTTTGATGTCCAAATCATTGGGGGCCAAGGCGAGCGCCTTTTCCAAACACAGTTTGGAGAGACCGAACCATCCGGCCTTCTGCCGTTGGTCGCCCATGTACTTGGCATTGAGAAGGAATCGCTCGCCAGCTTCGGTCCATGCATCGGCAGTGTTGACAGCTTCGGCCTTTTTCATGGAATGATAGGCCGATGCCAAAGGTTGGCGAAGCATATCATAGACCGCCATGAGGCTGTCGCGATACTCGGTCTTCCCGTGTCGGTCAACAGCTATCTCAAAGCGGGTGATGACTGCCAGCGATGCGCTGTCCAAACCGTTATTGACCTCCGTCACATCGTCCACGACCGAGTATTCGGCCACCGGTGTGGCAGCCTCCTCCTCTGAAACCTCAGGTGCAAGCGGAGCATAGGGCAGCATGTAAAGTCCTGCGGTCACGACCACAGCACCTACAATGAGAAGGATCTGCCCTTTGTTCAAAATGCCTACTTGGCCGCCTTCTTAGCGGGTTTACCGTCTTTCACCCTGCTCACGAAAGTCTTCGCTGGCTTGAATGCCGGCACATTGTGCTCGGGGATGACGATGGTGGTGTTGCGTGAGATGATGCGGCCGGTCTTCTGCGCACGCTTCTTCACAATGAAGCTGCCGAAACCGCGCATGTACACGTTCTCGCCTTTGGAAAGTGAGTTCTTAACAGAGACCATGAATGCTTCAATGGTCTGCAATACCTCAACGCGTTCGAGGCCGGTCTTCTCGGCAATCTCGTTCACTATGTCCGCCTTGGTCATTAGTTGTTGATTTTGAGCTGGTTAATACAATGTGAATTGGGGGGCGCAAATGTAAAGGAATAATCCGTACTTCAAACAGCCGGACCAGTATTTTTCCTCCTGATCGCCCAACTACCTTTGCGGCCCTTGGACGCTGACCATCATCCCTTCCCCACAAATGCGCTGCGTCAATGGTACGGGCGGGCCAAACGGGACCTGCCGTGGCGCGGCTCGTCCGACCCATACACCATCTGGATATCGGAAGTGATCCTGCAACAGACGCGGGTGGATCAGGGCACTCCCTATTATCATCGCTTCCTCAGTGCATTTCCAACGGTGACAGATTTGGCGAACGCCCACGAGGACGAGGTGCTGAAACTGTGGGAGGGCCTCGGTTACTACTCACGGGCAAGGAACCTACATGCTGCTGCCAAACAAGTGACGACCGGGCCGGGCGGATGCTTTCCCAATACCTATGAAGGTCTCCGTTCGCTAAAGGGTGTTGGCCCCTACACTGCGGCCGCCATCGGTTCCATCGCCTTCGATCTGCCAGTGGCGTGTGTGGACGGCAACGTGACGCGCGTACTGGCCCGTTTCCATGGCATCACCGATCCGGTGGACAGCGCTCCCGTCATCAAGGCCATCGACCGATCGGCACAGGGGGCCTTGGACATTCAAAGTCCGGGAGAGCACAATCAGGCCATGATGGAACTGGGGGCCACAGTGTGCCTGCCCAGGAATGCGAATTGCGAGCAGTGTCCTTTGCAGGCAGGCTGCAATGCCTATCGCTTGGGACTGGTCGATTCAATCCCCATGAAGTCGAAAAGGACGAAGGTGCGCGAACGGTACTTCCACTTTCTGGTGCTGACAGATGGAGAGCACACCGTAGTGGAACGCAGGCCCGCTGGCGATATCTGGCAGGGGCTTTATCAATTCCCGATGTTGGAGTCGGACCGCACCTTGGATGCTGATGAGGTGCTGGCCCACTATCGCATAAAAGGAGCAGTACTTGCGGACAGCCATGGGCCCGTACGTCACATCCTCACCCATCAGCGCATCTTCGGCCGTTTCTTTGAATTCAGGGTCAAGCACCTGCCCCCATCAATTGCAGACCCTGTGCCGTGGCAAGATCTGGAGCGACTGGCATTCCCGCGTCTCATACATCATTATCTCAACAAAAAAATGCTTGCACATTCCAAAAAGGTTTAGAACATTTGTTCGACCAATCGGATCATTCAACCTATAAAACCTGAAATCATGGCTGGAGTTAATAAAGTGATTCTTGTCGGCAACCTCGGGGCCGACCCTGAGGTGAAGACCTTGGAGAGTGGCACTAAAGTGGCAACCATACGTCTGGCAACGACCGAGCGCTACAAGGACCGGGACGGCAACCCGCAGGAGCGCACCGAATGGCACAATGTGGTGCTTTGGCGCGGTCTGGCAGAAATCACCGAGAAATATCTGAAAAAGGGCCGTCAGGTCTATATTGAAGGCAGTCTTCAGACCCGTAAATGGACCGATCAGAATGGAGCGGACAGATATACTACCGAGATTATTGCCCGCGAGATGAACATGCTTGGAGGTACTGGTGGTGCAGGTGCCGATTCTTCACCGGCCAGCAACTCATCCTCACATCAGGTGAGCGAACCGCCCCAACAGCCCATTGGCGAAATAGATGACGACCTCCCATTCTGAGGATGGGCGTGCATAAGTAGAACGAATCATTCCAACCTTGGAAGACCCCCCTCCGGAAACCCCGGCCCTGCTGATGTGGCCTCTGCTGCTCAGCATCAATCCCGAATTGCTCTACGGCCCTGCTGCTCTGATTGTGCTGCTCGTCTGCTCCGGCCTCATCTCTGGGGCCGAGGTGGCCTTCTTTTCCCTGTCTCGGGCCGACCTGGAGGATCTGGAGAACACCCCGAGCCCGCACCGCAAAATGGTGTCGCGGCTCCTTCAGCGGCCCAAGCGCCTGTTGGCAACGATCCTGATCGCCAACAATTTCGTGAATGTGGGCATCATCATCCTGAGCACCTATCTCATCTCGACCACAGTGCCCGACCACGTGCTGCGGCTTACGCTTTTCGGGGTGATCCCCGTGATGCGCATCATCGAGGTGTTCGGTATCACGGCCGTGGTGCTGCTGTTCGGAGAGATTGTGCCCAAGGTCTATGCCGCGCAGACCGGTGTCCGCTTTGCCACCATGATGGCCTATCCGCTGCATTATCTCTCCTACGCATTCAGTTTCATCAGCATTCCCCTGATCAAGGTCTCATCGGTCATCGACAGCAGGACCGGGGCATTGAAGGACCATCTTTCGGTCGATGAGCTGTCGCACGCTCTGGACATCACCAGACCGGTGACCCAGCGCGACCACGAGGACAGGAAGATCCTGGAGGGCATCGTGCAGTTCGGAAGCACAGATGTGAAGCAGATCATGCGCCCGAGGCCCGACATGGAGGCCGTGGAGCTCAACACCCCTTTCACCGCCCTGTTGGCCGAGATATTGGAGACAGGTTATTCTCGCATACCTGTCTATAAGGACACGCTCGACAACATTCAGGGCGTGCTTCACGTGAAGGATCTGCTGCCCCACATGACCGAAAGTGACGGTTTCGATTGGCGCGGTCTCATGCGTCCTCCCTTCTTCGTGCCAGAGAGCAAGATGATCGATGACCTGCTTGAGGAGTTCCGCCATCGGAGGGTTCACATGGCCATTGTGGTGGATGAGTTCGGAGGGTGCGAGGGTCTGGTCACGCTGGAAGACATCATGGAGGAGATCGTGGGCGAGATATCCGATGAGTTTGATGATGAGGAGGTGGTCTATTCCAAACTGGACAGCACGCATTATGTGTTCGAGGGAAAGACCAACCTGCGGCAGTTCTACCGTGTGCTGCAGATTGACGGGGAAGAGTTTGAGGACAACAAGGGCGAGGCCGACACCTTGGCAGGTTTCGTACTCGAACAGGTGGGCCGCATCCCGCACAAGGATCAGCGCATAGCATTCAACAACTATGAATTCACCGTGGAGAGTGTGGACAAGCGCAGGATCAAACGCCTCAAGGTGGCCCTTCTGCCCAGTGACGGGAACGAGGACGGGAATCCCTTGAACGGCAGGCTGTCGCTGGTCGTTCTGCTTATCGCCACCATGGGGCTGGCCGGCTGTGGGGAAGACCACACGCCCAAGCCGCGCGGCTATATGCGCATCGACCTGCCCGAAAAGGTGTACATGCCCGTGCAGAGCGATTGCCCTTTCACGTTCGAAATGCCGACATACATGGCCTTTGAACCGGACCTGCGCACAGGGTCATCACCGTGCTGGTTCGACCTGCACGTGCCGCAGTTCAAGGCCCGTGTGCATTTCAGCTATAAACCTGTGAACGGGAATCTGGAGGAATACCTCAATGATGCCCGCACCATGACCAACAAGCACATCAGCAAGGCATCGGGCATAGCTGAGCAGGTCATCGTCAATGCTGATGAAAAGGTCTATGGCATGTATTGGAAAGTGGCGGGCAGCGGGGCGGCCTCGCCCATTCAGCTCTATCTGACCGATAGCACGACCCATTTTCTGCGCGGGGCGCTCTATTTCAACGTGGTGCCGAACAACGACTCGCTGGCCCCGGTCATCCAGTTTCTGGACGAGGACCTCCAGCATCTGGTGGAGACGTTCAGCTGGAAACACTGACATCGCTCCCCGACCCTATTCTCCGCCTGCTGAAGAAGACGAAGAGCAGGTAGCTCTGCGCACCGACTATCATGCACGAGAACAGCAGATGCAACGGCTGCGCGGCACGTGGCATGTTGAGATAGGCGAGCAGAACGCCCGTGACCACCTCGGCCAGAATGAATGCCATGAGCCAGGCCGTGGCGCGATAGACCACAAAATAGTGCCGCAGGTGTCGCAGCACCTGATAGAAAAGCCAGAGATGGCCCGCCAGCAGAAGCAGCGAGAACGAGCGGTGGACGAGGAACACCGTGCCCAGTCGTCCGATCCACAGTTCGCGCTGCGCCATGTCGAGTTCCTTGGCAATGAGGTCCACCTGCTGCCGCACCTGTGTTCCCAGCACCACTTGCACCACCGTGAGCACAAGCAGCACGCCAACGGCATAGCGCATCGTATCCTTCATGGCGAAGCTCGACATCACCCGCCTTCCGGGCGAGGTCTTCACATAGGTCTGCATCAGTCCTGCTATGATGAGGAACGCGAAAAGCATGTGAACCGTGATGGTGCCGGGCAGCAGATTTGTGCTCACCACCACCGAGCCGAGCCACCCTTGGAACACGGTGAGAATGATCACTCCCAGCAGTATCCATACCACCCGCCTGCTCTTTTGCCAGAACATGAACGAAGTGACGAACGTGGCCAGCAGCGACAGGCCCAGCAATGCACCGCACAGCCGGTTCACATACTCGGTCCAAGTGCGCTGCCACACGAAATCGGTCTCCTCATAGATGCTGTGGTCGTTTCGGATGCGCTCGGCCAATTCGCTGAAGCCCATCGGGGCCAGCCTATCGGCCAGCCGGTCATTCTTCTGCCTGCGTACCCCGATGTAGTGCTCCCTGTAGTCTGCCGGGAGGACACTGCCGTCCGTGGGTGGAATCCACTGCCCGAAACACTTGGGCCAGTCCGGACAGCCCATGCCGCTGCCAGTGGTGCGCACCACACTGCCTGCCAGGATGACCAGAAAGGTGAGTGCCAGCGACATCTTCAGCAATAGGCGGAAAAGGCGGTATCTGCTGCGGACGGGTGTGATGGCCATGGCACAAATCTAAGGAACGGCTTCGGGCGGGGATGTCGCATGGCACCTGTCGCCAGACCGGATCCGTACAGATCCATACACGGCAGCGGCCCACTGCAAGGTGCCTTGCCGGGGCTGCTTACTTTCACGGCCCGAGCGGCATGAACGGCAGCATTACAGCAAACAGCACAGCAGAAGTGGGCATTGCCCGCGTGACGGGCGTCTTCGCACTCATGGTGCTGGTCTGTATCCTCGCCTTCCATGGCATCGCATCCATGCACGAGAGCCTGAAGTGGGATGCCACGGACTGCTATCTGCCCTGGCGCTATTTCGTGGGCGAGAGTCTCGACCATGGCATCTTCCCGCTCTGGAATCCCTATCAGCATTTCGGTTATCCCATCCATGCCGACATGCGCTCGGTCTTTTACATCGAAGGGCTGATCGTTGGGCTGGCAGGCGGCTACAGCGTGCAACTGCTCAATGTGCTCTTCATCCTCTATCTCAGCGTGGCAGGCACGGGCATGTATCTGCTGGCAGGCCATTTCACCTCCATGCACCGCGCAAGGATCATGGGGGGGATCGCCTATATGCTCAGCGGATTTGTTGTCGGCCACGGGCAGGACCTCGCCTGCATCATCGCTGCGGCATTCATTCCTTGGGCGGTCCACTATTTCATCCGCCTTCAGCGGCACGCGCAGTGGCCCGACCTGTGGAAACTGGCGTTCTTCCTCTTTCTCCAGCTCACTGGGGGCTATCAGGCCCTCAACATGATGCTCCTTTATCTGCTCATCTTCCTTTTCCTTGTCGAACTATGGCAACGGAGAAGGCAACAGGGGCATCTTCTCAGAATCCTCACAATGAATGCCCTGCTGTCGGTCATCGTACTGGTATCCCTGACTGTGCTGATGGTCACCTTCTATCAGGTCTCACCGCACATTCAGCGCTTCGCGGGAGTCACACTCAAGGACGCGCAGTTCATGCCCTTCTCCCCGCAGTGTCTCATTTCGCTGCTCACGCCATTCGCTGTGGTCACCGACACCGATTTCTACGACACCGACCTCTCCATGGGCAACGGACACTTCGGCCTGCTCATGCTCATCGGGCTGCTCTCTGCACTGTTCAGAAGAAGGGGGATGATGGAGAACATCTTCCTCGGTTTCGGACTGCTTTGCCTGTTCGCTTCCTTCGGCCGCTACACCCCTGTGCGCGAATGGCTGTTCCATCATGCTCCGCTGATGGACCTCTTCCGCATGTCGGCCTTTTTCTACTACTTCGCCCTACTGGCCTTCATTCTTATCGCAACGGCCGAGCTGGGCCGTTTCATCGGTGCCGACAGGCCACAGTGGAAGCGGCCCTTCGCAGCGGCCATGCTCCTCTTCATCGCCATTGCCGGCATTGGCATCTATTTCTTCCAGACCAACGCGGTCACCTATCGGCCGTTGGTCTTCCTGTCAGAATACCGCGACAGCCTCGGGCAGACGCCCCGCGTCAACCACGTCCTCATCCATGCGGTGATCCAATGCGGCCTGCTGCTGCTGTTGATGGTCGGTCTATGGTTGCTGCGCCATCGCTCCAAGGCATTCTCTTGGTTGTTGATGGGTTTTCTGCTGATTGAAATGGGCGTTTCCGTCCACCTTAATTTCCCCATCACGGTCGGCTCGGGCCAGTCCCCTGCCCTGCTCCAATCCAAGATCGACCAGAACCCGCAGGGCTTTCCGCTGCCCGACCTCTCTGTGGCTGTCGGCACCCATCGCGATGGGCCGCAGTTTATGAGTCCACTGTGGAGAAACACGAACATCCTCACAAAGACCGTCTCGTTCGAGGGGTTCAACAGTTTCAGGCTCGATGCATTCGAGCATTTCCGCGAGGAGACCCCAGCGGCCTTCGAGGCCATACTTGCCCGCCCCGTGGTCTTCTTCTCCGATTCTTCGACAGCAGACCGATCGGACACGATCATCATGGAGCGGTTTGCGCCCAGCATCGTGGCGTTCACCGTCAATGCATCCACCGCACGCAGCATCACGCTGTTGCAGACCGATTATCAAGGCTGGCAAGGCTATCTTGACGGTGAAGCGGTGCAACATGCTGTCAACGGCATATTCCCCACGCTTTCAGTTCCTGCGGGCGCAACCAGAGTGGAGTTCCACTACCGGAATCCCGGGGTGATGGCGGGCCTTGCCACTTCCTACGGCATGTTCGCCATCAACTGCCTCGCCCTGCTCTACTTTCTGCTCCGCGAGCATGCAGGTTTCCAGAAACGCAGGGCGGCCGCTGTCAGCATTGGTCTGATGGGAATGATGGGGCTGTTGCTGATCGTCTCATGGTCGAGCAAGAAGTCGGACGAAGAACAACGGTTGGCAGGCTATGCCGAATTGGCCCGGTCGGCTGCCAAGGACAATGGAACGCCCATGCTCCTGCTGGCCGATAAGCCCCATCTGTTCGACAGCCTGCGGATGCAGACCTCCCCCTCGGGCGATGTATTCATCGTCAACAGTCCATCTCCACAGAAACTGCACGCGCTGCGCCTTTGGCTTGCCGACCTGAAAGCAAAGGGGCACGACACCATCGCGTTGGGCAGCCATCGCATGCCGCTGCATCCACACGTGCGGGAGATACTTCTGCAATCCTTTGATCAGGAGATGGAACCCATACCCGGGCGGCCCGGCATCCGCAGATTCGTAGGTGCAGCGCCACGCCCCGCCCTGTTCTCCACCATCAGCACGCTTGAAGAACAGAACCCTCACTGGCCGCACGATGCCGCCCTTGCAGACACCGCCCATGCCTTCAGCGGCCGGCACAGTTGGCGCATGGATGCTGTGCAGCCCGGAAGTCCTGCCATCTGGCTCAACCTCTCGGAGCAGAACGCGGAAACGATGCGCAAGGCCGTGGTGGAGATGAAGGTGAAACTGTCGTCCAAAGAGGCCAACGCGGCCATTTTCTTCAAGATCGAAAGGGAAGGCAAAGTGATCTGGGAAATGGCGGAGGGATTCCACCAACAGTCGATCGGGACCGAGGTCTGGTTCGATGTGATGCTTGTGGCCAGGCCGCCAATGCAACTGCTTCCCAAGGACCGCATCCAAGTGTTCGCCTGGGGCGGCAGCAACGACCCGCTTTGGGTTGACGACCTGCGGCTGAGCCTCTATGACGCGCCCTGAGCCTTGCGTCTCCGCACGATGTAGGTGGGCCGCTTCTTGTTCTCGATGAAGGTCTTGCCGAGATATTCACCGATGATGCCCAGCATGATGAGCTGAATGCCCCCGATGAAAAGCACACTGGCCGCCACGCTCGACCAGCCCGGGATGGTCCGGTCGGTGAAGGCGAACGCATAGACCACATAGAGTCCGTAGATCCCTGCCAGAAAGGCGATGAAAAGCCCCACGAAAATGGAAAGCTGCAAGGGGCGGATGCTGAAGGCCGTGATGCCACTGAGGGCGAACGAGACCATTTTCCGCAGCGAATAATTCGTCCTCCCGGCATAGCGTGGATTGGGCGAGTATGCCATCGCCACCTGACTGAATCCCGCCCAGCTCACCAGTCCGCGGATGAACAGATGATTCTCCCCGCACTGCCGCAGCACCTCCACCACCTCTCTGTCCAGCAGACGGAAATCGGCCGCCCCGGGATGGATGTCCACAGATGAAAGCCTGCTCATCAACCGATAGAACAGCTTGGAGGTGGCCCGCTTGTGCCAAGGCAGCGATGGGTCGTCCTCCCGCACGGTATAGACCACATCATATCCCTCCGACCACTTGGCAATCAAAGCTGGAATGAGCGATGGCGGGTGTTGCAGGTCGGCATCGAGGCTGATGACGCAGTCCCCCTCGGCATGGTCAAGCCCCGCCTTCAGCGCGAACTGGTGCCCGAAGTTGCGACTGAGCGCCAACGGGCGCACACGGCCGTCCTTCGCGGCCAACTGCTCCAGAATTTGAATGGTGCTGTCGGTGCTGCCATCGTCCACGAACACGAACTCGACATCGGGATATTCCTTGACGGCCTCGCAGAGCTGTGCATACAGTTCTGCCACATTGCCCTCCTCATTGAAACAGGGCACCACCACCGATACTTTGAAGGGCTGCTGATGGCGTGGGGTGAGTGGCATGCTCCAAATGTAAGGCGCAGAGGAAAAGGAAGCGCTTCTATTTCAACTGCTCAACATCACCAGATCGATCTGCCGCTTCTCCACCGACACCTCCTTGACGCGCACCCGCAACTTTGCCAATCATATCATTCTCGATTTTCTTCGACATCATGAAGATTCTCGGTTCACTGCACCATTAATAATGCACCCATTTGGTCCAGTAATAGGTCAAGGAATTTTGCGTGATATTCTCAGGAACAGGATGCCTTTCGTTTGGAAGGTAGAATGATTTGACATTTGGAATTTTTACCGTCTGATATCTGGTGCTGCC
>JAIPBJ010000127.1 GCA_021739625.1 Flavobacteriales bacterium | reverse complement strand
AGCAGTATGAGAGTGTGACGCTAAAGGGACTGTGGCCGGGCATAGACCTGCGCTGCTACAGCACGGACGGGACGTTGGAGACGGATTGGCTGGTGGCTGCGGGAGCAGACTACTCGCAGATACGCTTTGAGGTGAAGGGTGCGGAACTGAGCACCGATGATGAAGGCCACCTGATCATGGGCACGCCCTTTGGCGAGATACGCGAAGGCGGGCTGAAGGTGTTTCAGGAAGGTCAACAGTTGGAGGCGAGGTGGGTGATAGCTCCATTGGAAGGCGAGGTGCCGGGCGGAGCAGTGAGTTTTGAGGTGATGGGGCACGACCCGATGCTGGCGATGCGGATAGACCCGATGGTGCAGGTTTGGGGAACGTTTTATGGAGGGTCCTATGAAGAGGAGGGCAGACATTGCATTGTCGATAGCGAGGGGAGTGTTTTTCTGGCGGGGTGGACACAGTCTCAATACCCACTTACTGCCATAAGCTCTGGCGGCCATCAGGCTTATTTCGGAGATGGTACATGTGGAAGTGGAAGTGACTGTCCGGACGCGTTTCTGGTCAAATTCACTTCAGAAGGAGTTCGTCTATGGGGAACGTATTACGGGGGAGACAGAGCTGATGAGGGTCATTCCTGTGCCGTGGATTCTAACGATGATGTGTATCTGGCTGGGTTTGCCGGCTCTACGTATGCCATCGCCAGCAATGGGCATCAGAATACGATCGGTGGGGGAGAAGATGCTTTTTTGGTCAAGTTCAACGAAAGTGGTGTGCGCCTATGGGGCACGTATTATGGAGGTGATTTCACTGATCAGGGATTTTCCTGTGCCGTTGATATGAATGATAATGTGTATCTGGCTGGCAAGGCCCGGTCTGAAACGGGTATAGCCTCTCAGGGCCACCAAGAGACATTTGGAGGTTATCTGTCGGATGCTATGCTTGTGAAATTTAACAGTAATGGTGTTCGTTTATGGGCAACATACTTTGGGGGAAGTCAAGAGGATATTGGATACGCCTGTGCCACTGACAATGATGGCAGCGTCTATTTAGCCGGCAAGACATCCTCAACCGATGATATAGCTTCTGGTGGTCATCAGAATACGTATGCCGGATCAACACCATGCCCAAGCAACTATTGCGGTGATGCTTTTTTGGCGAAATTCAGTGAGGATGGTGTTCGACAGTGGTCTACCTACTACGGGGGAGGCTCTGTTGATGAGGGGCGTTCCTGTGCAATAGACAACAGCGGCAACATATACTTGGCAGGAACAGCAGGGTCAATCGACAATATTTCATGGAATGGGTTTCAGAATAGTCTTGATGGTGCGGCTGACGCATTCATAGCGAAATTCAATCCAAGCGGAAACCGCCTGTGGGCCACATATTTTGGAAGCTACAACCCTGAATCCGGATACTATGTCCACACCGATGACCGTGGCGGAGTGTATCTGTCTGGAACGTCTGGAACGTATCAGGGTATCGCTTACAACGGATATCAGAATACCTTCGGAGGGGGATCGTCAGATGCGTTCATGGCGAAGTTCAACAGTTTGGGTCAGCGCCAATGGGCCACGTATTTCGGAGCGAATGAGATGGATTACGGTTTTGCTTGCGCCACAGACAGTAGTGGCCATGTATATTTTTCCGGACAGACAAAGACATCGAATACGAATGACAGTCTCCTCATAGGTGGTCACCAGACCAATTATGGAGGGTGGTTTGATGCTTTCCTTGTGAAATTCAAACAACCCGAATTGGTGAATGGATCAATTTGGCTTGACCTTAACGCCAATTGTATTAAGGAAGAGATAGAAACCGGGGTTGTAAACGAAATACCTCTGCTAATTCAACCAGGTGACATCGTGTCGCAGTCGCAGGATGGAATATGGTCTCTGGACTCCCTTCCGACCGGCACTTACACAATCTCGGTGGATACCACAAACCCGAACTGGATACTCACCTGCCCTCCGACCCAGACCTTCACTGTGACAGATTCCCAATCAATGACCGAAGGGCCGTCTTTCGGTTTCATTTCCACCAACCCGTGCCCCTCACCGGTTATCTCAATCGTGATGCTCACCATGAGACGAGGGTTCTCCAATCAGATGATCCACGTGAGTGCTTGCAACGAACCAACTGGTACCGACTTATTGGCTGATGCCTACTGCATTGTACAATTGGACGAGAACATCAGTGTTCAATCCGCTTCCATGCCCTACACCCCTTTGGACAACAACCTTTTTCAGTTCGATCTGGGAGATATCAATCCGGGTCAGTGTGTGGAGTTCACCCTGAGAGCCACCGTTGAATTGACTGCTGAGATGAACCAGACCCTCTGCCTCTCCGCAGAACTGTATCCACAGCCCGAGTGCGTGTTCGATACGGTGCCCGACCCCTACCCGCCCACGGTGACCCCCTGTGACGCGACATGGGACGGGTCGAGCCTCACGGTGGAGGCGCACTGTGACGGGGATTCAGTGTATTTCACCGTCACCAACCTCGGGGCGGATATGGCGTGTTACGCACCTGTACGGGTGTATGTGAACGGGAATCAGGTCATCCTCGACTCGCTGATGCTGGCGGGGGGCGACTCGGCCGTGTTCACATACCTCGGCAACGGACAGACATGGAGGCTGGAGGCTGACCAGCATCCGTACCATCCGGGCAACTCCAACCCCAGTGCACATATGGAGATATGCGGGTCGAGCGGGTTCCTGCCCTTTGTCGTCACCATGTTCCCGCAGGACGATGCCGACCCTGTCATCGACATCTTCTGCGACCAGGTGAGTGCGCCCTATGACCCGAACGACAAGACAGGCAGCCCACGCGGGCTGGGCGAGACGCACGCCATACAGCGCGGGCAGCAGATAGAGTACCTCGTCCGATTTCAGAACATCGGCACCGACACGGCCGTGAACGTGGTGATATTGGACACGCTGACCACCGACCTCAACATCTTCACGGTGCAGAGCGGAGTGAGCAGCCATCCCTATGAGTTCCGTATGTACGGCCCAAGGGTGCTGGAATGGCGGTTCAACAACATCCTGCTGCCCGACAGCACCACGGACGAGCTGGGGTCGAATGGTTTCGTGGCGTTCAAGGTGCAGCAGGTGCCCGACCTGCCCTACGGCACGGTGATCGAGAACACGGCCAACATCTACTTTGACTTTGAGGAACCGGTGATCACCAACACTTACTACCATACGGTTACACCGCTTGCCGGGACTGCGGCCTCGGTGTCGCATGACGGGAGCACGGTCATTTGTGGCGAGGGCAGTATTATACTGACCGCCCCTTTGGGCAACGCTTATCTGTGGAACACGGGCGACACGGTGCAGACCATCGTTGTGGAGGACGATGGTGAATTCTGGGTCACGGTCGATTATGTGGACGGGTCGGGCGGAACTACTCCTGCAATCAACATCAGCACGGCCCAGAACCCAACTGTGGTGATGACAGAGGTGGAGGAAGGTCTGAACATCCTCAGTGCGCCCGTGGAACTGGAAGGCACACCGCCCGGTGGGACGTTCGCGGGAACGGCCGTATCGGGCAACATGTTCGATCCATCGGAGGCAGGGCTGGGTGAGCATTGTATCACCTACACCTATACGGACGGGGTGGGTTGCGCTGGTGCGGACGTGCATTGCGTGACGGTCGATTTCGCAGTGGGTGTAGGAGAAGAACGGGCAGTCACGTTCACGGTCTTCCCCAACCCCGGCAATGGGCTGTTGACTCTTGTCACCTCTGCCGAGGGCCTAGTGCGGCTCACGGTCAAGGACATTAGCGGACGAGAGGTCTTACAAGAGAGCTACACGGCCACGGCTGGCACCGCCCGAAGCATAGACCTCAGCGATCAGGCCAACGGCATCTACACCCTGCGGATAGAGACAGAGAAGGGGACGGGCGGGGTGAAGCTGGTGAAGGAGTGAGGGGTATAGACGTTGCATGCAACGTCTGTACAGGCGCACCATCCAACGTGTTTATATGAGTCGGATTCAGAGTTGAGACGCATTCAATGCGTCTCTACGGCCGCATTGGCCTTTGCGGAAAAGACGATCTCGCTGGCAATGCAGTGCCTGATGCCGAGCAGGCCACGGGTGAAACGCAGGCGAAGGTGCGCACCACCGTGCTGCTGTATGATGTGCGCATCGTTGTCGAGCATGGTGAGCTGGTCGGGCCAGTCGGCAAGGGCATTGTCTGCCAACTGCAACTGCATGGTGCTGGTCTCGGGCCAATGTTGGATGTTGACGATGGGATGCTGCTCTTCCCATTCCATTATATCTACCGTGGAGTCGAGCATCAGGGCGAAGGCAAGAGCCATGGGGCCTGCGCCCACAAGCAGGAACACGGGGTAGAAATCGCGGGTCATGGCGCGGTAGGTGACCACCTGCCTGTAGAGAAGCGGGGCGCACAGCAGCGATGCGAGCATCCACGCCCCGAACATCCCGAAAGGGAACATGACATCCTCTGACAGGATGAGGATGGCGATGGGCGCGAAGAGAGGCGAGATGAACAGCAGGGTGTAGCTCCAGTGCCAATTGTGGTGGGTATAGTCCTTGGCGGGCGTGACCGGAAAAGAGATCCCCACCTGATGTGAGATCCTGCGCAGGATGTCGGGGGTCAGAGCGCGGTCCTTCGGTTCGAGGGGATACTGGTTGAGCAGATAGCAGGTGTGGTAGAAGAGGTGCGGTTCGCGCGCTGCGAAATCGTCTGGTCGCTCGATGAAGTTCTCCATGCACACCGCGAAGAATTCGTGCAGATTGACCTGTGCATACTTGCGGAGGAAGGGGTCATCGGGCTGGTTCTGGCGGATACGGTCGGCCTCGCGCATCCATGTGTTGAGATAGAAGGCGAACCGCTCGTTCTGGGGCTTGCCCTTGACGGTGTCTATCTTGAGGATGTGCGCCATCTCGTGAATGGCGAGGTGGAGGCCGTCATCGGCATCGGCCATTCCTTCCAGCACGTGCTGCCACGAGAGATGAAGTTCTCCAGAGCCGGAGGCAAGGCCCTTTACATCTGCCCTGACGAAGCTGGAATAGAACTGTGTGGGCCGCAGATAGATGGTGTGCAGGTGCGGCAACAAGTGGTGCTCAAGTCCAAAGGTGAGCTTGATGGCCGCCAGGGAGATGAGCAGTCGGTGGGTGTCGGTGACCTCAATGCCGTGGCCTATGAACTTCTTGGCCCGCATGAAATGCACGATGCGGTGCATGGCCTTTGCCTGCCCGTTGGTGGAGAGTTCGCGGTAGAAGCGCGAGGTATTGGAGAGCAGCGTGTGGTAGCGCTGATACTGCTCGCGCGAGATGGCGGTCTGCCACCGCAGCCTGTGAAGGGCGAAAGCCTTGATATCGTCCTTCAGGTTGCTGCCCATTGCGCAGCTAATGTAGTGGCTACGGTATAGACGTTGCATGCAACGTCTATACCGTAAAAGCATGCAGCGTCTCTACCGTGTGATGAACAGTTTGCGGACGACCGTCTCGCGGCCGATGCCCCGCATCATGATCAGATACATGCCTGCGGGAATGCCCTCCACATTGAGTTGAAGGGTCTCGCCCGGCAGGACGGCCCTGTCGATCCGCCTTTCTGCGAGCAACCGTCCGCCCATGTCGTGAAGCCCGATAGATGAGAAATCGCGAACCGCGCCATCGAACCGCACATTGACCCTATCGTTGGAGGTCGGATTGGGATGGATGGTCACTTGCAGACCGTCATTGGCCGTGTCATCGATCCCTACATGGCCGAAGGTGAAGGGAGCGCTCATGACATGGGTGCCGGTGAGGGTGCGGTCGATGGAGTAGCCTGTGACCCTTATCCAGCAATCGGTGCCATAGGCGATGGCATCTCCGTCCCACTCCACCGAAGTTTCGGTGATGTTGGAAGCGATGGGGTTGAAGGTGGTGCTGTCGAGGCTGTATTCCACGTCATAATAGACCTCGCGGCCGCCATCGGGGTTGAGGAGGTCCCATGAGATGGTCTCGGTGCCGAGCCACCCGCCTCCGGCCATGGGATGTGTGAGCTGCATCTGCGGCACCTCGTAGGGATGCAGGAGCTCGGCAAACCCGACCCCGGTCACAGGCACACCGCCCACGGTTCCGGCCACGGTGGTGGTTCCCTCATAGAAGCGGAAGGGCAGTTGCACCTCGCTGTTGTTGTGCAGTGTGGTGATGACCAGATCGATATCGTCATAGACGAAATGCCACTGCTGCGAATAGGCCCTTGAGCTGTCGGGCAGATAGGCATAGGCGGTGCGGTGGAAGGTGAAATCGTGGGTGTTGATGTCGGTGTCCCCGTCCACATAGATGCTCGTGAGGCGATAGGTGGAGGTGTCGGGGATCTGATTCTGGGTGTCGAACACGTTCCAGATGTTCATGTCCATCCCGTTGTCGAGCTGCACGCAGAACCACTCATACTGCTCGCCAGTGGAGGGGTTGAAATTGCCCCATTGGCGGTCGATCCAAGCGGTTCCGGTCACGGTCTCGGTCACCCCGTTGAGGGTGATGGTGCCCTGAGCATCCAGCATGGTCTGGGAATAGTAGTAGGTGTAGCTGCTTGCGCCCTGATTGAAATAGCCTGTGGTGTCCAATATCAACGGGCGTTTGAGGGCCACATAGTCCATGTTGATGCTGCCGAAGGCCTGGGTGGCCTCGATGTGGTAGTTGAACGGGATGAGCTCGTTCTCCCCGTCACGGGCGGTGACCCAACGTTCGGTGCCTCCCAAGAGCACGGAGGCCACTATTTCCAGGTGGTCCTGCGACAGGGTGGGATAATTGGTGGCCTTGGTCTCTGCGTGGAATTCTCCGGTGTCGTCATCGGCCAAATTGAATATCCTGAAACCGTCAAGGCCCAAGGTGGGATAGTAGAAATAGGTGAGCATGTAGGTGTACTCGGTGCCTGTGACATCGCCAGTGACATGACCGATGGTGTACCACCACTCGACAGGTTCGCCCGGATGATGGCCTTCATCGGCAGGGAAGGTGAGGGCCGTGCCGGCAGGCTCGTATGGATATTGGTTCCAGGCCTGGGCGGAGACCTTTAGCACGCAGAAGAAGGCGGCAAGGGCGAGTAACGATGTTCTCATGGGGGAAGGATGTGTTTGTTCGGGCAGATCAAAACTACCTAAATAAGGCTGCGGTCACATAGCTCGGGGGGCAGCAGTCCATTATGTGTATCTTGGAGGCCAAATCACTCCCCCATGAACCCGATCCTACGAAATACAATGGCCGTTCTTGTTGGCGTTGCCTTTGGCAGTGTTGTGAACATGGGCATCATCATGCTCAGCGGATCCATCATTCCCCCGCCCGAAGGGGGCGATGTCACCACCACCGAAGGCCTCAGGGCCACCATGCACCTGTTCGGGCCGCAGCATTATATCATGCCCTTTCTGGCCCACGCACTGGGCACATTGGCGGGGGCACTGGTGGCAGCACTGATCGCTGCCACGCACCGCATGGCCTTTTCGCTGACCATCGGGGCCTTCTTCCTCATGGGAGGGACGTTCATGGTGTTCGAGCTCCCTGCCCCTCTGTGGTTCGAAGTGCTCGATCTGACGGTGGCCTATCTGCCCATGGCCTATCTTGGATGGTGGTTGGCAGCGCGGGGGAAATGAAAATCAACGGGATTCGGAGCTATCCTGTCGAAAGTCGGCCTTCCCCTCAGATTCCATCGCGGAGCAGCCGCTCCACAAGTTCAGGCAGTGCCGTCCCCGAATTTCGGGCAATGACCTTTGCCCGGCCAACCTGATGCAATTCGGTGGCATTGGGATCGATGACCCATACAGGGGCATGGCGTGGGGCGTAGCGGATGAGACCGTTTGCAGGATAGACGTTCATGCTGGTGCCCACAATGATGACCGCGTCCGATTCGCTGACGATGCTTGCAGCGTTGTCCATCTCCACAACTTCCTCCCCGAACCACACGATGTGGGGCCGCAGTTGGAAACCTTCAGCACACAGGTCGCCCCAGTTGAGTTCGTGGCCCTCGATCCCATTGACCCGCTGCGAAGGGCCTGTGCTGCGCGATTTCCTGAGTTCGCCATGCAGGTGAAGCACCTGGGTGCTGCCTGCCCGCTCGTGCAGGTCGTCCACATTCTGGGTGATGACGCGCACATCGAACGCCTCCTCCAGCTGTTTCAGTGCCAGATGGCCAGCATTGGGCAACACTTCCAAGAGCTGCTTTCTGCGCTGGTTGTAGAATTTGAGCACCAGTTGCGGATCGCGCTGCCAAGCCTCGGGCGTGGCCACATCCTCCACTCGGTGCTCCTCCCACAGGCCACCCGCATCGCGAAAGGTGCGGATGCCGCTCTCTGCGCTCATGCCGGCCCCAGAGAGGATGGTGACCTGTTGCTTTGCCATGCCCCGAAATTATGACCTTCGCCCAGTACGGATCGCATTAAAGGCGCATTAGTGAAAACGTTACTTTTGCGTCCTTTTCGTCAGAAACCTAATACCTGCCGCCTATCGCCCCACTTCTACCTTGAAGTATTCTGATCGATGATAACACACATACAGGGTGTGCTTGAAGAGCGCACCCCTGCAAGTGCTGTGATTGACTGTGATGGCGTAGGATATCTGCTGCAGATCTCCCTGACGACATACGCCCAGCTTCCAGAGAAGGGCGTGTGCCGTCTGTTCACGCATCTGGCCATTCGCGAGGACGCACACGTACTGTTCGGTTTCTACAACAAGGACGAGCGCGAACTGTTCCGGCATCTCATCTCAGTGTCGGGCGTGGGGCCGAACACGGCCATGTCCATCCTGTCGGGCCTCGACCCCAGCGGGGTGAAGGACGTGATCATCAGCGGCAACGTCAGCGTGCTGAAATCCATCAAGGGCGTTGGGCCGAAAACGGCCGAACGGATCATCATCGACCTGCGCGACAGAGTTGGGAAAGTGCAGACCGGGGCACTGGCCTTGGCCATGGCCGGAAATAAAACGCACGAAGAAGCGTTAAGCGCCCTTGTTACGCTGGGCTTTGCCAAAACTGCGGCCGAGAAGGCCATTGAGAAGGTGCTGAAAAAATATGGGCCAGACCTCGGTGTTAGTGAAATAGTCAAAAACGCATTGAGCAGCTTCTAAGCTGCACCGGTCCCTTATGCCCAAGTCGCTGCATCATCTTCTGTTCATGTCCGTGGTGGGGAGTTTCCTTGCCTTGGCGCTGGCATCGGATGCCTCCATAGCCGACCGTTGGGCACTGGGCATGGACATGGAGCTTTTTGCGGTGGACACCCCGCCCGCTGAGGATCCGCTGCCATACCCCATTCCCGAGACCTACGACCCTACGCCTCAGGACATCCCCAACCCGCTGTATCTGAGCACACCGTCAAATGTGCAGCAGAACGTGGAGTATGACCCGGAGTCGGGCGAATACAACATCACCGAGACGGTGGGCGACAGGCTCAACTATCGGAATCCGACCTATATGACCTTTGATGAATATCAGGAGTACAACGCATCGCAGGCACTGAGAGACTATTGGAGGGAGAAATCGGGGCAGGATGCGGAGTCGAAACGCAAACCTCTCATCCCCAAACTGAACATCAACAGCAAACTGTTCGAGACCATTTTCGGGGGAACCACAGTGGAGATCCGTCCACAGGGGTCGGCAGAGTTGAAATTCGGGTTCAACGTGTCGAAGATCGACAACCCTGCGCTGCCCGAGAATCAGAAGACCAACACCACCTTCGATTTCGACCAGAACATTCAGATGAATGTGACCGGTAAGATCGGGGAGAAGTTGCAGCTCGGCATCAACTACAACACCGAGGCCAGTTTCGACTTTGAGAATCAGATGAAGCTGAAGTATGAGGGCAATGAGGACGAGATCATCCAGCTCATAGAGGCGGGCAACGTGTCGCTTCCGCTCACAGGGTCGTTGATCCAGGGCAGCCAGAACCTGTTCGGGGCCAAGGTGGCCTTGAAATTCGGACGGCTCAAGGTGACGGGCATCTTCTCGCAGCAGAAGAGCCAGAGCAATTCGGTGGAGACTCAGGGCGGGGCACAGATCACGCAGTTCGAGGTGCGGGCCGACCAGTATGAGGCCAACCGTCACTTCTTCCTATC
>JAIPBJ010000126.1 GCA_021739625.1 Flavobacteriales bacterium | reverse complement strand
GGGCAGGGCCTTTCGTCAGAGCATTCAGAGAGGCCGAGGCCGCAGCCACGGTAGATACTGTCACCATCAATGGCGCCCACCACCTGACTGAGCCTCACCCGTTTGGCCTCATCGGGACTGATGCTGAACCCTCCCGTTGGGCCTTTGTGGGAGCTTAAAAGCCCCTCGCGCACCAACTGCTGCATCACCTTGGCCGTGAATGCAGTGGGCGAACCTATGCGCTCTGATATTTCGGTGATGTTCACCCTACCACCGTCCTGCGACCGCCACGCGGTCAATATCATAGCCCTGATGCCATATTCACATGCCTTGGAGAACATCTTCCTGCGTTTTTCGAATCACAAAATTATTTAGGATGTATTTATCCTAAATGATATTAATCATGTTTTAAGATGTTCCGGAGTAATGCGGGGATTCCAGATCATTCAACGTGTCCGATAATTTCGGACATGTAGAATGACCGGGCTGAACGACACCATCAGGTAGGTCCATATCGGCACAGTGCCTCCACCTTTCACCTTTCCCAGTAGCTTCATGCTGTCGCTTGCTATGAGGTATGAGAATCCGAGGTTAATGTCAAAGACTTCCTTGGGCCGGTAGTTGAGGCTGAGGTCGTTCTCAAATCCGAGGTAACGTTCGGCCTCCGTCTTATCGGGGGCCATGAGTGGATACTGCGTGAACAACAGGTTGCTATCGGCCCGAAGCGACAGTCTCCTCCCCACTTTCTGAATGACGAAGAGATAAGGGCTCACCAGTCCTCTTCCCGCAACATCCTTCGGAAAACGGGTGAACAAATTCATATTACCCATGAATTTCCAGGCCACTCCGTAATTGACAATGAAGCTCTGCGACACATCTCCATCCAGCGTTGCCGAAGCCCCGCTCAGCACCTCTGCACCCAGCCTCACGGTGGTGGTTCCGAATGTGCCGCGCACCTCTGGCTGCAGGTAGTAGGCACTGAGCCTTTGGCGCGAAGTGGTGCTGCCGAACTGGTAGAATGCGCTTAAGGTCGCATACATGTTGGCGTGCGCATATTCCACCCTACCGCCAGTGGTCATGGTCTGCGTGTCGGTGTCGGGACTGCTGTCGCGGGGATGGATGTCGGTGTAATTGATGAAGGTGACTGTGAAGTGCTTCGGGAAACGGTAAATGAGGTAATGCACGGCCAGCAGCTTGTAGCTGTGGCCCGCCACGGGCGAATAGGCCGCATCGAACCTTGTCCCATACGGCCTGGTGGTGAACACGGAGAGGTCGGTGCTCAATCGTCCACTGTCGTAAAGCAGCCGCACCCCCTCATGCGATCGGCCCTGCTGCGACCACGGGGCAGCTGAGAACATCCGGCCGTTGTCGAGCGAGAGTGCCTGCCTGCCGATGCGCAGCCTCAGCCCCTTGGCAAGGACCGGCTCAACATACAGCTCAAAGGCGTTCATGCTGCCGATGTCCGGCCTGCTTCCAGACTTGGTCCAAACATGGATTTCCTGTAGCGCAGCCACCGCATTCCAACTCCTTCGGCTGTACATGATGTTCATTCGGGTTCGCTGAGTCATGTAAAAATCCGCTCCGGTATCATCGTCCTTCCAGAGCCTGCACCCGTCCTTGAACTCGGCCCTCGGCCTCATCTCAAGATTGACCTTCAATTCACTCCTCAGCGAGTCGGGCATCTGCGCCAAGGCTTGACCGATGTCCATTGCCCATATAGCCGCCATTGTAATCAGTTTTGTGAGCTGGAACACCCGCTGAGCATCCATCGGGAAGGCACGTGCTATGTGAGGCATACACATGGCTCATTCCGTCAGGTTCCTTGTGGGACCAACCTGCCTGTCGTCCACATAATCTGACACCATCACGGGGTTTCCATCTGGGCCGAACACCGTGTAAGTGCCATTGAGTCTGTCATCGCGATAGAACGACTCGGTGAGCGTGTCTCCATCGGGCGAGAAGGTGAGCCACCTTCCGGCCCGTTTCCCAAGTTCAAACCGGCCTTCCATCTTCTTTGGGCCACTGGCATGATACCATACCCAAATACCATGGTTCCGGCCATCGACCACACCACCAGTCTGTTTCACCTGTCCATTGTGAAAAGTGGGCCGTTCGGGTCTGTTCATATAGAATTGAACGGCCACGGCAATGACTACACCGAACGCCAGAATGGCCTTGTGCCTACTGTTGTAGTTGAATACGGACATGGTCTAATCGTGATGGGCGCCTTTCAGAATCCCAAAGATGTGGAGCAGTGGTGGGAATAGCGCGTCCATGCTCTCCCTCGCCCCGTTGGTGGATCCCGGAAGGGCAAGCACCAATGTGCTGCCCACCGTACCGGCCACCGTGCGCGACAGCATGGAATAGGGTGTACGGTCCTGCCCATGGGCACGCACAGCCTCGGCAATGCCCGGAATCTCGCGGTCGAGGATGGGAAGCAGCGCCTCGGGGGTCACATCGCGGCCCGAAAGACCCGTGCCACCGGTGAAAATGACCATGTTCAATCCTTGCTCCACGGCCTGCCGCACCTGTGCGCGGATGTCCTCCACCTCATCAGGTATCACAGCATAGACCGAAGTGGCCACACCGCATTCCTCCAGTTTCCGCATGATGGCCTTGCCGGCCCGGTCCTCCTTCAATCCCTTGGAAATGGTGTCTGAACAGACGATGACGGCCGCTTTCAATGCATCTCTGTAACGGCTTTGGAAATCGCTCTTGCCGCCCTTCTTCTCCACCAGTCTTATGCTATGGATCTCTATCCCTTTGTCAATGGGTTTCAGCATGTCATACATCGTCAGTGCCACTACCGAGGCCCCATGCATGGCCTCCACCTCCACGCCTGTCCGGTAGATGGTCTTCACATGCATCAGGATCTTCACCTCCAGCCCTTCGATGCTGTATTCGATGGAGGCCTGCTCGATGGGCAGCGGATGGCAGTCGGGCAGCAGGTCGGAGGTCTTCTTCACGCCCAGCAGACCAGCAGCACGGGCCATTTCGAACACATCGCCCTTGGGCACAGTGCGCGTCTCAATGGCCGTGATGGTCTCGGCACGGCTCACCCGCACAATGGCCTGTGCGGTGGCGGCCCTCAAGGTGGTCCGTTTGTGGGTGATGTCTATCATGGTTGGGATGTTTTTCAGGGACAACAGCGAATCAGATTTTCAGCAGATCAGGTTTTCAGGGAATGAAGGAAATGCTGTCCATCAAAGTTGAGAGAGAAGGGGCAAGTGGTTTTTCCGTTGGACGGACAAGGTTCATGGTGAATTTGCTGAAATCCTGATATGCTGACACCCTGATCCGCTCTATCGGTTCTCTTTCCATTGGTGGCTGCCATCTTCAAAGATCTCTTTCCCAAAAATGGGCGCCTTGGCCTTTATCTCTTCAACAATAAACCGAGTGGCGTCCATACAGTCCTTGCGATGGGTAGAAGAAGTGAACACGAAAAGGCATATTCCGCCTGCTTTCACCTCGCCCAGACTGTGGTAGATGTGCATGCAAGTGAGGTTGAATCGTGAGAATGCCTGCTCCCTGATATCATGTATCACACGGTTGGCCATATCGGTGTGGGCCGAGTATTCGATGGCCTGTACCATCCTCCCGCCAATGACATCGGCCCTCACCTGACCGAGGAAAATATCGTGACCCCCAATGTCGGTCTTCACCTGATGATGAGCGATGGACGATGCGATCTTCTCAGGGCCGATAGGTCCGTCAATGAAAACATTCTTGGCCTTTTTCTCTGTGCTCATGTGTCGGTCAATTGTTTGTGCAGAGCGGCCATGCCGCCTTTGAGATTGATGAGTTCCTGAGGGAATCCGAGTTCTTTCAGGATCGCAATGGCCTGAAGACTCCTTGGTCCGTGTTGGCAGCAGACCAACAGCGGTCGGTCGGTCGGCAGTTGGTCCATTCGGTCGGCAAGTTGACCCAACGGGATGCAAGTGAGATCGGCAAGGTCCGGGCGAGGGGTCTCATGGTATTCGCGCACGTCCAGCACATTGAATTCATCACCTGCCGCAAGCCTCGCTACAAATCCGGCAGGTGAAATGGTTTGATCAGAGGAGCAGAACGATGTCGGAAAGGAGTCCGTGAGGTCTATGTCCATCGCCTTCGTCACCTGTGCGTCATCCCTTCCAAAACTGATGGTCTGTGCGGAATTGGTGAGCAGATCGGTGACCCACAGCCGGCCGGAAAGCGGTCGACCGATGGCCAACAGCACCTTCAGCGCCTCTGTGGCCTGCAATGTGCCGATGATGCCGGGCAGCACGCCCAACACACCGGCCTCTGCACAGTTGGGAATCTGTCCTTGCGCTGGTGGGTCGGGAAACAGGCAGCGGTATGTGGGGCCACCATTGTAGTTGAAGACGGACACCTGTCCCTCGAAACGGTGAATCGCACCATATATAAAAGGTATCCCCAACTTCACACAGGCATCGTTCAACAGATAGCGCGTGGCGAAATTGTCTGTGCCATCAATCACCAGATCGAAACCGCCCAGGATGTCCAGCGCATTCGCGGGTGTCAAGTTCTCCGTGAAGGGGATGATGCGGATGTCGGGGTTCAGCCCAGAGAGCCTTTCCTGTGCGGCCTCCGCCTTCATGCGGCCCACATCGGCCGGGGAATAGAGCACCTGCCGCTGGAGGTTGGTCACATCTACCACATCACCGTCTATGATGCCGATGGTTCCGACCCCGGCCGCAGCGAGATAGAGCAGTGCGGGGCATCCGAGACCTCCCGCACCCACCATAAGCACACGGGCATCGGCAAGGCGTTTCTGGCCCTGTGTGCCGACCTCGGGAAGGGTTGTTTGGCGGGAATATCTCATTGTTGTGCGAATCAGGTGGTCGGTGGTCAGGGTTCAGCGAATCAGAATATCATCCTCCCGCGAATGGGGGCATCAACGCTATCTCATCTGTTTGTAACACGATTTCCGCATCATGTGCCAGCCGTTGGTTGACGGCCACGCGATAGGTGATGCCCTGTATTCTAGGCCAACGCTGCTCGGCGGCCTTACGGACATCCCGAACTGTGGCCGGTTCCTCCAATTTCAGCTCCTGATGACTGCCTTCGGCCCACTCGGCCATCATTCCGAAACAAATGACACTAAACGTTCTCATTCTGAAAATCCTTCTGTGAGTTGACATTCCTGAGCTGGGTCTCCATTTCTGCCCCGAAGGCCATGCAATGCACTTCCAGTGATTCGAGCACGGTGCGCAGGCGGTGTTCATCACTGTCAACAGCCTTTGCAAAGGCGGCAATGCAGCTTTTGGAATAAACGGCTATCAGGGGATGCATGCGGCCATCCGGTCCCTCTGCCACGATGACATCTGCATCGGCAGAGCAAAGCACCAGCTCTTTGAGTAGTGCGGGCGTTACGAACGGCACATCGCAGCTCAACACCAGATTGCGGTCGGTGGCAGACCTGCGCAAGCCGCTCAGGATGCCCGCAACAGGACCGAATCCTTTCACTTCATCGGCCATGACAGGAAAACCGAACATGGAATAAATGGGATGGTCGGTGACCAGGACAAACGAATTGCATACCATGGCCGCAGCATCGATCACATGCTGCACCATGGGTTTTCCACGGAACGGCATCAGCCCCTTGTCCTGTCCCATGCGACTGCTCTTGCCGCCAGCGAGTATGATGCCTGTGGTTGCCATGGCTCAGGTGATCAGGAGTTTGAACGCGGCAATGGCCAATACTGCTGCCAGCATGCGTGTGAGCAGCACATTGGAAAAGCGGGAGCTGCCCATGAATGCGCCCAGTGCGCCACCGACAAGTGCGATAGCCACCAGCAGCCATGCCTGTGGGTCGATGTTCACGCCACGGCTTAGATGCCCTGCCAGCCCCGAGGCCGAATTGACCCAGATGAATGCCGCAGAGACCGCAGCCGCCTCTTTCATCGCGCCCCATCGCATGAGCAGTATCAAAGGGCTGAGAATGATGCCCCCACCGATGCCAATGAGTCCGGAGAAGAAACCGATGGCTGCACCCACAGCGAGTCCCTGTGCTATTGGCACTGCGCGGATGTCACGGGAATCCTTCCCAAAGACACTCAACATGCGCAGAATGGCAAAGACCAGAAACAAGGCAAGGATCTTCTTGTACAGTCCGGCATCCACTTCGATCATACCTCCAAGAAAGGACATCGGTACTGAAGCGACTGCAAATGACAGGAACAGCCTGAGATTGAAATGGCCCTTGCGCGCATAGAGAATGAATGACACTGCCGCAACGAACAGATTGAGCACCAGCGCGGTGGGCTTCATCACAATTACAGGGAACGACCAAAGTGCCATGAGTGTGAGGTAACCGCTGGCACCTCCGTGGCCCACACCCGCATAAAGGAAGGCCACCACAGGCAGCAGGAACAGGAACAGGCCCGGCCATGATATGTCGTAGAGATTCATCATTCTATGCGACTCCCTTCATGATCGAGAAAGATTCGGCAATTCCGCTGTAGTTGGTCGAAGACTGCAATGAGCCGCAATCCCTCCTCCGTGACCTCAGTGCCACCTCCACCAGAGCCCCCCGTGCGGGTGATGACCAAGGGAATATCTGAAAGCGAATTCATGCGTTCCACCTGCTCCCATGCCTTCTTATATGACATTCCCATGCTTCGGGCCGCGCCAGTGATAGAACCCTCGCTCTGAATGGCCCGAAGGAGACCCACCCTCCCCTCGCCAAGGAAGGACTGACCCCGCTTGAGTATCCAGAGCCGGTTTCGCACTGTGTACTGTCCCATTGCTATCGTAATATCCGGTGATACATAACGCCACGAAACTATCCTGTTGACATAAGGCCTTCTATGATGGGTATCAGTTCAGAAATTTCCATCAGGCAGAAACATTACTTCAACCTCATCTCCCGGACGCAATTCCTCCCTGTCCATTGGCACATAGACCAGCGCGTTGGCAGTGGCAAAACTGTGGAGCATGGCTGAACTCTGGGCTCCCAGCACTGTGACCTGTCCATTGACAACACGCGCCTTTAGAAATTGTGCACGGTCCATCGCTTTGACAGTTCCCTCACCAATAGGCAATCTCATGGAACGAGGTGCGGCATCATTTCTTCCGGCCATCAGGAGCAAAGCTTCCCATACATAGACATAGAAACAGGTGAGGGCGGCAGCCGGATTGCCAGGCAATGCGAACACATATTTTGAGCCCTTCCGACCGAACAACAGTGGTTTTCCGGGCCTCTGCATCACCTTGTAGAAAACCTCAGAGACGCCATTGGCCATCAGTGCATGGTACACGTGGTCGTGGTCGCCCACAGAGATTCCCCCACTGATGAGGACGAGGTCGTGACCCTGCAATGCGCTGTTCACGGCATCAACGGTCAGTTGCCGGTCATCGGCCACAAAAATCACCCGCGCCACAATGCCCGCCTTGACCAACGCGGCCAGCAGCATCGCTGAGTTGCTCTCATAGACCTGTCCCGGACCGAGCGGACGGCCCGGGGCGACAAGTTCATTTCCGGTGACCAGAACGGCCACGCTCGGTCTGCGATAGACCGTCACTTCCATGCAGCCCATCATGCACAGCAGCCCTATGGTGGCCGGAGTCGCAAGTGTGCCAGCATCGGCCACCAACTCTCCCTTCCTAAATTGTTCGCCCTGTGGCCGGATGTGCATCGCATCGGGCACTTCGCGGTCAAGTATCACGTAGTCACCGTGTCGCTGAATCCATTCCTGCTGCACCACCGCCACGGTCGAATGTGGAACGGGAGCCCCAGTGAAGATGCGCACCGCCTCGCCCTCGCCCAGATCGAACTGTTGCGGACTCCCGGCTGCAATCTCACCAACGACCTTGAACCTTGAACCTGCTATCCTTTCACCCTTTCCCAACGCATAACCGTCCATGGCCGATTGTGGGAATGGCGGCATGTCGATTGCCGAAATGACCTCCTCTGCAAGCACGAGGCCCAAGACATCCGTCACAGCCATCCGTTGTATCCCAACGGTGCTAACGCTCTCCCTGATGTGATCCAAAGCCTGTTCAACGGTTCTCATTATCAAAAACTTAAGTTGGTGGACTAAGATAGTTGCACTGCATATTGCCGGCACTTGGCAAATCTCTCCATTGTCAGGGCACGAACCTCCTGCTCCTTTTTCAACCTTTTGCTGATGCATATCATGTTTTATCATGATTGCAATCATGCTATAAACTATTGCCCTTGGGGAACATTGCCCACGGAATCAGACCCGACCCATCGAGACAGGAGGTGTTGATGCGGCAGCAATAGTTGATTCCGACCGAAAGACAGGCATCAAATAAAGACAGATGAATAAGGTAAGCACACTTTACATCATTGGGGCCATGACCTTGCTGACGGGTCTCAGTGCCATGGCACAGGACGGTGAGGCCGTCTTCAAGCAGAACTGTTCGGCCTGTCACAAATTGGGGACAAGGTTAGTTGGCCCTGACCTGAACGGGGTGATTGGCAAGCGTTCGGAAGACTGGGTAAGAAAATTCATTGCCGGATCTCAGACCATGGTGAAGGCCGGTGACAAGGACGCGGTGGCCATTTCGGACGAGTTCAATAAGATGGTGATGCCCGACTTTGCGCTTACCGGGGCGGACCTGACTGCATTGATAGGCTTTTTGGCGAGTACGGGTCAGCAGACAACAACTGCCATTGCAACAACTGCCGATCCACAGGCAGCTGTAGCGCCCATCGTCTATACAGATGAGGATGTGGTCCGTGGCCGTGCATATTTCCAAGGCGGTCTGTCGGGCGGGGGACCTGCATGTGTCTCATGCCACAACGCTACGGGTGAAGGGGTCATTCCGGGAGGACTTCTGGCCAAGGATCTGACCAATGTGTTCGCACGCATGGGCCACGCAGGCATAGCCGGCATTCTTGGCGCACCTCCATTCCCTGCAATGTCCAGTGCCTACAGTGGCACTGCTGCTCTCACGGACGAGGAGGTTCACAGTCTCGCGGCATTCTTTGAACATACGGACAAGGCAATGGCCGGGCAGGTGGCTGTGGCAGGTGGGCAGACCACCATGCTGATATGGGGATCCACAGGTCTGGTGGTGATACTCGCGCTGATAGGCATCACGTGGAAAGGCAGACTTCGCAGATCTGTTAGGCATGAGATCGACAGCAGGCAACTGCGCTCCATCTGAACTGAACAAGAAAACATCAAAAAGCAATAGCTATGAGCTGGATAGAGGACATCATTTCGCCCAAGACCCGTCAGTGGGAAGAGTTCTACCGCAATCGGTGGCAGTATGACAAGGTGGTGCGGAGCACTCACGGGGTGAACTGCACAGGCGGCTGCTCTTGGAACATCCACGTGAAGGATGGCATCGTGGTCTGGGAGATGCAGGCATTGGACTATCCGATCCTGAGCAAGGACCTTCCACCTTATGAGCCGCGCGGATGTCAGCGGGGCATTTCATACTCCTGGTATCTCTACAGCCCCATCAGGGTGAAATACCCGCTGATGCGCGGTGCGCTTCTCGACATCTTCCGCGAGGAGAAGCAAAAGGCGGGAGGCGATCCTGTGAAAGCTTGGGAGAACATCCAGACCAACGATGTCAAACGTAGCCGCTATCAGTGGGCACGGGGCAAAGGAGGATTCCGAAGGGTGCAATGGGATGAGGCATTGGAGCTCATTGCAGCATCCAACATCTATACTGTGAAGAAGTATGGGCCTGACCGCATCATTGGATTCTCGCCCATCCCCGCCATGAGCATGCTGAGCTATGCCTCAGGGGCGCGCTATCTGCAACTGATGGGCGGTGTGAACCTCAGTTTCTACGACTGGTATTGCGACCTTCCGAGCGCCTTCCCTGAGATTTGGGGAGAACAGACAGATGTGTGTGAAAGTGCCGACTGGTACAACTCGAAGTTCATAGTGAGCATGGGCGCCAACCTCGGAATGACACGGACGCCCGACATCCACTTCTTCTCGGAGGCAAGGCACAATGGGACAAAGACGGTGGTCATGTCGCCCGACTTCAGCATGGTGGCCAAACATGCCGACCAATGGATACCGGCCCACGCGGGTTCTGACGGGGCATTCTGGATGGCCGTGACCCATGTGATCCTGAAAGAATGGCATGTGGACAAGAAGACACC
>JAIPBJ010000125.1 GCA_021739625.1 Flavobacteriales bacterium | reverse complement strand
CCGTAAGAAGTATGGCACCCTTGAAGAGTTGGAAGGTGTTGACCTGAGCATCGCCAAGGGCGAGGTGGTGAGCATCGTAGGTGCTTCGGGAGCCGGAAAATCGGCCCTGCTGCACATTATCGGCACGCTTGTCAGGGCCGATGGCGGCACATTGCACATTGACGGTGTGGAGGTGGGCGCGCTCAAGGACAGGAAGCTCTCGCTGTTCCGCAACCACAGGATCGGGTTCGTGTTCCAGTTCCACCATCTACTGCCAGAGTTCACTGCGCTGGAGAATGTGTGCATGCCCGCCTACATCGCAGGCACGGACGAGAAGACCGCCAAGGCGCGCGCCATGGAACTGCTCGGTTTTCTGGGCCTGAGCAATAGGGCGCAGCACAGGCCCTCCGAGCTGTCGGGCGGTGAGCAGCAGCGTGTGGCCGTGGCCCGCGCCCTGATGAACAGCCCTGCGGTGGTGCTGGCCGATGAGCCTTCGGGCAACCTCGACAGCACTTCGGCCAAGGAGCTGCACAGCCTCTTCTTCGAACTGCGCGACCGCTTCCAACAGACCTTCGTCATCGTGACCCACAACACCGAACTGGCTGACATGGCCGATAGGAAATTGGTGATGGTGGACGGTTCGATTAGCATATCAGGTGATCAGGGTGTCAGGTAATCAGCATTATGGACATTCACATTCCTACTCATTCCCTGATAACCTGACACCCTGACACCCTGAAAACCTGATCACCTGAAAACATGCAACCCGACCACAACATCACCCCCGAACTGGTCAACAACCGCGACAGCTTCAAGTCACCGTTCTTCGACAGATTCACGCTGCGCACAGCACCGCAGCCGCTGCAACTGACGGACGACATCGCCAAGGACTTCCTGTTCCCGACCCTCTACAACAACGTGAGCTGCGCCATCGGCATCTTCATGTGCAGCTATGACAAGGCCAAGGCGATGCTGCCCCATCCCGACATGCGCCCGGTGCGCATGCCCGGTGGCAGGGCGGTGGTCATCTTCTCGTGCTACGAATACAAGGAAGTGCTGGGCATGAAACCCTACAACGAGATTGCCATGACCATCCCCATGCTGATGGGCAAGGGCATGGACATCCCTGTGCTGCCACTGGTGATGAAGGCGTTCAAGAACTTCGGCTATCATGTGTTCTCCATGCCTGTCACCTCGCTGGAGAACCAACTGCGCGGAACCCGCATCTGGGGAATTCCCAAGGTGGTGGAGAGGATTGATGTGGTGGTGAACGACTCGCATTCGACCACCACCGCCTTTGACGATGCAGGCCGCGAGTATTTCCGCCTGTCCATTCCCACAAAAGGAACAAAGCAGCACTTTGACGAGACGGGCCATCTCTATTCCATGCTCAACGGCAAGGTGCTGAAGGCGCAGACCAGATTCAAAGGCGACTTTCAGGTGAATAAGAACATGGGTCTGCTTTGGAACAAGGGCAGGAAGGCCGAGCGGCCGTTGCTCACCATTGGCGATTCGCCACGCTCAGAGATGCTCAAGGCATTGGAACTGGAGGAATGCGCCTTCCAAACACGCTACTGCCCCGGCATGGAGGCGTGTTTCGACCTGCCCCTGTGATGAGGGAAATGTTTTGGTCATGTAAATGAATCTCTCCCATTCTAATTCCCAATTGAAAAACGCATTTCTTTTATTTTCCATTTTCTCTCTTCTGGTCTCGGGCTGCGGCATGCCATTCCAGGCCTTTTTCCTCCTCACTCCCGACCACAGGGATGTTTACCGCATGCCCGCCCTGCCGCTCACTGCACCGGCCGCCCCGTTCCGTTTCCACGAGAGTGCCGACACTACGATCGGCAAGCGGCTCAGGATGAACGTATGGGCGCCCCTCGTGCCCGTTGCCCGCAATCTGGACCAGATACTGGAGTGGTATCCCAATCAGGCATTCGTCATCATCCGCAACGACACTGTCCTTTATGAATACTACCGTGAGGGAGAGCCTGCCGCGCAGTTCCCGTCCTATTCGGTGGCGAAATCGTTCATATCGGCATTGGTGGGCTTTGCCTTGCAGGACGGGCTGTTGGGCTCTATCAACGATCCGGTGGCCAAGTATCTGCCCGGCATCTGCGATGACCCGCGCTATGCCAGAGTGACGCTGCAACACCTGCTCAACCACACCTCGGGCATGGAGCATAGCCTCACCATCGATGGGCTGCTCTATTATGGGAATGACCTTGAGCAGGGCTTCCGCCATATAAAGTTCGTAAACGAGCCGGGCACAAATCAGGCATACATGAACGTCAACATCCTGCTGCTCGGCTTCGTGCTCGAAAAGGTGACAGGTGCCCCGCTCAGCACCTACATGCAGCAGAAACTATGGACACCGCTGGGCATGGAACACGATGCGCAATGGAGCACCGACAGGCACGGCCGCATCAAACCCTACTGTTGCCTTCAGGCCGCTGCACGCGACTATGCCAAGCTGGGCCGTCTCTATATGCACAAGGGCCAATGGCAGGGCCAGCAGCTGCTCAACCGCGATTGGATAGAGCAGTCCATAGCCCGCGACACCACTGCGGGCGGCACCTTTGGCTACCACAACTGCTGGTATATCGGCTACGAGCCCTTTGGAGATTTCATCGCCATCGGGCTATACCGCCAACATCTGTATGTCTATCCGGAAAAGGGTATCGTTATAGTGGCCCTCAACCGCAGACCGAAGGGGAGAGAGGAGAAGAAGTTCAACTTCGAGGATTTCCTGCATCAGATCGTGGATCAGCTTTAGAGCCGAAATAGGAGAATTGGAGAAGGTGGACGGAGTCATCCCTTATTCCCGAACACCTTCTTCAACAGCTCTGAGATGCGGGCAATTGGATTTTCCCGTATGAGACGCTCTTCCTCGGCAATGAGGGTGAACAGCCCATTGACCGTGTGTTGGGTGACGTAGGTGGTGAGGTCGGGATTCACAGGTCTGACCAATGGCAGCGAATTGTACTTCTGTGCCAACGGTTGCCAATACTTGGTCACCTCCGCCCGTCCTATAGAACCCTGCACCACAGGCCGGAAAGCACCAAGGAGCTGGGTCTCGGTCTGATTTCTCAGATAATCTGTGGCGGCATGCGGCCCACCGGTCAGAATCTGCCACACATCGCGGAAACGGATGCTGCGAATAGCCTTGACAAGGATGGGCTTGGCTTCTTTGGCGGCATCCTCCGCAGCGCGGTTCAAGCTCAGCTCGAAACGCTCCACCGCTGGTCGAAGGCCTACCTTCAAGGCCACTTCTTTCACCTTTTCGGCTTCGGGCGGCATCAGGATGCGGATGGCCACGTTTCCCCAGAAACCGTCCACCTTGGATGCTGAGGCCGTGCTTTTGTCGGCACCCACCAGCAGCGCCTCCACCAGACCTTCCGCCACCTCTGTCGATCTCAATCCCGAGCGCGGTCCTGTGGTGGGCGAGGTTGTGGTGCAGCCCGCGGCCATCATCAGCAGAAACACAGAAGCGATCGTTCTCATAGTTCGATTTTCAGTCCATCAAAAGCAAGTTCCACTCCTTTGGGAAGCAAGGCCGACACGTTCCCGTGTTTCCCCAGCAGATGGCTGATGTGTGTGAGATAGGCCCTTTCCGGGGCCAGTTCCTCTATCAGGGCCAGGGCATCCTGCAGATTGAGGTGCGAATGATGGTCTTTGATGCGTAGGGCATTCAGCACTACCACCCGCGACCCGCGCACCTTCTCCAATTCTTCGTTCGAAATGGTCTTCACATCTGTGAGATAGGTCAGGTCTCCGAACCGGAACCCTGTCACTGCCATACTCCCGTGCAAGGCATGTATAGGAATCACCACCTGACCATTCACAGAGAATGGGCGGTCATCGATCTGTTGGAAATGAACCATCGGCACACCCGGATACTTTTTCTCAGTGAAGGCATAGTGAAAAACGCCCCTGATGGCCTTTTCCACGTGTTCGGTGGCATAGAGCGGCATATCCATGCCGTGCTTGAAATTGATGGCACGGATGTCATCGAGCCCCATGATATGGTCGGCATGTTCGTGGGTGTACAGCACCGCATCGATGTGATCGACAGACGAACGGAGCATCTGCTGGCGGAAGTCAGGCCCGGTATCTATGACCATCCGCACCCCGTTCATGGTGACGAGCGCAGAACTGCGCAGGCGAATGTCCTTCACATCGGCTGAGGCGCACACCGCGCAGCCACATCCGATCACAGGAACCCCTTGCGAGGTGCCCGTGCCAAGAAACTCGATGTTGATGGACAGGGACATGGGACGAAGGTAGGGTGATCGGTTTCAGTGCATGGCGCATCCAGCGCACCGGACCGGCACGTAGGCGAGGAATGCTATTTTTGGCACAATGCGCAACCCCATCGGCCTGCTTCTTTTTCTTGTCGCGGTATTTCCGCTCACCGCAGCGGGTCAGGCCGGACAGCCGTTTGTCACCGACATCCCCTTCGAACGTGGTCTGGGCGAGCTGCAAGTGACCGCCATGCTCCAATCGGCCGACCGCTCGATGGTGCTGTGTACATCGCGCGGGGTGCTCGTTTTCGATGGGGCCGTATGGGAACTCCTGCCCACTCCCTCACCTCCTCTCAAGATGACCGAGGCTGCCGATGGAACCATCTATCTCGGCATGAGGAAAGGGGCCGCACTGATCGCCCTGTCCGATTCGGGCTCATTACGATTGCAGCCCATTCTTGAACGGTCGCTGCAAGAGTCCGTGCATCAGATCCTGGTGGCAGACGAGCAGATATTTCTCATCACCGACAGCCGTCTGCTGACTTTGAGTGCCGATGGCCGCGACTCCATTTCCACGTTCGATTTCGGGGACAGGATCTTCAGTGGGGCCTTCCTTCAGTTCGGAGTGCTTCATCTGCTTTTCTATCAGGACGGGCTTTTCAGTTTTCAGAACGGAAATCTGACCCGCATCGGCAATTTCGGCCGGCTGGCCGAGAATCTGTTGGTGTTCGACATCAATACCCAACGGGGAACCTATCTGGGTTTCGAGAATGGCGATATGGTACTCTATGATGGTATCAAGGCGAACCGCATAGAGGGCGAAACGGCAGAATTCCTCCGCAATGGCCGCCCATCGGACGGACTTGTGCTCAACGACACGCTAATTGCCATCAGCACACTTGCTGGCGGAACAGCCGTCATGGACATTCGCAGCAGCCGCATCCTGCACCGGCTCAATCTCACCACGGGACTGCCCGACAATGAGGTGACCTCACTTGGCCGAGATGACAATGGAGGCCTTTGGATGTCCTATGCCTCTGGCATCAGCCGATTGGACCTGCTGCACCCCATAAGCCGATATCACAACTATCCCGGTCTCAAAGGCATCATCACCGGAACTGCCATGAAAGGCGATGACCTGTATGTGGGCACAGGCAACGGGGTGTTCGTGCTGCGCGAAAGCAGGGACAGGGCCGAGGTTCAGCGCATCATGGCCGAAAATGCGGAAACGCTCAGTATCCCAGAATCACGTGCAGAGAAAGAGGATTCAAGGTCTGAACCACAGACCTCGTCCAAAGATGAGAAGGCAGCGTTGGATCCCATGGCTGCACTGGCCGCCAGATATGAGGCCAAACCCAACGAGGTGAAGAAGGAGCTGACCCGCAAGGAACTCCGCGACCTGCGCAAATACATCAAGGATACCAAGAAGCAAATGGACAATGGGCCTGCCAGTGAAGCGGACGATGCATCGGAACCTGAGGCAGAGCCGGTGACCGTCCCGACTTCTCACCGGCCTAACGATGTTAAAACAGCACCCGCACCGGTGGTAAAGTCAAGCACACCGGAACCTTCCTCATTCGGAGCTGAACGCGCATCGGGCACGTCAAGCACATTCCTCTACCGACCTGTCAAAGGGCTTGAGGTCAAGTGCAGACAGCTCACAGTAATCGGAAACACCCTCTATGCGGCCACTGCCAACGGGGTCTATGTCATTGACAACGAGTCGGCCACCAATCTCACTCCGGGTCTCTATGTGAACCATGTCAGTTCGGCAAAGGATGGCCGGACACTGTTGCTGGCCACCAGGCGTGGCGTCCATTCACTCGCGATGGTGGGAGGCAGACCGGTGTTGGCCCGAATTCACGAAGACTATGTGGGCAATGTTTACAACACAATTGAGGACTCCGATGGCAGAATTTGGGCAGGGACAGACAATGCCGTTGTGAGGTTCGTGAAGCGGATGGACGGATTCGAAGTGCGCGAGTTCAGTTTAGAGAGCGGCCAATTGGAACGTGTGCTTGTTGCCGAGGTTGATGGTTCAGTGCATCTGCTCGTGCCTTCGGGCATTCTGCGGATGGAGGAGAAAGGCCCGGTGAAAGCAAACATTCCCGGTCTTGACAACCGCACACACCTCGATTTCTTTCTGACGGACAAGGGACAGGTATGGGTTCAGGCAGATGGCGAATGGACGGTGCTCAATGACAAGGGCCAGCAGTCGCTGCTCACTTATCTCCCCATTTTTGAGGACATCCGCCATCTGACTACCGACCGCCACGGCCGCCTCATTGTGGTAGATGAGGGGCGCGAGATATTCAGCATCGATCCGCAGCAGGTCATAGGGCCCAAGGCCGCTTTCAGTGTGTTCATCAGAAAGGCAATGGCCGAGGACCGCACCCCGTTCAGCATGGGAGCGTTGACGGTGAAGTCTGGTGAAAACTCCGTTATTTTCCAGCTTTCGGCACCGTTCTATCTCAAAAGTATGGCCACCGAATACCAGTATCGGGTAGAAGGTCTGCGCGACAGTTGGAGCCGATGGGGCAGCAGCCCGAACATCGAGATACCTTTTCTTCCGGCAGGCGATTATGTGCTACATGTGCGTGCCCGCAACGTATTGGGCGAAATGAGTGAGGTGCGGTCACTGCAGTTCACTGTGCTGAGGCCGCTGTGGCTGCGGTGGTATGCCATTCTGGCCTATGTGCTCATGCTGGTAGGCACGGTCTGGATCATCATCAAGGCCCGTGAACGAACCCTTCGCGAAACCCAGTGCGAGTTGGAGGAGAAGGTGCATGAGCGCACGGCCGACCTTGCACTTGAGAAGGAACGCACCGAGAAGCTGCTTCTCAACATACTTCCCAAAGAAACGGCAGACGAGCTTCAGAAGCGCGGCAAGGCCACAGCCCGTCACTACAGTCAGGTGTCGGTGCTGTTCACCGATTTCAAAGGGTTCACCCGCTTCGCAGAAAGTACGCGGCCTGAGGACCTTGTTCAGGATCTCGACCACTGCTTTGTGGCCTTTGACGACATCATTGAGAAATTCGGTCTTGAGAAGATAAAGACCATCGGTGATGCCTACATGTGTGCAGGCGGAGTTCCCATTCGCAATACCAGCAACCCGGTGGCCATAGTGCTTGCCGCTTTGGAGATAAGTGACTTCATGCTCCGTCTACAAAAGGAAAAGGAGGCCCGCAATGAGCGGTTCTGGGAGATTCGTATCGGCATCAGCACAGGGCCACTGACAGCAGGAGTGGTGGGCAAGAAGAAGTTCGCCTACGATATCTGGGGCGACACCGTGAACACCGCCAGCCGCATGGAAAGCCACTCTGAGCCTGGAAAGGTCAACATCTCGGCCACCACCTACGAACTGGTGAAGGACTATTTCGACTGCACCTATCGTGGCAAATTCGATGCAAAGGGCAAGGGCGAAGTTGACATGTATTTCGTCAACGGGATTCGGCCTGATTTCTCAGAAGATGGTGATGGTGTCACTCCGAACTCCAAGCTGCTGTACGTGATAGCCTGATGGCAGATGATGTTCCCATTGAGCGGATGTGAGCCGCCCTGTTCTCACTTGAAAGCATAGAAAAGCCCCCTGACCATTCGGTCAGAGGGCTTTCTGTCAATAGGGATCACGCTTATTCTACTGGAAGTTCTGTGCCAGCGCTTTTGGATTCGACAGTTGCACGGGTGGCCTTCACTTCTGTGCTGGCACTTGCGCTTGAAGAGTGGCAGTTCTTCGTGTCGGCAGAGGCACCGGCCTTGGCAGCGCAGCAAGCTTTGCCTTTTTTGCCTTTGCTGCACGATTTTTCAACTGCAGGGGCCTTCTCTGTGGTGGATTCGGCACTCTGTGCCATGGAAACGCCAACACCGATGAACAGCATGGCTCCGAAAGTGAGGATGGTCTTTTTCATGTTTCTGATTGTGAGATTGATTGGGGTGACAAGTTTACACATTCCATTCTGCACGTATGATGCCAAGATTTGCCAAAAACGGTTTCCATTCGCGATTGCCTAATTTTCGGCCCCGAAAGTCATAGCACATGTCATCACAGCGCACCCAGATTCTCAATGCCACCCAGATGGCTCAGAAGATCGACCGCATCGCATTCGAGATCTTTGAGAACCATTATCTGGAGGAGCAGATCATCATAGGCGGCATTGCCGGCAATGGATATCTGCTGGCCGAGATGATAGCGGCCAAGCTCCGCGAGCTCTCCAAGAAGGACATCAGGCTGGTGGAGGTGAAAGTGGACAAGAGGAATCCCTTGAGCACCCCGCCCTTCATCACCTTGGAGAAGGAGGAGGCCGAAGATCATGTGGTGATCCTGGTGGATGATGTGCTCAACAGTGGCAAGACGCTCATCTATGGCATCCGCCACCTGTTGCAGGTGCGCCTCAAGGCCCTGCGCACTGCCGTGCTCATCGACCGTGACCACAAGCGTTTCCCGGTGCGGGCCGACTTCGTGGGTCTGGCGCTAAGCACCACGCTTCAAGAACATGTGACCGTTGAATTGAACGGTGATATGGGCGTCTATCTCGAATGATCCTGTATCAGCAGTTTCAATTCTTCCAAATTCCCTTTTTCCGCATCCCAGATGATGTGCGCCCGGTTGTAAAAGGGTTCCCGCTCCAAGAGATGCTTGGAAATGAATGCTTGTAACCCGTCAGATCCCACCCCGTCCAATAGCGGGCGGGCCGCCATCTCATCACTCAGCCTGCCAGCCAGCAGGGCAGGGGAGAGGCGGAGATAGACCACCGTTCCCTTTTTCTTCATCTTCTCCATATTGTCGGAAAAACAGGGCGTGCCACCACCGGTAGCCACTACGCTGGGCAGGATGTTCAACAGTTGGTGGAGCACCGCCTGCTCGCGTTTGCGGAAATCATCTTCCCCGGCACTTCGGATGATGTCGGCAATTGTCTGGTCTTCCATCTTCTCAATCACCCGGTCGAGGTCGAAGAATTGCATTTCAAGCATGTCCGACAGCTTCCGGCCCAAAGTGCTCTTGCCGCTGCCCATGTAACCAATGAGAAAAACGTGTCTCACTTCAGGGGGGAATTGGGTTCCTTTTCCAACGAGCGATAGACGAGCCTGTCCACAAGCGAGGGAAAGAACTTCCTAAGATAGAAGGCGAGCTTGCCCTGTGTGGTGAGCACCACTTCGCGTTTCCGCTTCACAACTCCTTGGAAAATATGCTCGGCCACTTCCTCGGAGGTCATCATCTTCTCCTCTTCCCGTGGCGATTCGCCCTGGGCCGTTCCATCGGCCGTGAGGGCTGCTTGGCGTATGTTGCTTTCGGTGTATCCCGGGCAGACGGTCATCACATGAAGACCGGTGTTCAGATTCTCCACCCGCAGCGCATCAAGAAAACCTTGCATGGCAAATTTGGAGGCCGAATAGCCAGTCCTGCCCGGCAACCCCTGAAAACCGGCTATGGAAGAAATGCCCACCACTGTGCCTTTGCTCTTGAGCAGATCGCGCATGGCATAACGGGTGCAATAGACCGTTCCGAAGAAGTTCACCTCCATCAGTTGCCTGATCACCTTCAGGTCGATGCCATGGAACATGGCCCGCATGGATATGCCCGCATTGTTGATGAGCACATCGATGCGACCGAAACGGTTGAGTGTCTCGTTGATGAGACGCACACAGTCGTCCTCATTGCTCACATCGCCCACCACGGTATGCACTTCCATGCCCTTGCCGAGCATCTCTGTTTCAACCATTTTCAGTCTGTCGGCCTGCCGCGCTGAGATGACTACCCGCGCGCCTGCCGCTCCGAACCTGATGGCACATGCCCTACCTATGCCAGAGCTTCCACCTGTCACTATCACCACACAGTCTTTCATCATAATGTTTCATCTGAGGGCTTCAAAGGCCCTGTGCGCATTGCAAACATACCGATGAAAGTGCCGTCCGACCACAGTTGCCGCAGGTCTGACACCAGTTGAATGAATGTTCAAACTTTAAGTCGGATCTAACAGAATTTATGGTTTGCGGGGTGAAAAATTTTACTTACTTTGTCGCATTCAGCAAAGGGCACCTTATTCAATGGAATTGACCAAGCTGAA
>JAIPBJ010000124.1 GCA_021739625.1 Flavobacteriales bacterium | reverse complement strand
GCTATGTGGAGGTCGATCCGCTATACACCTTCTATATTCCCAATGCCTTCACTCCCGATGGCGATGGCACCAACGACACTTGGGGCCCATCGGGCGCCAACTATGAGTATGAGAGCTACAACGTGCAGGTCTATGACCGCTGGGGCAAGCTGGTGTGGCAGACCGACAGCCCCGACCGTCAGTGGAATGGCACCGATCAGGGAAGTCTGGAACCCGTGCGCCCCGGACTCTTTGTCTATCAGTTCGTGGTGAAGCAGTTCAACACCTTCGAACCGGAGAAGATCAGCGGAACCATCACGCTGTACAGGAATCGGTGATCGGCAAAGCTCCGACAAGGAGTTTCATAGACCGTGAACCCTCACCCCTTGGCTGCCTTCAGCTCGGCAGCGATGGCCATCATCAGGGCACGGGTGTCCACATCCAGCTCCTCGCTCAGTTCGAGGCATTCCATCAGCAGCCGGTCGCGCAAAAAGACCTCCTCCTCATTGTAGAGGGGTTCTCCCGTGTTGTCGTTGACATAGATGTCGAAGGGTATGTCGGGATGGAAGTCGATGCCTTCCTCGCAGATGAGGTAGGTGACGAAGGCCCTGACTTCGGCCAGTGTGTCGATCTCGTTGATCAAAGGGAAGCGGAGTGAATCGTCATAAATTACAACCTGCCTCCCAGCACAGTGGTGAGCTTGTAGGTTTCGCTATTGCCATCAGGTCCGAAGACTTCGAAGAGGAGGATGTAGGCCCCGATGCGGGCCTTGGTCAATCCGTCCGTGGTACCGTCCCAAGTGAGAACGCCCTCGGTGCCGAGGGTCTGGTTGGTGGCCAGCAGGCGCACAAGTCTTCCGTTGGAGTCGAAGATGCGGACAGTGCCCACGCGGTCGAGCCCCTCGAAGCGATAGGCGATATTGAGCACGTCCTGATAGCCGTCATTGTCGGGCGAGAAGATGGCGGGGTCGGTGCTCACCTCGCCCGTTGCACCCAGTGTGAGGTTGTACTGTGAGTTGCTTAGTCCGGGCGTGCCAAAGCCCACCGTCTGCGCGGCCGAGTGCCAGTTGCCCATGTCATCCACCGCCCGCTCTGGGTCGAGACGTTCGAGCGAGACGCCCTTCACATCGTCCAGCAGCGCGAAGTGCATGTCCTCAGTATAGTCGAAGCGTTCGAGCAGGGTGCTGTCGGGGCCGAGGAAGAGAACGTTGCCCGCATCGTTGTTGTAGCTCGGCAATGAGGACATCTCGATGAAGTTGCCGATGCCGTGGTTGATGTATTTGCCGATGACATCGAGCGTATCCTGCGCGAGGCAGACATATCCGCCCGCAGGCACCGCATAGTTGTTGGCCGTGATGAGGCGGAGCGAATTGACGATGGTGTCCGCAAAGTTGGCCAGGATGCATCCGCGCAGGTTCACAGGGCGGTCGCTGCGGTTGTAGAGTTCCACGTAATCGCGGCCTCCGGTGAAGGGATTGAAGAGCACTTCGTTGATGACGAGGTCGCCCAAGAGGATGTCGAAGGCCAGTTCCACCTCCAAGGTGGCGGTTCCGTTCTGAGTGTTGCCCTCGCAGTCGGCCAGCCCGCTGATGGTGAGCGTGTAGGTGATGGCCGTGTCGAGCGGGGCGCTTAGGAAGATGTCGATGGAAGTGAGGTCGGGCTGCACGCCTGCGGCCACGAGGATGCCGACCTGAGGCGTGATGGAGATGTTGACCACATCCACAGAGGCCGCGTCTATCGGCTCATCGAGCAGCAGTTGCAGATGGTCGTTGGCGATGACCACCACGCCTGTCACCTGCGGGCCGAGCGTGTCGGGCGTGGCATCGAGGATGGAATTGGGAAAACCGGGCGTGCCGCCATTGGCATTGTCAGAGGCCCGCCAGTTCTGCTGCACGGTGCAATTGCGGAAAGGATTCACCTGTTCTATGCTCCAGCCGCCATCGGCCTTCAATTCATCCGCATACCATGCAGTGGTGTAGCCGAGCTGGTCTATGGTGTTCTCCGCGGCATCCTGCAGCACGATGGCATCGCCTGTGTTGTTGAGCGCGGCCCAAGATGTCACGGTGGTCACGTTGGGGGTGAAGGGAAACAGCTCCGCCCCTGCTGTCGGCACGAGCACTGCATACTGCCCCGGCCCGAGCATCAGCGACTGCACGGTTCCACAGGTGCTGTTGTCGCAGAGTTTCCAGCCCGCGAGGTCGATGAACTTGTCGGCAGTGGTGTTGAACACCTCCACGAACTCTGTCTCTGGCAGGCCCTGCGAGGGATTCTCATCGGCCATGAACTCGTTGATGACGATGTCGCGGTATTCCGCAGGCACGGGAATGGCATAGATGAAAGGCAGCGTGGTCTGCGCCATCGCGTTGCCCGCAAGGTCTTCGACCGCTGTCACCACGAGGCCATATTCCAAACCCTGTGCGAAGTCGGTGGCGAAAGTGAGGCGCACCTGTTCGGGGGCACCTGCCTCGCGCACTGCGGTGGACGGAGAGCCGAGGCCGTTGTCTGCGGTGTAATTGGCCACGTTCTCGGCCGTGGCGGTGCTCACAGGTTCGGAGAAGGTGAGCAGCAGTTCGGTGGAGGTCTGCACCGCCACGCTGTTGAGCACAGGGGCCACGTCATCCACGAAGCCCGTGCCCGTCACGTTGATATCATCGAAGCGGAACAGGTCGCTGCGGGTGGCGGTGTAGTAGCATCGGATCCCGAAATAGTGGCCTTGGGCGTGGGTGTCGTCAAAGGCGGTGCCGATGGAGGTGAAGGCGGTGCCGCCCGTCACATCGGCCAGCAGTTCCCAGTTGCCGAAGGCATCGCGGGTCACACGTATGCGCACCTCCACGGGGTCGGTGTTGAGCAGGCCGTCCGCAGAGGCGATGAGCTGCGAGGTGGAGGTTCCCGTTTGGACATAGAGCGAGATGCGGTCCTCGGTCTCCCCGCCCAGACGCACGAAATAGCCGTTGAGCGAACCGAGCAGGTCATCTGCACTGGAGATGAGATAGACCCTTGCGTAGTTGCTGGACGATGGATTGAACTCCAAGCGGGCGAGGAACTCCCAACTGGCATCGTTGATGGCCTCACTCGCGGTGGCGAGGTAGGAGCTGTTCGCCTCGGCAGGGGCGTTGAGCCAAAGGCGGTTCTGTGCGTCTATCTCAAAGCGGTCCGTATTGCCTGACCAAGAGGGATTCTGGGTGAAGTCACCGTCTGTGAAGTTGTCGGTGAACTGGCCGAACGAATAATGAGAAAGCAGGAGAAGCAGCAAAAGCAAAATCCCCCGCCCGCTTGAGTCGGGCATCCGCCTTAGGCGGAGGAAGGGCGTCAGTCCTCCTTTGCAAAGGAGGTGCCGAGGAACGGGTCGGAGGATTTCCATGTTCAGCTTAGGCATTTCACTCGGAACGAGGGGCGGTAAATGTAGTAGTTTCGTGACCCCGCGCAGGATTAACCGTCTGTTAAGCAGAGCCATGAGAATCGCAGTAGTAGGTGCCACGGGAATGGTGGGCCGCATCATGCTCCAAGTGCTGGAGGAGCGGAATGTTCCCTGCACCGAACTGATCCCAGTGGCCAGTGCGCGAAGTGCAGGCACCAAGGTGCGCTTCAAGGGAAAGGATTACACGGTGATCGGGATGAAACAGGCGGTGAGCCTCCGTCCCGATGTCGCGCTGTTCTCGGCAGGGGGCAGCACCAGTCTGGAATGGGCCCCGAAGTTCGCAGAGGTGGGCACCTACGTCATCGACAATTCGTCCGCGTGGCGCATGGACCCGAACATCCCGTTGGTGGTGCCCGAGGTGAACCCCTATGCGCTGACCAAGGGGAGCCGCATCATCGCCAATCCGAACTGCTCCACCATTCAACTGGTGGTGGCGCTGTGGCCGCTGCACAAGGCATTCGGCATCGAAAGGGTGGTGGTGAGCACCTATCAGTCGGTGACGGGAACAGGCAAGAAGGCGATGGACACGCTGAACCGCGAGCAGGCGGGCGAGAAGGACACGGACAGCCCGTATCCGCATCCCATTCACCGCAATGTGATTCCGCAGTGCGATGTTTTCTTGGAGAACGGATACACCAAAGAGGAGATGAAGGTGGTGAACGAGAGCCGCAAGATCATGGGGCTGCCCGATCTGCGGGTGACGGCCACCGCGGTGCGCGTGCCCGTTACGGGCGGCCACAGCGAGGCGGTGAATGTGCGTTTCTCCAAAGCAGTGACACCAGAGGCGGTGCGCGACATCCTGCGCAATGCCCCGGGCGTCATCGTGCAGGACGACCCTGCCAAGAGCGTCTATCCCATGCCGCTGAACGCTGAGGGCCGTGACGAGGTGTTCGTGGGCCGCATCCGCAAGGACGAGAGCGAGGAGAACAGCATCAACCTCTGGGTCGTTTCAGACAACCTGCGCAAAGGCGCGGCCACCAACTCGGTGCAGATACTGGAATTGCTGATGGAGAAAGGGATTGTTTGAAGGGGCGAGGGGCGAGGGACGAGGGACGAGAGTTAACGGTAGTGGTTAAAGGTCAATGAGGCTGGGACGGTGTCCAGTTTCCGAACAGCGAAAGGCGAACAGCTCCCACAAAAGCGAACAGCTAAAAAAATGAACATCACTAAGGGCCATTGGATCTTTGCTGCGGTGTTTGCCGTGGTGTTCGTGCTGGGCATGGTCTATGCCTACCGCGAGGACATCAAGAAGCGCCCCGACTATTTCAAAGGCTCGTTCCGCTTCGTGCTGGGGGTGCTGGTGGTACTGATGACGCTCATCGTGGCGAAAATGATCCACCGGCTGGGGCAGTAGGGTCGGGGCGTGTTCTGAGGCATCTTCTTCTCCGAGACCTCCGTGCGGCTGTGTACGCTGTGGTTGTTCTCACGGACGGGTGAGAACCGTTTCAACCGTTTTTCTCTGCTGCACAGTTGATGACCGTTGCCTGATGGTAGAGACGCGATTCATCGCGTCTGCAACCCACACGTCTCCCCTGCACACCATGGGCGCACGCATCCACGCTTGTGCATCTATGCGTTGCCGTCCCTGTCGCTGTCCTCCGCGGTCATCTTGGGCACGAGGATGCCGGTCGGTTGCTGTCCTTTATCCAGTATGGGATCAATGACCTCGCTCTGGGGTTTTCCTTAATAGGAGAGGATGTCTATCATCGGAACAGGCGTTGATAGGGTGCAAGGCTACGATTCATGAAGGAAACCTCCATTGCCACTTAGTTCGATAGCTGAGCCAGATCGGCATATTGCTTCAAATGCTCATAGGCGATACGGACATGCCCTGCTGTCATCTGATGGCGCTTACGCTCCGACCAATGGTGTATGGCATGGGTAACCTCCGCTACAGAAAACGCAGGATGCTGCTCCAATACAAACGCCACGGATGCGAGCACCTCAAGAGAAAAGGGGCTTTGGAACCCGTCTATCAACTGTTGGAGTCTGTTCAATCTGTCTTGTTGGGCATAATCCAGTTTGGTGCGTACGGCCTCTGCCACTTCGCCCGCACGCGCATGGTTCAAATGAAGCACATCGAACGGCCTTGCAGATTTCTGATCCATTCCTGTGAGGTAAACGCCATTCAGGTCATAGAGCATGTGCCTTAGTTTTTCGGCATAAGGACCATAGTGGTGGGCCTTGAATTCGAGTTTGAACGGCTCGCCCATCCGTTGTAGGAAATAGGCCAGTTTGGTGGCTACAAAAGGGCTCGAATATTCACCCGAACGCTCGTAGGCGAACATGGCATGCAATAGCATGATGCGGGCAGGTGTCAGGTTCACCTCGGTCTTCTTGGGCGGTGTCACCACACGTTCTGTTGATGGGGCATAGACAATGATGTCCACATCCATCCCGTTCAAATGGGTTTCTATCAGCAATCGCACCCGGGCCCAGTCCAAGCCTCCATTGCCGCAGCCCAATGGTGGAAGTGCCACACTGTGGATCTCTTTGGCCACAAGTTCTTGGCGCAGAGCCACAAGACCTTTCTCAACATAGCTGTAGGATGACTTTCTGTACCATTCGGTCTTGGTCGGAAAGTTGATCACCCACTTGTCTCCGGTCACGGTGTGCTCTTTCACAGACAGCAACAGACCGGGCTCAAGGGCGCCCTTGGCACAGGCCTGCTCGTAGGCCTTCAGATTCTGTGGGAACGCCTCAGCAAATTGCAGCGCAATGCCTTTGCCCATCACCCCTACGGTGTTCACCGTATTGACCAGTGCATCGGCATCCGATTCCAGCAGATTACCTGTCGTGTAGCGTATCATGGAAAGAAATACTTATGGTGCACATCTGCATGCACTTTCAGATTTAGACCCCTCGAAACTACTAACTCTTCCACTTGCTGCCTGCATTGGTCGTTCAAAACTATCAGCCCCACTATGCACGACACGGGCAGATGGCCCTTCACCAGAAACTCTGCCTGTTTCCGTCTCATCCTGTCCATGTCATCCTCTATAGGCTCCCAATGTTGAAGCTGCACCGTTTCCCAATCCACCTTGTCAAGGTCTTGAACATCATCAAAGGCATGGGACTTCATGATCCTGTCATTCTTCGGGTGCCCATCTGTAAAGACGAACGACAATCCTGCCTGTATCACAGCATCCAGCGAACTGACCACATAGACCAGTTCGTGCTGTGGTCGCTGCCTGATGCCCCTGAACCCTGTCTTTATGTTGAGCAACATGGGCGTATGTCCTGCAAAATAGAAAGGAATGTAATCTCCCAGCACTCCCTTGCCTTTCATCGGCACGGGAAACGTGCTCCGCTGGCCTATCAGTGTCTCATCTCCTATGTTCACATAATCGGCATTGGCCAATGCATGACCCCGCACATACATGCCATGCTCCAAAATGTGGGGAAGGTTGTCCATATCCACCAGCCTGAACAATCGCACCTTATCGGGAACCCTGCCACCCATGATACGAAAGTAAGGATCGCAGTGCTTGTGATTCAGCCGGCCACCATCTTACCGCAAACAATTCGGCCCGTTGTTCCTTACCGATGGGAATCCCTCAGGTAACTGTCCCCCTCCATCAAAGCGGGGTTTCTGTGGCCGCTTGATCCCCAAGTGTGGAATTCAATTGATGGTAGAGACGCAATTCATCGCGTCTGCAATCGGCCTTTGCAACTCGCAACTGCATAACCTACGTCCGTCCGGTCTGCCCAAGGCAGAGGAGTCACGCTTTTCAGGGGGACAGGGCGAAGGGCAACCCCCGTGTCTCAGGGCATTGGAGGCGGAGGGGCGATCGGGCTGAGGGTGAAGTTCTGCTCCTGTTGCTCACCGGGAGTGATGGTGACGGGGAGCGAGGAGGGCATCATGCCCGTAGCCTCGGCAGTGAGGGTGGCACTTTCGGGCTGTGCCAGACCGGGCACTGGGAGGCTGTAGTTGCCGTTGCTGTCGGTCTGCACCTCCAACATGCCATCGGGGTTGCTGAGCCTGACGATGGCCCCCGCCTGGGTGTTGCCGTTGGTGTCCACCACGTGGCCGAAGAAGGCGGTGGCGGGGGTCATGGTGGCGTTGAGCACCTTGTTCTGGCCCGGTTGGAGGGTGGTGGTCTCTGTGCGGTCTTCCATCCCTGTGAGCCTGAAACGCACTTGCACGCTTTCGGAGGCGGTGAGCTGGATGGCATTGGCGGCATAGTTGCCACTGGCATCGGTGAGTGTGGTGATATTGCCAGAGGTGGGCATGATGGTGACCTCGACCTTGAACAGTGGGACGCCTGTGACCGCGTGGGTGACGTTGCCTTTGAGATTCGTGGTCTGGGCGGGCGGTGGCGGGTTGCTTCCACTGCCGCGACCCCTGCGGTCGATTATGATGCGGGCCTTGGTGTAGCCGTCAAATAGTTCGGGGTCCTGTGCGCGGAAGACGATCATGAGCGGGTCGATGACCTCTTTGAGGAGCTTGCCCGTTTGGGAGATGATGGACTTGATGGACTGTGTCTTGGTGCTCTTGGTGGTGACCGCGATGCGCGGACGGGCGAGTGCGTCCACGTAGCCATTGATGGCGGTATCCCAATCACCGAACATGGCGGGGGTGACGCCATAGTCTGCGAGCGCGGGGAGGATGCCGTTGATGAGGTCATACCTCTCGCGGCAGTAGCCGGGGAAGGTGTCGTCCTTTATATCCTTGAGGTCTGAGAGGGAAACGTTGAACTGGTCGCGGAGGGTGTTGTTGTTGTTGACGCGTGCCCATGCGGCAGCGGGCTGCAGGATGGAGTAGGTGATGTTTTGGAGGGCCTCGCGTGATAGTTGGGTGTCCTTGGTAGGCCCCGTGGTCTTGAGGGTCTGTCCTGAGATGGCGGTATTGAGCTTGGCCCTGTTGGTATTGAACTGGGTGAAGGCATCAGCGCGTGCGGCAAGGGAGTCGATGACGGTCTGATTGGTGGTGTAGAAGAGTCCAACTGCGTTGTACATATCCACTTGGTTGCTCTGCTTGTCTGTCATGGCGTTGTGTTCTTTGGTCAATGCCCTTTTCTGATGGGAGCAAGGGGCGTTGAGGGTGGGTGTGGAACTGTTTCCGAATGCAAATTTTGAATGTTGAAGGATGCGGCCGACATTCGGGCGAAAAAATGTTATTTTCGGAAGCAGACAGATGGAATTCGGAAGCAAAGCGCTGATGTTCGGAGACAGAGCACTGGTATTCGGAAGCGTGAAGCTGGTATTCGGCCACAGAGCGCTGGAATTCGGAAACAGGAAGATGCCATTCGGAAACAGACACCTGACATTCGGAGACAGGTAGATGGTATTCGGAAGCAGAGAGATGCCATTCGGAAACAGACACCTGATATTCGGAAACAGGAAGATGTTATTCGGAGACAGGAAGACGGTATTCGGAAGCAGAGAGATGCCATTCGGAAACAGATACCTGTAATTCGGAAACAGACACCTGCTATTCGGAGACAGGAAGATGGTATTCGGAAGGAGGCAGATGGTATTCGGAGGGGGGCAGCCAGCCCAATGGACATGATTAAAAGGGAAGTGGAGCGGGCTATTGGAAAGGGGAGGTGGACAGGCTGAATGGTTAACGGTCAGTAGATTACGTAATTCTACGGAGACGAAAAAACGGCCGGGTATGAAAAAGACCATGTAGCTTAGCCTACTAAAAATCGGGAAGCCATGCTAAAACTGAACTTGGAATATCTGCTGAAACTGAAGTGCCGCGATGATGGCCGTACTTTTCTGGTGAACAACAAGGAGATGTCCTATGGAAAGGCTCGGAAACTGACGAATGGGACGAGCAAGGAGATAGCGTACTTAACGATCGAGGATCTGTGCGATGGTCTGGACTGCGGAATCGCAGACCTGTTCGAATACATACCGGACAAGGGCCGACTGATAAAGGGACTGGTGCCGCTGATCAGGGACCCGAACATGCGCAGCATTGCGGAACGGCTACAGGACAAGTCGCCCGAGGAGATCGAATGGTTCATGGCCCGGTTCGATGACCTGGAGGAGGAGTATAAGCGGAAGAAGGAGGAGGAGCAACGGAAGAGGGAGGGCGGTGAGGGAGCTGGCGGTTGAAGGGGCGCATGGAGGAGACGCGATGAGGAGACGCGATGAGGAGACGCGATGAATCGCGTCTGTACAGGGGGGGGTTCACTTACCCAACAGCTCCAGACATGCAAAATCCGACTTCTCTACGAATGCGCGGATGTTCTCCTCATTGGCGAGGAGCATCCGCTCCACGTTGGCAGATGTCTGGTCGGATGAGCGTAGCCAGACGATCTTCGGTGGGGCACCCCACACCACGGAGAAATCGTAGAAGTCGGAATCGAAGGTGACGATGACCAGACCATGATCGCGGGCGTACTGCCAGATGACCCTGTCGTCCTCGTCCTCCAGACCGAGGTGGCGCACCTGCCGCACCTCACCGAACGGATCTGCCAGCCTTGCAGCCAGACGAAAGGAGATGTTCTGGTCGAGGAGCAGCCTCACGATGCCACACGAAGCTGTTGCTCACGGCTTGCAGCATAATGCAGACAGGCCGAGATCTGAATCTCTGTGAGTTCGGGGAAATCAGTGATGATGTCCTCCTTGCTCATGCCGTTGGCCAACCAGTTGAGCACATCGCCCACTGCTATACGTGTGCCCTTGATGACGGGCCTCCCGAAACGCTTGCCGGGGTTTATCTCGATGTGGTCGGAGAGTTTCATGCCACGAAGTTCGACAAAATCACCTGAATGTTCCCAAGGTGGTGGAGACGCGATGAAGAGATTCCGTGTTGAAATCCAACTTTTATTACTTTTGTTTTTAAGACCAATAATTCAAGAGCGGACATGATCCAGCTCGGTTAGGGCAGCCCTCTGTGGCTGCTCTAATAATTTATGGACATGGTGTTTCTCAGGGTCATAGGGGCATTGACT
>JAIPBJ010000123.1 GCA_021739625.1 Flavobacteriales bacterium | reverse complement strand
GTGAAGATGCCTGAGGGCACTGCGGCAGGGGCCATGGCTATCTCGGGCATGGGCACCGGGCCGATGGGTGTGCCGATGGGCGCATAGCTCAACAGGTTCTTATACTCGTTCACGTTCTTCATATCTGTTTTGCGCGCATTGCTCTGGTTGATGATGAATGCATACATGGTCCGTGCCTGATCCACATCGGCAATTTCCACGGCAGTGATGTTGAACATCATCGCGTAGCCGGGCAGCTTGTCAGCGAAATTGTTGAGCCAGATCACACGTTCTGGCTCGGAGCCGGGGAGATAGTACTTTTTCATTTCGGGCTGTTTTTACAGGTTCAGTGGGTCTTCTTTGCTTGGTGGTGGTTGTTTCTGGACTTCTTTTGGTTATTTCAGTACTTCCTTGGTTGTTTGTGCTTTGCTTTGTGTTCCTTTTACAATGCTGTGGGTTCTTTCCAAAGTTCTGTGGCTTCCTTTTACAACGCTGTGGGTTCCTTCCGAAACGCTGTGGTTCCTTTTGCAATGCTGTGGCTTCCTTTCATTGTTCTGTGGCTTCCTTTCATTGTTCTGTGGGTTCCTTCCAAAGTTCTGTGGTTCCTTTTGCAATGCTGTGGGTTCCTTTCATTGTTCTGTGGGTTCCTTCCAAACTTCTGTGGCTCCTTTTGCAACGCTGTGGGTTCTTTCCAAAGTTCTGTGGCTTCCTTTTACAACGCTGTGGGTTCTTTCCGAAATGCTTTGCACTGTTTCTGCTTCTCTGCGGTTCAAAGCGATGTGGACGGAACTGTTTCCATTCTCATGCTGCCTCCTTCTGGTTCTCCCCGGCCTCCTTCCGATTCTCCTCGGCCTCCTTCCGATCCCTTTCGGATCCTTCCTGTCACGCTTTCGGTTCAAAGGCGGGGGTGGCCCTTGTTCCCACTTCTCTTTCTGCCGTTCCTGCTTCTGACGGAACTGTTCCTGAAAGTGGAACAGGTGTTGCCATTATGCCTTCTGACCGGACAAATGTGAAAATATATCCATTACGATCCATCACGGCAGTGCGGAAGTTAGGGGCTATTCTTAACGTAAAAAAGATGGCATCATGGCCGCATCGCCCTTGAATCGAAAAGGATGCAGAGTGCCATTACTTAACGTGGACAGATTGTTTGCAACACGATTACTAGGGAATTTATTACGACCATTGTCGATAAAGACCAACAGATGAGCAATATAGCATCGGCAGAGGTCTTTCATCTGGTGAAAGCCCTGAGGGAAGACGAGGAAAAGCTGTTCAACTCCTTTGCCAAGCATAGGCTGAAACCTCAGGCAATGAAGCTCTATCAGTTGCTGGCAGGGAGCACATGCAATGATGAGGCGGTCTATGCCAAGCAACTGGGCGCGCATTCGACAGGCACATTCCAGACCATCAAATCGAATCTGAAGACCTGTCTGTGCGAATTTCTCATCCTTCAGGAACGGAAGAAGAGGCCGTTCAAATGGATACATGAACTGGAACAGTGTACCATGCTTTTCAATCGCGGGCGTTTCAGCGAAGCACACCACAGGACCGGGAAGCTGATAGAGGATATAAAGGCGAACAGCATCACCAAAGGCAGTCTGTTGATGGGCTGCGCGCAGTGGCTCAACAACCACCTCATTTCGGTGGTGGCAGACGACAGGTCGGAGGAGCACCACACGGCCAACGTCAACGCATTGCTCGACAACCTCATGAATGTGAGCGAATCGGTGAAGGCATACAACTGTTATCTCCGTGCGGCCCTCTTGCATCAGAAGGATCCGTTCCTACGCAACGAATCGAGCAGAAAGGAACTGAAGGCACTGAAAAAGGAACCGCTGCTGAAAATGGACATGGCACAGTTGCCCTACGACCAGAAGTTCTTCGTTGAGCAGGCGCTGGCCTTCATTGCCTTCATGGAAGGGGACTATGACAGGGGGTTCGGGCTTGACATGTTGAATTGGAAACAGAGGATGGCCCTGGCAGACGAGCGGACGGGCATTGCAGGGAACGAACGGATGAAGGATTGGAACAACACGCTCGATTCATGCTTTTTCGCAGGCAGAGCGAAGGAACTGAGCAATCTGCTTGAGGAGGGACACGGGCTGTTCGGGGCCGCCTTTGCCACCAATCCTGAGTATTGGAACACGTGGCTGGTGTACCGTTACCGGTCATCGCTGCTCAAAGGAGAACCCCAATGCACCACAGACTGGTATGATGAGGCCCAAGAATTTGTGGAGGCCCACGAACAGAACGGGAATGTTTCGGTGCAGGGGAAGATCTCGCTCCAGTTCTGCCTGATGCTGTTCTGTTTTTTCAATGGGGACCTGAGAGGCAGCCTGCGTCACCGCCATCAGGTGCGCCACATTGCCCCCAAGGCCGATGTGGCGACCTCGATGTTGGAGGTGAGCGAGGCATTCGGTCTCGTCATCATTTTTGAGCAATGCTATGGGAATGGCCCTGCCCAAAAAAATTACATCAAAGCACTGCACATGGAAGCAGTCCGAATCAAGGACAGACACCGGAAAAAACAGGATGCCTATGGCTTGGAGATGCTATTGGCCGACTTTTTCATTGCCTTGACAAAAGAGCATGACCCCAAAACGCACGGTCTGCGATTCGCGCAACTGAAGGAGGACATCGCGCAGAGCGGGATAGGTTACCTCACGCTCTTCAACAAGTATTTCGACCTGTCGGGCTGGATCGGTAACAAGATTGTTGGGGGTGTTGCGATCACAGGCTGAAGCCGTGACCACAAGAACGGGAAGGGCACCTATTTGGCCGCGATGCGCAGCTCGTCCATGTTGGCCTTCACCCCATTGGGGGCACCGAGGCGCAGGACATTGGCCTTGAATCTGGGATCGGGGGCGATGCGTGAGGATGCCACCTCCACATCGTTCTCGCGAACGGTCACCCCGTCCTTCAGAATCTCGATGCTGATGAGCGACCAGACCTCGGGCGTGTAGGGCCATTCCAAAAACTGCGTTCCAGAACCGACCGGGTATGAAAGTCGGAGCAGTCCGTTGACGGTCTCCACACGGATGGCAGCGTCATCATTGCCAAGGGTCATCACGGTCCGCTTCTTCTCGGTGTTGTACACCATTTTCAACACTTGAAGATGGAAGTCAACGACAATGCCATCTGAAGCACACATGGTCTGCTTCAACCTTACAGATGTGGCCACTGTGCCATAGATCTTCAATGCTCCACCGAAACGGCCATCGACAATGCTCACAGACTTGCGCGGTGCGTGGTTGCCCTTTCCAGAATAATCCTGAAGGATGGAAGTGAGTCCAGAAACCTCCTCGAATCCGAATGCACAGACCGACTCGCCACCCACCAGACCCATGTAGGGGTCGAAGCTGGAACTGCTGAGCAATCCGTAGAACTCCGTGTCGGCAAAATCGGGGTCGAGGATCCACTTGCTTCCTTCAATCCGGAAGGGGATCACAGAACGGACGGGGCTGTTGTTGAGGTGGCACAGGAAAATGCTGTGGTCGCCATATTCAACGCGATAGTAAATGGTGAACCTGTCTTTGGAAAGCCGTGATTCCAAGGCCTCTCCATCCAATTTGGCAACATCGGCAGGCACCATGCCCCGGCTGAAGAGCATTGATTTCAAGGCCGCTATTCCTTTGGGATCCGACTCCTTGAAAAACTTCTGGTGCTGGCTGAGAAAACCCTCCTTCTCTCCCTCCTTGGGCGTGACCTCCCACACGGGCACATATCGTGTGATGGTGTAGTTGAATATGCTGGCATCATGCACCACGCTCACGGGCCTGCGTTGCGCACTGGCCCCGCCAAGAACAAGAAAGGATAGGAGCAAAAGAATAACTGTCCGCTGCATGGATTCCATAACTCAAAGAAACTTATAAGGTTGCCGACATTGACGGCTGTTCATCGATTGTGGCCGCGAAGGTAATCCGCAGTTTCACTTTGTCAATAATATGAGGTTGCAAGAGATATGAACATGGTCTCGTCTCAGAACTCGAACCTCAGCCTCGCCACAGGAAGGATGCCCTGCTGATAGCGCTTGGTCTCGGTGCCGGTCTCGACATCGAACCTGCGTTTGAACTCGTTCTTCCGGTTGGTGGTGTTCTGAATGTCGATGGAGAACTCCCATGCGAACTTCTTGAAATTCTGACGGAAATGCACACGGGTATCGAGGCGGAAGTAATCATCGAGACGGCCCTCATACTCCCGGTCGCGGTCGCGCACCTGTTCGCCTTCGGCAATGGAGGCCTCGATGTCGATGGGGGTGTAACGGTTGCCACCGGCCCAGAACAGTTTCATGTTGATGCCAATGACATGCCTTCCCTCCTTCCCTATCCTGAAATCTTTTCCTGCGGTGAGGCTGGTGACGTAGTTGCCATTGAACCGGGTGCTTCTCCACACCTCATCCGAGCCCTGATAGCGCGACTCGTAGAGCGAAAGCGTGTACATGGCATACCAGTTCTTGCCGAATCCCTTTTCCACGGTGAGCTCGGCTCCGTAGTTCATACCGATGCCGTCATTGACCATAGGCCGTTTCTGGTAGGGAAAGTTGTCGTTGACCACCGAGTAGCTGTTGGTGCGGTCGGCCGCAACCGGCACGGCATAGAGATACTGCCAATAGAACTCGGTCTTGGCGGTGAGGCGGGGCAGAATGGTAAGGTCGTAGGAGAGCACGGCATGGAATGCGCGGCTGAAATCGAGACTCCTGTTGATGAAATGATCGGTGTCCTGCTCCTTGACGAGATAGAACGCCAGATTCTCCTGACGGCTGTGCAGACCGAGGCCGAGACCTATCCTGTGGCGCCTGTGCGGCTGCCAGCTCAGTCCTGCACGGGGCTCTATTGACAGCCCGTGGTTGATGTCGAAATAGCTGACATTGATCCCGGTGATGAGCGTCAATTCTTCCAGAACGCGGAACTTGTGCTGCACATAGCCCTGCACGAAATGCCCCATGCCACTGGCCAGATAGTTCGTGTCGAGCACGGACACATCGGACAGGGTGAAGCTCAACAGGTCGTAGTTCACCCCATAGCGCAGATGATGTTTGGCGCTCAACTTGCTATTGAATTGAACGGCCGCCCGCACAGCGTTGTTGTTCACCTTGAAGTTCCAGAACTCAAGCAGCGTGAGGCTGTCGGTGAGATAGCTGTGGGCCAGATCGGTGCCACTGTGTGTGAATGCCAGTGTGGTGCGCACATAGTTGCGCTCGTTGATGATATAGCGGTTGGAAATTCCAGAGGCAAGGAAGGTGGTGCGGTTGTCGCTGCGTTCGCGGTCACTGTCCCACTCCAAGGTGCGGGACCACTTTGTGCTGTCCATCTGGGGTTCGAAATAGGCATTGCTGAGCCCCCCAATGGCGAAGACCGAGAACATGCCGGCCTTCTTGGTCGGGAAATTCAACTTCAGGTTGAAATCCTGAAAATCGGTGATGAGGTCGCCCTGCAGACTCACACCCATGGCCTTGAAAAGCGCCAGGGTCGAATAGCGGTAATTGAACAGATAGGAGGATCCCTTTCCTTTTACAAAAGGTCCTTCGGCCGAGGCCTCGAGGCCCAGAAGGCCGAACTGGACGGTGTATTGCCGCTTGCGGTCGTTGCCTGTGCGCAGCCGGATGTCATAGACACCGGAGAGTGCGTTGCCATATTCGGCAGGGAATGCGCCAGTGCTGAAATCGCTCTGATCGAGCAGATTGTTGCTGAGCAGAGAGACATTGCCGGCATAGACACCATCAATGTTGAAGTGGTTGGGAGTGGGAATCTCGATGCCCTCCAGACGCCACAGAAGTCCACGGGGCGCATTGCCACGGATGACAATCTCGTTGGTGATGTCGTTCGTAAGGTTGACTCCCGCGAATGAAAGTGCCATGCGGCTGGGGTCGTTGATGCTGGCTGCGAATCGGTCGGACTGCTCCAAGCTGAACGACCGGGTGCTTACCACGGCCATCTCGTTGTTGGGCGCAGAACCATTGCCAGATGCTTTGACCACGACCTCCTGCAGTTGCCTTGTGCTTTCGACCATGGTAAGGTCGAGAATGACCTCGCGGGCACTGCCCACATTGATCTCGGATATGAGGCGGGGCTCATAGCCAAGATACTGCACGCGCAGGGTATGGCGCCCGACCGGGAGGCCGGTTATCTCAAATCGCCCGTCCACATCGGTAGTGCTTCCTTTCAAAGGATCGGAGGCCAGCACCACCACCGAGGCCCCGATGAGGGGAACACGGGAGTCCTCGTCAACCACGGTTCCACGGATGGTCTGCACCAATTGCTGTGCATTCGCAAGGAATGGCATCAGCAACAACGAGCACAGCACCGACCACTTGAACATTCGGAAACCCCACTTTTTTAAGGGGCATCAAAGATAGCTGCGCAAAAGGGACACGGGACAGGCCCTGAGCGTCCGATTCAAGTAGCGATGCGACCCACTATGGGACTACCGGAAAGGAGACCGTCATCAGTAGAAATCAGAAATCGGCACCGGCCTATGCAAGATACGTTCGGGTGCCATCGTCATTGATGCGGTAGCGCAACCGTTTGCCCTGTTTTCCACTGAACAGGGCATTGCGGATGATGCGTTGGGCATCGGGGTTGTCCTCCTGCGGGCGGATATGTTCGAGAACGATGTCGAGCGGACCATTCGCATCTTCTTTGGCAATGAAACCATATCCCATATAGCGGCCCTGTTCCACCTGTACCAGAGCGTATTCATCAGCATGTCGGCCGGCACTGACGATGAGCAGATTCTCCAATGTGATGCTCATGGACTGACGGGCGCGGGCAGCACGGGCGTTGTACTCCTCGGCAGAAACAAGGCCCATCCTTGCCCCGTCACATTCCTTTATCTGATGCTGGAAGCAGTTGCCTTTGAGCTGCTGAAGCCCCATGAGACAACGGCAGAGTTTGAACCGCTCTGCTGTGCGGATGAGCAACCGTTCGCCCTCTCTGTAGCCACGCAGGTCTATGATGCTGTCCGTCTTCGTGTCGCGCCTTCTGATGCTGAAGGTGACATAGCCCTGATCGTTCACCCCTTCAAAGATGCTGTAAGGCAGCGGGTGCTGCATTTTCAAGGCCACGTTGAGCCTGGGCTGCTGCTGCTTGATCTGCTGCGATTCGAGCAGCAGCGCGGCCAATTCGCTCCCCGTTTCCTCGAAGGTGATGGAATGGATGGCACGCCACAGCTCTGCCCACTTTTTCTTCTCCTTGGGATGGAAATGGCTGAAGATGCGCTTGCGAAGGTCCACGCTCTTGCCGATGTACAGGATCTGGTCATCGGCATCATGGAAATAATAGACCCCGGTGGATTCGGGAATGCCCTCCAATTGCGTTGATGGCAGGTTGGGCGGGATATTCACATCGGGGATGTCGGCCTTCACGCGGCTGAACACCGTTTTGATGTCCATGCCATACAGCTTTGCAAACAGCAGTGCGGTGGCCTCGGTGTCGTCCAATGCGCGGTGGTGCCCATTCATCGGGATGCCGATGGAGGTGCAGAGTTTCTTAAGGCTGTAGGACGGCAGATCTGGGATGATCCTTCGGCAGATGTCAATGCTGTCGAGCGTGTCGCGTTTGAATTCCATGCCCATGGAGCGGAACTCCATTTTGAGGAATGCATAGTCGAAGGAGACGTTGTGGGCCACGAAGATGCGGTCGCGGGTCATTTCGAGGATACGCTGGGCATGCTCTTCGAACAGGGGAGCATCGGCCACCATGCGATCGGTGATACCGGTGAGGCGGGCCACGTAGGGGTCGATCCTGCGGCCGGGATTGAGCAGCGTGGTGAAACGGTCGAGCTCGCGGGTGCCGTCATGCACAATGATGGCAATCTCGGTGATCTTGCCATCGTGTATGGTGCCAGTGGTCTCAACATCCACCACAGCAAACTCCGCGACCGGAATAGAAGTCTGCACACCACTTTGCTGTTGGGCCATCGCCCAAAAGTATGATTTGCCCACGTGCATCGGGGTGGCCTATATTCGGGGCTTTCAACAGGTTATGAGAGCAGTGGTGCAAAGGGTCTCCCGTGCCGAGGTGCGGGTGGAAGGTCGAGTCACAGGCCAGATCGGTCATGGCGTGCTTATCCTTCTCGGAGTGGAAGATGCAGACACGGCCGATGATGCACGATGGCTCTGCGGCAAGATCGCCCGCATGCGGATCTTTGCGGATGACGGGGACGTGATGAACATCTCTCTATGCGAATCGGGGGGCGATGCGCTGGTGGTGTCGCAGTTCACGCTTCATGCCAGCACCAAGAAGGGCAACAGGCCCTCCTATATCCGATCGGCCCGCCCCGAACACGCTGAACCGCTGTACGTGACCTTCAAACAGCTTCTTGCGGCAGAACTTGGACGGCCTGTGGCCAGCGGCATCTTCGGTGCCATGATGGAGGTGGAACTGGTGAACGATGGTCCTGTGACCATCGTTCTGGACACCAGGGCGAGGGAGTGAACCTCACAGGCGTTGAGAATCGAACGCGTCCGGTCGCAAAGAACGGCCGCCTGTCAGCAGCGCTCGATCACAGTGGCATAGCCCTGCCCCACCCCGATGCAGAGTGTGGCGAGCGCATACCGTTTCTGAGTTCTCTGAAGTTCGAGCGCAGCGGTCTGGATGAGCCTTGCACCGCTCATTCCCAGCGGATGACCTATGGCGATGGCCCCACCGTTGGGGTTGAGCCTTGGGTCGTTGTCGGCAATGCCCCATTGGCGGGTGCATGAAAGCACCTGGGCTGCAAATGCCTCGTTCAGTTCGATGATGTCCATGTCGGTCAAGGTGAGGCCGGCCCGCTCCAGAGCCTTTTCGGATGCACGCACAGGGCCTATGCCCATGATGCGCGGTTCGACCCCGGCCACAGCGGCCGACACGATGCGGGCCATCGGTCTCAGACCATGGTCTTTGATGCCCTGTTCTGACGCGAGCAGTAGTGCGGCCGCACCATCATTGAGTCCGCTGCTGTTGCCGGCCGTCACGGAGCCTCCTTCCTTCTTGAAAGCGGGCCGCAGCTTCGAGAGCACTTCAAAGGTCGTTTCGGGCCTGATGAACTCATCGGTGTCCACCACCAATGCCCCGCCTTTGCGCTGAGGGATGGAAACGGGAGCGATCTCTTCGGCCAATCTGCCCGAACGCAGGGCGGCAGTGGCCTTCATCTGCGACCAGTGTGCGAAACGGTCCTGTGCCTCGCGTTCAATGCCATAGCGTTCTACCAGGTTCTCGGCCGTGTTTCCCATGCCATCGGTCCCATAGAGTTCCTTCATGCGCGGGTTGATGAACCGCCATCCGAAACTGCTGTCGTGCATCTCTGCATCTCTGCCAAAAGGCTGACTTGCCTTGGATATGACCCAAGGGCCACGGGTCATGTGCTCTACCCCACCACTTATATACAGGTCACCGTTTCCTGTGGCAATGGCCCGGGCGGCCTGCACAGTGGCCGCCATGCCCGAGGCACAGAGCCTGTTGACTGTCTCGCCCCCCACCGACCACGGCATTCCCGCCAATAGCAGTGCCATTCGGGCCACATTCCGATTGTCCTCGCCCGCCTGATTTGCACAGCCAAGGATCACATCCTCAATGGCAGCAGGATCGAGATCCGGGTTTCTGCCAAGCAGTTCCCTCAACGGATGGGCTGCGAGGTCGTCAGCGCGCATGGGCGCCAGGCTTCCCCCGAAACTCCCAACGGGGGTACGCACGGCATCAATGATAAAAGCGTCCTTCATGTACTATCAAAACAGTGATGACGGCAAATGTAGCGGCTACGGGACGATGGGCACAATAGACTTGGATACCTTCGCTGCCACATTGGCCTGATGAACAACAGCGCGACCACCTATTTCTGCCCCGGAAGGGTGAATCTCATCGGTGAGCACATCGACTATAACGGTGGTCTTGTGATGCCGGCCGCCATCTCAATGGGCATCACAGCCCATATTGTGCGCAACGGCAGCGAAGTGATGCGCATCCGGTCCGGTGATTCTAAGGAGATGTTCGAACTCCATCTGCAGGCCCTCGTTCCAAGACATGGCCATTGGACAGACCATGTCATAGGGGTGATGCTGGCACTGAAACAGAGAGGTCTTCAAATGGAGGGCTGCGACATTGCATTCACGAGCACTCTGCCTCAGGGCTCGGGACTTTCCTCGTCAGCGGCCATGGAAGTGCTGACCTATTATATGCTCACCCACTTCCTTACAGGACAGGAGCCTGACCGAAAGGCAATGGCCATGGCCTGCCAACAGGTGGAGAACGCCCATATCGGAGTACACTGCGGTATCATGGATCAGTTTGCCGTGGCCATGGGCAGAAGGGACCGTGCACTGCTATTGGACTGCAGCACATTGAAGCATGAGGAGATCCCCATGGATCTCGGCAATCATTCCCTACTCATCATGGACTCGACGGCCCCCCGTCAGCTGGCCCCATCGGGCTACAATACCCGCAGGGCAGAATGCGATGCTGCGCTGTCC
>JAIPBJ010000122.1 GCA_021739625.1 Flavobacteriales bacterium | reverse complement strand
CGAAGTGACCGATGCCGATGGGCAGCGTGCTGCGGCACGCATGGTGGTGCAATAGCCGCTGACTACCTTCGCTGCATGAGGCGCATCGCCATTCTCGCATCGGGCACTGGCAGCAATGCCGAGTGCATCATGCGCCATGTGCAGGGGGTAGATGGAGTGGAGGTCTGCCTCGTACTCAGCAACCGGTCGCAGGCACCTGTGTTGGAAAAGGCGCAATCTCTTGGCATCCGTGCCGAGTCGTTCACCAAGGAGCAATGGGCCAGTGGCCATGTGCTGCAACTGCTCTGTGTTGCAGAGGTCGATGTGGTGGTGCTCGCTGGATTCCTGCTACTGGTCCCGCCAGCGCTCATCGAGGCATTCCCAGACCGCATCATCAACATACATCCCGCACTGCTGCCAAAGCATGGGGGCAAGGGCATGTATGGCATGAACGTACACAGGGCCGTGAAGGAGGCGGGCGACACGGAGACAGGCATCACCGTTCACCTCGTCAATGCCGAGTATGACAAGGGTCGTGTATTGTTCCGCGCCAGTTGCCCAGTGCTGCCCACCGACACGCCTGATGACATTGCCCATCGCGTGCAGCAGTTGGAGCACCGCCATTTTGCCGAGGTGGTGTGCGGGTTTGCGCTTGGGCTTTGAGTATGTCTTCTGTTGCAGTGCGTTGCCCCATCTTCAACCGCTCGCTTGTCGGCAGGCCGAAGAGTCCTATACCTGAAACAGAAAACTGTGTTGGCAACAGTCGCTCCGAGCGGTGTCGAGGAACAGGATCGGCCGACTTCAATCTGCCAGCACTCCGACAAGGTTCACTTGCCGAACATGAGTTTGAGCGATGCGGCCATCATCACCACAGCAAATATCCTCTTGACCTTGGCGGGATCCATGGCAATGCTCAGTTTGCTGCCGAAGAAGGCACCCACGAAGAAAGTGAGGCACAGGACTGCCGCAGCTGCCATATTCACCTGCCCGGCCTTGTAATAGTTCCAAACGGCCAGAAGTCCGATTGGCGGAATCATCATGGCCAGACTGGTACCCTGCGCCTGATGCTGCGTGAAACCAAGGAAGAACACAAGGGCCGGAACGATGACGATGCCACCGCCCACGCCTACGAAACCCGAAAGCATGCCGGCAGCGATACCGATGATGAGAAGGATGAGGATGGAGCTGATGGTCATTTGAAAAAGATTGATTGGCGATTGCAGATTAACGATTCCCGAATAGCGATTGACATGGATAGTAATCGGCTTCAAAAATCAAGACTCAGGGAGAAGTACCAGATGCCATCATTCACGGCATAGTTCTCTACGCCCCAAGCGTGATCCACCCGAATGAAATAGCCGAGCAGTTTGGTGCGCAGGCCCAGACCGAAACCGCCCACCACCGGCTCCCTTCTATTGTTGAGAGTGATGGTTACCGAACCCTGATTGATGACCTCACGGTTCAAGGAATTGTCCTCGGAGAACGGGGATTCGCTCGTCCATGCGGTTCCTATATCTCCGAAGCCCACTATCTGGAAATTGTAGATGAAATCGGACTTAATGGGCCGGTTGATGAGGTAGCGGAAAATGGGCCAGCGCAGCTCGCTGTTGATTACTGCGAAACTGTTACCGTTGCGGATGTTCTGAGGGAATCCCCGCATGTTGGTGGCCAATGTTTGAAACGCATAGTTCTGACTGTAGTCGATGGGGATGCTGTTGTCGAACTGCGGCATGATCCACTGATCCACTCCGCCCAGATAGTAGATGAGTTTCTGTGTGCCGAATGAGGTACTGGCCGCCAACCTGTTGGCCCAGATCAGTTCGCGGTGTACTTTGATATAGTGACGCACATCGGCTCCAACCACGAACAGATTGCCTGCTTCGGCATTCAGATCCTGAAAGTATTCTGCGAATACCTTGGCCCTTGTGCCTCGGAATAGGTTGGGTCCCATGGGCAGCACGTTGTCAAACACATACTCGGCCTTGATGCCCGCCATCCACTTGTGGTCGTCCGGATAGACCAAGGTGCGGTCGGATGTGCTTTTGAGCACAGTCTTGTCATTCCTTCCGAACACGGTGCCTCGGATGGCCGAGAAATCTGAGAACGGCCAGTTCATCTTGTAATTGAGCGTGTGCGTATAGACCTTGGCCAATGTGTACTGGTTGACCAGCTGCTCGAAGGTCTGACGATGAAAGACCAGTTGCTTGTCCAGTCTTCGCTTGTAGTTCTGTGCCGAGAGGAAGAACTCGTTGGTGCCCAGACTGAATGCGAGGCGAAAACCGCCAGTGACCTTGTAGTCCTCCATGATGTCGCTTATGCCCATCTTCAGCAGAATGTTCAGCCCGGGATTGTAGAATCCGCCCCCGCCTGTGAATCGCTGGTAGGTGCTGTTGATGAACATGTTGTCCAATTGAACGGTCACGTCCTCCACATTGAAGGCCACGTCATAGTTGCGTTGCGGGGGAAGTTTGAATTCCAGCGACATGTCCTGCACCGCCATCAGTGCCTTTTGAAGACTGTCTATTCTGCTCAAGGCATCTTCGCTGGCCGAGGGTCTTTTGTCCCTGTCCCTGCGCTTACGGTCCGTTTGCCTTAATGATGGGGTAGGAGTCTTCGGTTCGTCCACCTCCACATCGAAGCGATAGTTGCTGATGTCGATGCCATCAGTGGTCGGTTGTGGTTCGGGCTGTGGGCGGGCAGTGGTCTGCGGTTCGGTGCGTATCTCTTTCTCGCCCGGCAGTGGGGCCGATGGCACACGGATCTTCTTGGGCGGCTGTTTCACGCTGCCTTTGGGACGGAATCCCGAATAGGGAGTGTCGATGACCTTCCTGTCAAACTCGGTTCCCCTTTCTTTTAGCGTGAGCCGATAGTTGCCATTTGCGAAAATGACCTCCGCAATCCTTCCTTTGAAGGTGTCCACGTCAAAGTTCTCTATGCTTCTCGGATATTGCGTCACCTGCTGTTCCCGTGTGAAATAGCGGTAGTGTACCGTTGTGTCGATGAAGGCGACAGTGCTGTCCAGTTCTGCAATGAATCTGTTCACCGTGCCTCGTGCATCGCTCAGATAGGCAAGCCTTCGGCCATCATATTCCATCGGGGCTGTCTCGTTGACGAACGGGGTCTGGGTCACCCTGCGCAGCACATTGTCCTTGCTGTCGCGGTCATAGATGAAAATGTCGAAATCTGTATCCTTCGGCAATAATCTGATGTCAAATTGCTTGATGGTGTCGTTGGTCCTGTCGCTGCTGAAAATGACCTTGCGGCTTCGGTCCATGAAGCGCGCATCGCGGTCTGCGAAGATGTCGCTGGTCAATTGCTGATAGGTATTGCTGATGATGTTGTAAATGAATACGTCTGACCGGCCCTTCTGCACGGCCGTGAACACGAACTCCCGGCCATCATCCGAGTAGTCGACCGAGAGTATCTTCTCAAAATTGAACAGTTCGCGCTTCTCTCGTTTTTTCGTCTTCACATTGTAGAGCACCAGCCAGATCTTCCCTTTGTGTTCTGTGATGATACTGATGAGGTCAGAGCTCGGATGCCATGCTGTGATAGGATAGCTGTCGTCCACCTTGGTGTGGGCGCGGAAACCTTGACGATAAATGCTTCGCTCCTTCTTTTTCTCCACGCTTCGCAGCCGCACCCGAATCTTCCCCATGTCGTTGCGCACATAGCTCAGAAACTCCCCGTTGTGGCTCAACCTCGGTTCATCGATCATGATCTGTGGCCGGGGACGCTTGCGCACACGGTTCACAGGTCTGCCTTCGGGCAGGTCCAGCTTTCCGTCAGCGCGGAAATACATGCTGTCGTAAAGATTGAACCATTCTGCTGACAGATTCTTCAGCGACACTCCTATCACGAACATGAAACCGTTGTCCGCGTTCCTGCTTACACGGGTCATGTAGAGGATGTTGCTCACTACCGATGCCCCGTACGTCTCCACCACGTATTTCCAGATACTGTGCCCAGCATCGCGCGCCTCATCGCCCTCCAGTCTGCTGAACTGTTTCCATCGGCCCGACAGGATGCCGTCCTTCACGCGGTTGTTGATCTCAGCATCCCACTCACGCGAGAGGTAGCTCACCAATCCCTCGGTGAACCATTCAGGAAGATTCAAAAGTGTGCTTCCCCTAAGCACATTGCCGAGACTTCCGCCATACATCATCTGATCCACCATCACCCGTGTGAGGCCGGCCCGCAGCTGCTTCTCGAAGTTCGCATAGTTGCCATCGAAATACACCATCATCTTGGTGCCCACTATATGCGTCACACCCCCGATATTGTACTGCTGATCGGTCACCAGCCCTATGTTGCTCTGCTTCAGGTCGCTCAGCTTGTTGAAGATCACCACCTCTATGCGCTTGTCCAACGTATAGTCCAACGTCTTCTCCAGATCGCGCATGATGCGGTCGCTGCTGCGCATCGTGTACTCGGCCAGCTCATTGCCGCCCAAGTAGAAATACACGTCAAAACGGTCGAAACGATAAAACTGCCAGTCGATGTTCTCGTACTGCACACGATTCTTTCCGAACTCCATCTGCATCCCGTTATAGAACTGAGCCTGCGCAGGCAGCGCCAACATCAGCAGCCAGACCACAAGGCATGGCACAGCGCGCGTCACAAAAACTCGAGGAAAGGCAGAATTCAAAGGCGCGTTTGCTATAAGGGCCGTAAAGATAGGGCGCAGAGCCTGCCTGCCAAGTCGGCCGTACGGACATGCCCGAACACCGATGTTTTTTAACGAGTTGGGCGCCTCCCCGCTGAAAAAGCGGGGCCGGGTCTTTCGCTGCAACGCGTAGCATTCATGGACACCATTTTTATAAACACTGGTCCATAATCTTTTCGCTGAAAAAGCGAAAAGGATTTCCGCTTCACCCCCTGGCGCGCGCGCGCCCGACCCGCTCATAGATGCCGTGATAGCGTTCCACGCCCATTTCCAATGAGTAGAACTGCAAGGCGGCCGCCCTCATGCGTTCCTTCGGCAATCGCAGCAGGTCATCGATCTGCGCCATAACATTCAGGTAGTCCTCATCTTCAAACGCTCGCACAAGTATCCCTGTGCCTGTACTTTCAATGATGATGTCCACATCTCCAACTCCCGCGTTGGCGATCACAGGAAGCCCCATGCCCAGCATCTCGCCATGCTTCGTTGGCGAGCTGCCCGATTTGCTGAATACTGGACGGATGAAGAACAGCGCGATGTCGGCCAGACTCAGGCACGTTGGTACCTCCTCGCGACTGGCCGATCTGATGATGACCCGTTCTTCGGGAATACCTCGCTCTTTCGCCAACCTCCAGATGCCATCAGGTGCATCATGCGTAATGAAAAACAGCTTGGCGTTCTGCTTCGCAGCCAGCACCACCTTGAAGAAATCCAACATTTCAGCCAGCATGTACCATGTTCCTATCGAACCCAGATAAGCGAATACAAGGTCATCTGTTCTCAGCCCGGTCTCCGAGCGCAATCTTTCCTGCAAGGCATTGTCCACATGCCCGGTCGAGAAATGTTCGAGGTCTGCGCAGCACGGGATCACCTCCAAAGGCAGTGGTTGTCCTTCCAACTCATCCCACGAATGGATGATGTCGCGCCCCTTTTCTGTCAGGCTCACAGTAAAATCTGCCTCCTGAAGGAATTCTTTCTCCTTCTGTTTGAAAAAGACATAGACCGCACGGAACAACGGATTGTCAAGGTTCCATAGTTTCCCGTCAACGCGTTCATCGGCATAGAACGCCCTCATGTCGAAGATGAATGGCACGGCATGTTTCCGCTTCATCCGAAGGCCCACCAGCGAGGTGATGTAGCTGCGGCAATGGATGAGTTCGAACGGTTGTTCGCTGTGAAGCCTATCTACTGTTCTGGCAAGCTTCCACACGTCATGAACGGTGGAAAGGATAGGAGGGAAGGCCGTGTACATCAATGGCACCCAAGCTATGCTCCGGCCTTTCAGCAGCAGCCTTATGCTCTCTTCATCCCTTGCAAAACGCTCACGCTTCTCAAAGCTCACAATGGTGAAGTGGTGGCCTTTCTCCTCAAGCCCAAGAATATATGGCAACACCTGCGATCGGCCCAGCCCGTCCGTCAATCCGTCATAGCTAAGGTAAAGTGCCCGCATGGCGGCTAAATTAGCCATGGAGGTCATGGCGTGCATAACTTTGGCCGCATAGCCTGTTGTCTTGGAATACCTCAATCCTTGGGATTTTATCATGGTGCCACTCTTACTGGGCATCATTTACATACTTGCCAAGCGCAGGCAGGAGCGCGATATTGAACTTAACGATGCGTACAGGTTCTACACCAGGGCCATCATGTTCAAGGTGTTAATGGGTCTGGCGCTGGCCGGGGTCTATGCTTTCGTGTACGGTGGTGGTGACACCATCAACTTCTGGACGGACGCCCAGTCGCTTACTGCATTGCTTTTTGTTGATTTCAACTGCTATCTGGATATTCTCTTGGGCAATCTGACCAAGTCAAATTTTTTCTGTTTCACTTGGGAGACAGGACGGCCCATCTATTATCTGAAAGACCCGCAGTCGTTCATGATCCCGAGGCTGATTTCCTTACCTTATCTATTGACTATCAGGGCTTTTTTCGGTTGTACGGTTCTGATCGCTTGGATTGCATTCGGAGGTGTGTGGCGGTTGTATATAGTGTTTGCTGAGGAGTATCCTTCAATCAAGAAGGAATTGGCCATCTGTTTCCTTTTCATGCCATCAGTGGTCTTTTGGGGTTCGGGGATACTGAAGGACACGTTCACTTTCACCGCGGTTTGCTGGATGACCTATGCAGTATATAATCTCCTTATAAAGCGGACCAACACTTCTTGGAGCATAGTTTATCTTATTGTTTCGGGATGGCTGCTCATTTCCATCAAGCCATATATTTTCGTGGCCCTGCTGCCCGGAACAGTGATATGGGTGGTGTTCAAAAGAATTCAAGGGGTTGGCAACCCCGTGGTGCGCATACTTGTTGCACCTATAATTCTCATGATCGGGGCGGTGGGAGCAAGCTTTGTCTTTTCGCAGGCATCGTCAAACCTTGGAGACTATGGCGATGTGGACACCATGCTGAACAAGGCTGTGGTGACGCAGAATGACCTGAAGCAAGAATATTATGGTGGCAATACCTTTGACATAGGTGCGTTTGAACCAACCGTTCCGGGTGTACTGTCAAAAGCTCCAATCGCTATTTTTTCAGGTCTGTTCCGTCCAATGCTCTGGGAGGCCAAAAGTACTTTCATGCTGGTAACAGCCATCGAAAACACTGCCGTACTGTTGTTCTTCATTTTCATGGTATTCAAGGTGGGGCCTCTCAGATATGTTTCGGGCACATTGTCCGAACCGATGTCGATGTTCGGGTTCGTTTTCGCCATTTTCTTCTCCTTCGCTGTGGGTCTCACCACAGCCAATTTCGGGTCACTTGTCCGATACAAGATACCCGCCATGCCATTCTTCCTTGCCAGCATCTTCATAGCCCGTGAGCGTTACAGATTGAAAAGTGAAGGTGAGGAACGTATCAAAGAGGAGAACGATACCGCCATATATAGCGGTTGAACTCCCCTTTTTCACCTTGTCCTGCGCTGCCACCAGAGATGCAGCAGAATGAGCAGCCAGATACGGTTGTAGAGGTGATGTTGGCCGCAGCGGAAATCCGCCACGATTCCTCTGGCCACAGGCCAACGGACAAGCCCTGCCCCTTTGACGTTCTGTTCGTTCAAATGCTCCTCGATGAGGAATGACAGATCACCGCGAAGCCATTCGGAAAGGGGGATGCTGAATCCCCATTTGGGACGGTCGAAGAGTTCTTTAGGCACGTAGTCGTAAAGCACCTGTTTGAGCAGATATTTCGCGGTGCCATTTCTCATCTTCAATGATGGGTCGAGATTCAGAGCAAATTCCACCACGGTGTGGTCGAGCAGCGGCACACGCGTTTCTAACCCATAGCGCATGGTGGCCCGGTCCACTTTCACAAGCAGATCGTCTTTCAGGTAGAAACGCATATCGAAAAATGCCTGTCGTTCTGCCGGGGTCAGCTTTCTCGACAGGCCATCCTCCAGCCTGTCATGGTCGTTCAAGAGTCGGAATGCCTCTGATCCACCTGTAAGAAGGTCGGCAATCTCACGGGCCGAGAACAGGTACTGTTCCTGTGAGAAGATGTGTGATGCGGAAGTGCCTCCAGCATTCGGCCGTAGAAGTTTCGCCACACGCCTGTGTCGGTCATTTCCGAAGGAAAGCAGATGATACGCAGGTGAGCGCAGCAGTTCGGCATTTGGTGCGGAGAGCCTTTCTGCCCACTTATAGGCCCCATATCCATGAAACAATTCATCACCTCCGTCTCCCGAAAGCGTCATGGTAACTTCCTGTCTGGCCAGCTTTGAGACCAGCATGGTGGGAATGGCCGAGGAGTCTGCGAAGGGTTCATCGTATTGCGGTAGTATATCGGTCGCCAGTTCGAGTGCGTCCTTCTCTGTAACGGTGTAGCTGTGGTGTTCAGTGCCAAGACGCTGTGCCACTTGTGCCGCATAGTGTGACTCATTGTGCTTGACATTGTTGAAACCTATGGAGAAGGTCTTCACCGGGCTGTCGGAAACCTTCTGCGCCAGTGCGGTCACAAGGCTCGAATCGATTCCTCCACTCAGAAATGTACCGAAGGGCACATCGCTGATAAGTCTCCGTTTCACAGATGCTGTGAGCAGTTCATCCAATTTCAACTTGGCCGATGCCTCATCTGTCCACAACTCTTTTGTGATGTATTGATCTGGCGACCAATAGCATTCGGTCTTCAGACCATGACCATCGAAGACCGCCCAATGCCCCGAAGGGAATTTTTCCACTTCATTATAAATGGACAACGGCTCAGGAATGTATCCGAGATGCAGAAAATAGGGTATGGCCGTGTGGTTCACCGTCATTGGCAGTTTCGCGCCCAACGCTGTGATGGCCTTCAGCTCTGATGCGAACGCCAACATTCCCTCATGCTGGTAAACGTAGAGCGGCTTGATGCCCATGCGGTCGCGGAACAGATAGAGTCTGTCTTCAATCTTGTCAAGAATGGCGATTGCGAACATCCCATTGAGGCGTTCCACCATTTGGGGGCCAAGCTTGGCGAAGGCTTCCAGAATGACTTCGGTGTCAGATGTCGTTTGCGTCCTTAGACCTAACTGATGCTTAAGCTCACGGAAATTGTAAACCTCTCCGTTATACACGGTCACATACCGTCCGCAGGCAGATGTCATCGGCTGGTGAGCGGCTGTGCTGAGGTCAAGAATGCTCAGCCTGCGATGCGCGAGGCCGAAGGGGCCATGCAGGTGAACGCCCTCGGCATCGGGGCCACGATGAGCAATTGCGAGGGCCATTTTCCGAAGATCCTGCTCTTGCGCACCATTGGGGAAATAAAGGCCGGTTATGCCACACATGTTGTAATCAGGAAAAGAAGGAAGCGCCTCTTTTTAGACGGGTTGGGTTGTTGGTCTGCTGGGGAAGACCATAGAACGTAGTCTGCAGATCTGTGACCACAGCAAGTATCGTTTTATCCGGTCAAGTGTATGAATCACTGAAGGAAAGGCGGTGTGGGGAATAGCGGGCCGTTGCATGAAATAGTCGAACTCCTCTTCACTGAACCCCAACTTCTTTATCACATATTCCTTGTCTTCTCTGATTTTAATGGGGTTGCCAATGGGTTCTTTCATCTCTTCCAGAGCTTCCTCTCGTGTCATCTGTCCGGCACAGATCAGGGTGGAGTAATGAGCCTTCCGCTTATCGACCCCGAATTTCACTGGTAGGATGTACGTCTGATAGAATCTTGTGAAGATGCTCTCATGATGTTTGCCACCATAATCTCTCCATCCGAGTTCCTTGGTGATGGTCTGCTTGATGTCTTTCTTACGGTAGGAGATGTAATTCAGAATAGGGATGTAAGTGACCGAATTCCATTTTGTCAGATATAGATAGGTGAAGTAATTCATAAGTGGAAACGTGCGCAGAGGCAAATTCCCAAATTGGCCGTGAATGGCCCTGATATTGGTGTGGTCCAGTTTGATGTGCACCCACGAAGGCGGGAGAATGCCTTCTGTTTCAAAGGTTTCTCCTGTGAGAATGTACCTGACCTTGAATTTTCGGGCAGCCTTATACAGTGTGGCTGAAATGGCATGGTCGGTCAATGCTTCAATATCTATGACCGAGGCTTTGATGTAGGCGCGCTGCATGTCTCTGAACTCTTCCCAGTCGATGACATAGGTGTAAAGGTCAATTTGTAGGGCCTCAAGTATCCTTTGAATGTTGATGACAGCGAGCTCCGAGTTCCAGCCGTTGTCCAAATGCACGGCCAGTGGCCTCAGGCCGTGCTGCTTTGCCAACCATGCCACGTAAGTGCTATCAGTTCCACCACTGAGGCCAATGATGCAGTCATAGGCGGACTTCTCTCCGTCCTTTCTTATCCTACTTATCAGTTTCTCCAGGCCTTGGCTCCCTTGACATTTGAACTGCATTACATGCTCCTTCCGGTCATCATACATGTTGCAGATGGAGCAAGTGCCTGC
>JAIPBJ010000121.1 GCA_021739625.1 Flavobacteriales bacterium | reverse complement strand
TCGATAAACGTATCAGGGAGTTCAGAAATCCAGATTCACCTCATAGCCCGAATGCCCACGTATATTGAGCACATCCGTGTTGTTGGGCATCAGATACTGGGCCTTTATCCCTGTGAGGACGCCCTCGATCAGTGGCTGTTTGTCCAGCTTCAGACTGGTCACTTTGCTCGGCAGGTCGAGCATTGGGAAAGAAAGGTGCTGTATCGTGTCCGATGGCGCGATATAGGCCCTCAGTTCATCACTCAGAAAGGCAGCGGCCTCCCGTTTCCTTTCCACCAGGTCCTCTTGCGCCACCTGCCCTTTCAACATCTGCTGCCAGTTGGTACGGTCGCTGTAGTGTGCCTTCAACGCCACCTCCATCTCACCTGCCAGCCTCCGATAAGGCACTTCGGCAAGGATGATGGCCTGCGATGCCCCTTGGTCTATCCAGCGCGTGGGCACCTGCGTCATCCTTGTGATGCCCACTTTCAGCCCGCTGCTCAGGGCCAGATACACCGCATGGGGCTGCACATGGTAGGCGCGTTCCCATTCCGGGTCGCGGCCCCCACCGAGGTGACCCTCGCACAGCTCTGGCCGAAGAATACAATCGCTGTTGTCTGGCGAACTGACGAAGCAGTTGTAGCAGAACCCCTGCCCGAACGCCTTGTTGGTCTTCTTACCGCACGACACACAGAATATCCTTCCCCGAAAATGGAACGACACCTTCTGGCCCAGCAGTCCGGTCATGTCCACAGTGTCGTCCGCCAGCCGCAATGAATAGGAGATCGGTTCCCCTATCGCAGTGAGCATCTTATGCAGTGTGCCTCTCATGCTTTCTGTGAATTCAGGTCAAAGTGCGGTGGGAAGAATCGGCCCGTAAAGCATTGTACGCTTGCTGCCGACACCCATTTGCGCTGCCCAAAGAAACGTTGTTCTCAGGAATACTGATGAAGGCCGTCAGTCTGTGGCATAGTGGTCCCGTCTTTCGCGGGGCACATCGAAGACCATTCCCCATAGTCCACTCATCATCAAAGGAAACCCGACCACATTCTCCCATGGCCTCCACCACAGAGATTCGCCAAAGCCTCATACAGCAGAATGCGTTCCTTTTCCTGTCGCCTTGCCGGGGTTGCCGAAGGCATCGAACTGCTCGTAGAGGGTGGTGATGGTCAACTCCGGTGCTGCGGGGTCGCGGATCTCCTTCTTGAGGGTATTGGCCGTTGTCTTGGATGTCCCTCCCATTTTTCAAAGTCCTTTCCACTTCAATCTTTCCAAGAATAGCCTCCACTTCAACGTTTCCTACTAGGAATTTTCCCAATTTCCGACCAAAAACCACCGACACAAGTTGCAAACTTGCGCCATCGCTAAAGCCCGCGATGGAAATCATGCACTGTAATTGAATTACTTAAAATAAAGAGCCTAATAATACTGTGACCACCGCAATACTTACAAGCCTCCCAATTATTTTTTTTCGTTTGGATTCTTTGTCATAATACTCGATAATATTTTTGTATTTATCTTTCTTTACGAAAAAGAAATAATTCACACCATGGGATATTATAAAGGCAGCAACCACAACGCCCCCCATGGATATTGCATCTAAGTGTTTTTCAAAGAAAAATAAAATTCTGAGCACTGTAATTCCCACGAAAAGAGCAAGAAAATGTGATGCTCCCCAAACTATGTCATAGTTTCCAGTGAGCTTAATTAAATCAAATGCTCTATAAAATAAGTACCTATACAATTTATTCATGATTCACTTACCTAAATCTAAAGATTAACGGGACATGAGGGATGGTTCCGGATGGGACAACAATTAGCCCAGACTGCTCAGTGAAGTCAGCGTAATTATATAGCCCATTAAATGCCCCAGCGGTCTCAGCAATTCCTAATCCAATAGAAAGCACTTGTGCTCCTGGATGCCTTACTATACCTAAGCCCGCAATTCCTAAATTCAAGCCTAGCTTTGTCTTGTCTCCCCACGATTTGTCAGAATAATGGTATTCCACACCTGACAGCAACATGTCGGTACCTGTTAATATGTTTCCTACTCTTGAAGTATATCTTGCATATTTTGAAAATTGAGCAGTTTCGTTAGCCAAGTTAGCCTTGGTTACACCTCTTTGAGCGTATCTTGGAGTAAAGTTCGCACCCGTCTCAAAACTTGCTCCCAACATAGAGGTTAGTAAGCCGCCACCAAATGTTATGTCTTTTCCTAAACCTGCCCAATCATTTGAGCCGCTTGCTCCAATTGCCGTTACCGTGACTCCCGCAGCTAAGGTTTGCGACATCGCGTAAACGTTGCCGTCAGGTGCGTAATACTTGAAGACATGCCCGGTCTCACCATCGATTCCCCATCCCTCAGGCCCCAGATAGGTCTCACCTAACGGGGTGGTTGATGGCCCTGTTGCACTCGGATTCCAATATACACCATTCGCCCCCAACACCCAGTCATCGGGCATGTAACCGCCCATGCCGAACGACCAGTCCATGTCGCCCCAATAGTCGTTGGCAGTGTTGCCCGTGGGATCCACATATCTGAGCGGGTTGTTGAACACGTATACATAGCGGTTGTGGCTCTGCGTGTTGTACGGTTCCTGCACTACGTTGTCGGGTGTCAACATGCGGCCAATCGTGGGGTCATACATCCGCCCGTTCATGTTGATGAGGTCAAACTCTTTTATGTGCTCGTGACCTGTGTAGCCCCTGCTCATCCATACGGGCATATCAACTGTCAGCGCATTGTCCGAAGGGTTTGAATTCAGTGCCTGCCATATTTCGGAATCTCTGTATCTGCCCCATGCATCAAAGCTCTGTTCGTGCTCCACATCGCCATCAGCGTCAGTAAGCGCGAGGATGCTGCCGAGGTGATCCTTATATACATAATAGGAATCGCCCTCCGGATCATCATTCTGCATGACATGGATGGCACAGAGCCCATCTCCGCCACTGATATAGTGCAGTCTGTAGATATCATCGGTGCTTTCCATATGAAGCTCCTCGTAGGCCCCATGATAGTAACGGGTTGACACCGTGACCCACGGGTCTGATTCGGTTTCCCGCTCCTGCAGCTCCATCTTCTTGCGCTCGTTGTCCGGCCCATAGGTGAACAGGGCGCGGTGCAGGCCTTCGGTAATTGAGGCCGTGCGGCTGCCATGGGTGGTATAAGTGATGTCTTGCGTTACATAGCTTATCTCCTGCGGTCCGTTGGTAATGCTCGTGACCGCATTGGGGCGGTCGTCCCCGTACTCATAGATACCCGCATCAGTCTTTTCAAGGATGTTGCCGTTGGCATCGATATCTATCTCTTGCATGGTAAGGCCGTCCATCTCCACTCGTCTGAGGCGGTCAAGGTTGTCATAGAAGAAAAATTCTTCTATGTCTTTTATCATATCCCTTCTGCTTTTCAGATTGCCAGTGGGCGGGTCAAAATCGGTGAACAGTTCAGAGATGTCTTCTGTATAGATATACTTCGGCATACCAAGGTCATCGTAAACACGTGTGGTGACCTTGCCATTGCCCAGTACATATCCGGTCACCTGCCCAAGGGGATTCTTGGTGCCAAGGGTATAGAGTGAAGTGCCGTTTCCAGAAACACTGGTCAGGTGTCCGTTTTCATCGTACGAATATGTAATGGTAAACCCTGTGGGGTAGGTGATATCCTTTACACGTCCATAATTGTCATAGGTGTAGGAGGTGGTGAATTCTTCATCCTCTATCGTTTCGGTAAAGCTGGCCATCCTATCATGGTCATCGTAGGTGTATTCCTGAGTAGTACCGTTAGGCGAGGTCACTTTTTCTATCTGATTGAGGCCGTTGCCAGAGACAACGTACAGATATTCCGTAACGCCTTGCTGAGTAGATCCATTAGGCAGCAATTCAGGCCCCGTGCGTGAAGTGGGACGACCCATGACATCGTAAAGCATGTCAAAGGCATGGCCGTTCACGGTCTGCCGCTTCAACTGGCCGAGGGCATCATAGACGTAACTGCTCTCTCCGGCATTGGCATCATCCAACCCCTGCTGATGACCGAAGCAGTCGTAGCCCATTGTGGCCAAAGGCTGTTGCTGCCCATCCATGATGATCACATCAAGGTTGCCCGAAGGGTGGTAACCGTACTCCAACACTCCTCCTGCGTCTGTGGCAGAGACCTGTTTGCCCGTGGCATCGGTAACACCGCTACGCACCTGCTGGGTTGTCGTGTTTGTGGTCGTAGTGGTCAGCAGGCCATTAGAAGAGGCATAGCCATAACCAATCGTGCCAGCAGGTGATGTGACTGATTCGATGCGGTCGAAGTTGTCGTATATGGTTGTGGTGGTTGCAATACCGCCTGCGGCATTGGGGGTTACAACCTCTGCCACTCTTCCACGGGCATCGTAGGCGGTCTTGACGTACACGTTCTGTTGCCCAAAACCTTCAGTCAGTGAGTGCACCTCACGTCCCAACAGATCGAACCAGCTCTTGGTCGGGGCTGACCCGGGGGCAGTGGTCTCTATGGCATAGACCGCATTGCCATTGGGGCCAGCATCCCAACTGTATGCGGTGTTTGATATGATGCCCAATGGATCGGTAACCTTTTTATCTCTTCCGAAGGCATCATATTGAAAGCTAGAGGTAAGCCCGGTAATTCCTTCTGTTGTCAGGGGCTTGCCCCACCTATTATCGTAGGTATGTGTGGTCTCCTGCTGAAGTGGATTCTTTTCCTTGACCATGAACCGCCCCTTGGAGTCAAATGTATATTCCCTTGTCTGCCATGGATTGCCGTCTGTGGCAAGGACGCTTTTGGTGGTGTTCCCAAAATCGTCCCACTCCTGATGGAGTGTGGCAACCTGCTTGGCAGTATACTGGTCGGCAATTTCTGAACTTGCGGATCCCTGTGCGTTATAGGTATAGTCCATCGTTCTGGTGCACTCAACACCTCCAAGCGCTACTGTGGTATTTGAGTGGCGCAATCGGGAGGGAACATGCCAATCACCGAAGGTGATGTATTGCAAATTGGTTTCAGTTGTCTCTGACCCGGAAATGGTGATCACATTAGTAGGGTTGCCGTATGGGTCGTAGGTATCTACTGTGGTTGTGGTGGAGAAGTCGTTAATGTGATCGGTTTCAGAAACCATCTTCGGTAGCAGTTGAAAGGAGCCGATGTTGCTGCCAGGCGATACCAGATATTCATATTCCTTTTGGAAAAGCAGACTTTGATTCCCCATGTCTGCGTAAGTATTTTCATTGGTCGTGAAACTAACCCAGAAATCTTGATCGAGGCCAAATACTGTATTCGTTCGATGGGTCATTCCCATAGTGGAATAATGGTATTGATCAATCTCAGCAAAACCCATGAACCCGTTTCCCTTTCTATGCATCCGTGCCTCAGTATATGCAATATCGATTCTGCGCATCCCGCCAATACCATCGGAATCCTCAATTGATCTCAACAGGGGCAGGCCAACAGGTGTAATTCTCGTGGCTTGTTCGTCTCCGACATGTCCTGGTCTATATGTATCGCCCCAAGTGGCATTGGCATAGGTAAAGCCGACACTATAACCATACCCATTTACAATTTCATGATTCAACAGGGGCTGAACCTCCTTCTCCAAATAGATGAATTGAACTGGGCTTGAGTCATCATTCCTGCTTGTGATCTCCATTTTACCATCACCATTGAAATCCCCAAACTTCAAATCGGGATAGTTTAATTTCCCTGAAACAACCGCCTCGACATGCTCAAAGTCATTTCCATTGGACAAATAGTATATGAGTCTTGTTTCTGAGACCGAAAACTCATTAGGCAACAGGTCGGGGTCTAAAAATCCTTGGACGTGCAACACATCCGATTTACCATCACCATTAAAATCGGACACTAACACACTGCCCAGTGGCATTGCCATAATTCCAAACAAAGGAGTTTCAACAAGATAAGGAGAAGTAATGCTAATGAAATTAAATACTTCTCCTTCACTGAACCCCCGCCCATTAGACCTATGTTCATTCCAATTCCCTTGGTCTTCTGTCAATACATCCGTTTTCCCATCACCATTAAAGTCACCGAGCAATATGAGGTCAGTATATGAAGGTATACTTACGGAACAGATCAACCGGGGAATCACCTTGTGTTGTGTCGCATCATATTCAAAATCGTATATGAAGGTTCCGGTTTCTGTAACGACCATAAGGTCATGCTTCCCATCGCCATTATGATCCAGAACAAAGACACGGTCATTGGGTTGGAAAAGCGAAATAGAGCTGCCTTGGGTGATTCCAGACACATCAATATCAATGTTGTGCAGATTAGCTCCGAGATACGATATCCTACCAAACATAGACCAGTCGGTTGCGAAAAATAATCCAACGTCAACCAAGTCAACCTGACCATCTTCATTCAAATCACCGAATGCAGACCCAACCGCAGTGAGGTAGTCTGTCGTACCATCGCCATCAAAGTCCCCGGTAAAAAACAGGTTCTTACCCTGCTGAGTGGTGGATTGCTCAGTTGGCGGATTGTACTCGGTTGACTCAAGGATGAATGAAGGCGTACCTGATACGTCAGGAGGTGATACTGAACGAACGGAATAAACAACAACCTTATCCAGTTCTACCCCGTTCTCATCTTTCAAATCTAAAACCACAATATCATCTCTCCCATCACCATTAAAATCTGAACTGCCCATACTCAACGAATAGTAATTCAAATAGCCGTGATTGCTGGGCATATTGTAAGTATGGTCTGACAAATCTGCAAACAGATCATTGCTTGTATAAAACAGCCCCTCATCATCACCTTTGTTGAAATAAATTTTCAAATCAATGTGCCGCGTAATGTTCCCTATCACTGATTTAGTAGAAGTAGCAATGTCTGTAAGTCCATCACCATTAAAATCTCCAGTGATAATGTCAACATTTTCATTCATCAGGATTTCTCTTTCAGTGACCGTGACCATCTCTTCTAGCACCTCCCCATACCTCATCACCGTACTGTTCAGTTCCTCCCCGTTGCTGCCCGATTCAGTCACACTCTTCAGGAAGCTGTACATGCCGTTGGTGCCGTACTCGAACACATAGTTCTTGAAATGCTGCCCATCGGCTATGATGCGGATCTTGCGCAGCAGCAGGTGGCTCTTCACGTCAGAGTCCGGCCCCATCACATACACCGTGTTCTTATCGTCCCGGTCCATGTACTCGAACTGGATCACATTGTAGGGCTGCACGCCCGCGTTGTCATTGCCCGTATAGCGTATCTCATCTATCACCGACTGGCGGCCCTCGGTGCGGTACTTATAGGTTACGTAGTTGCCATAAGGGTCGGTCATCTTGTTGATGCGGTGGGTGATTACGGCCCTTTCGCCCGCAATCGGGTGGTTGGTGAGAAAACGTGACACTGTGTGGATATGGTCGCGACCATATTCCATAGTCAGCCCCTCCTTGGTCTTCACCTCGAACCACTCCGGCCCTTTCCCGCTCACGCTACCGTGGGAGATGATCTGGGCAAAGGTCTCCTGTTCAGTACCATACATCGTGCCTTCCGCCCCGTATACACCTGTGAGGGCTACAAGGCGGTTGCCATCCAGCGCATAGATGTCATCCGCGTCCAGTTGCACCCCGCGCACGGCCAAGTCATGGTAGATCGTCTTCGGCACACGGCTGATGGCCGATAGACCGCCCATATTCCACCCCATGCCCAGCAGGCCGTTGCCGCCCTGACTGTTGTAACTGATGCTCAGACTGGGCACCATGCCTGCAGTACCGGGTGGCAACTGAATAGGAATGTCGTAGGTGGCCGCTCCTGTGTGCGATACCCCATGCGCACCGGGCGTAAATCCCACCGCCTTCGAGGCGTCTATCTGCGGGGGCCACACCTCCCCGCTGCCCGATGGGCTACCGCCCGTGTAAGAGGCCGGAAGGATGATGCTCGGATCTATGAAGGCATGCATAAAATTGCCGCTGCCCTGTGGCGTATAGCCATAACCCGGTTGCAGGTGTACCAGTTCACTGGCCTTATTATGGTAATTCAGGCTCCCATCCTGAGGCGTGCTCAGTGGAAGCACTGCCATGGGCGGGGGCGTTATCTGCCCAAATGCCAATTGGCTGGTGCAAAGAGTCAGGGCCATGGCAAGGACGGTCACTGACCATCCCAGGAGCGTGTCGCCACACATCCCCCAACGCCATGTCCCAATGCTGTTCGGTGTACTGTTCATCTAATAGCTTTTCGCTGTTTGCCTTTCGCTCTTCGCTGCTCTATCCGTCACCCTTCACAATTCCTCCGCCTCAGGCGGATAAGGGGGTATGTTCGCCTTTCCAATTGCAAATAGTCTATTGCACATTGTCCATTGCAAATTTTTCCCCGTTCTCGTCATTCGTCCTTCGACTTCGCTCAGGAGGACACAGCCCCGACTAAATCGCAAATCGTTAATCGCCAATCGTTCTTCGCAAATCATTTCTCAAGGAGTTCTCACCACCTGCCATTCCTCCTTCTTCCCCCCCGCCATCACCCGCAGGATATAGATCCCCTGCGCATCGTTGCTCAGGTTCAGCGTCACCACCGTCTGCGTCACGTTGCCCTCATGCATAATGCGCCCGCTCAGGTCATACAGCCAATATTGGCCCGGACCGTCCTCCAGCAGCGTTGCACTCACTGCCACATACAGCAGCCCGCCCGTAGGGTTCGGATAAGCAGTGATACTGCCCGCTACCAGCTCATCCGGCAGGGGCGGTGCCTCCTCTGTGGCGGTGGTGTCCTCCAGTTTCCCAGACCCGCCCACGGTCAGCACACTCCTCAACACACGGTTGCCCGCATTGTCGTACGTGTACATCACGGCCGGAGGACTGGGTGTCTGCGCATTAAGCCCTTCCGCACCCCACAGGGCAGGGCATACGATAAGAAGTATCCGAAGCGTTCTTTTCATGGTGGTCAATCGTTAATCGTCAATCGTTCCTTTAATCGACTGTTCTCCTCCTCCAGCTCTTTCATCCGCTTGTCCATTTGCAGCATGTAGAGGGTGAGTTCTTCCACCTTCTGAAGGAGCAATGTGCTCATGCGCGCCATACCGACACCCTGTGTCTCCACCTCTTCGGCCGTGGGCATCTCAGGCAGATGGCCTTGCTCATTGATGAAGCGCTGCAGCTCATCAAGGGGTCTCAGCTCATACCCTTTATTGAATACGAAGTCCGGCCAAGGATCGATGTTCCATGGATCAGCGGTAACATAAAACTCCTTGCCCACTATGGTACCATTCACCGACAACTTGTATCCTGACAGCGGAACTGACCCTGTGTACCGCCCTCCGATATTGACCTTCCCGCTCCAATCGTCAATCACCAGCGCATCATCAGCTCCAGCGGTGCTGAGACTCAGCCCCTTGTCGAACAAACTGCGTATGTAGTGGTTCTCATCTCCGATGTAGAGCAATGCCTCATCGCCCTGTCCGAGCAATGGCGCGCCTGCAACCACCTTCCCATCATTATACACCCTCAGCGCAGCATTGCCCTCCGCATCCCTCACATCCAACCGAGCCTGCGGGCTACTTGTTCCGACACCGATGTTGCCATCCTTAAGTATCCTCAGAATGGGGTTCCCGTCCGGATTATCTATCAATGCTGCATCGGTTCCCGCACTCGCTTTAATGTAAAGCCTGTTCCCAGTGGAGGCCGAGTTCACATCGCTGTCCAGATTCAGGCGGGTGCTGTTCATGCTGCTGGAAATCAGATTCCCGGTGATACGTGCATTGTCTTTCACATGCAGCTTGTACTGAGGATTCTCAACACCGATTCCCACATTTATCTGCGGGCAGGTTGTCAATTTGTTAATTCCGGGATCCCAGACTCCCTGCATGGGGCCATCCAGTCCATCACCATAGCAACTCCCGTCACTCACTGGCGGTGGCCAAGAAACACCGGGTGCCGATTCGTATGCGCCTATTGATCCATCGGGATTGAGCATCAGTAGTCGCGCCTCTGCCAATGAATTAGGCACTTGTGCCAACCTCAACTGCCCCTCCATGCTCGTCACCCCATCGGCCCCCAGCCTCAGCTGCGGCACACCGTTCGCCTTCATCACTACATCCGTGCTATCGCTCGTCCCCAGCCATGGTGCACCATCGCCATCAAGCGCGGCTCCGGTGCTATCATTGCCATGCAGCCCCCACGCAGGCACTGCCGCCTGTTCCGCCCTCGGCCTTTCCACCGTGAACATCACCTGCCCCATGCACCCCAGTTCGTCCATGGTCGCCACCATGTACATCGTCTCGGTCATCAGCCCCGTCTGCTGTGCCCCCGTTCCGAACACCGAGGGGTCCGAGCCGTTGAACAGTCCAGTGTCCATGTTGCCTCCGCCCTCACTGATGCTCAGGCTCGCACCCCGCAGCCTGAAGGGCGTCTGCTCCGCAGGCACTTCCGCCCACGCATACTGCACCGCCCCCCATGCGCCAAGGGTGGCCGCATTCACCGTCACATCGCTGCACGTGTCGCAGCTCGCATACTGCCCACCCTGCATTTCCACGGGCGTGGCCGTCACCATATAGCCCACGGGCGAGCGCAGTTCCACCTCCCGCTGCGTCTGGCAGCCGCCCATGTCATTCACACT
>JAIPBJ010000120.1 GCA_021739625.1 Flavobacteriales bacterium | reverse complement strand
AGCACGGCCAACGCGGGCGCAGGCAATGTGCGTTACGGTGGCGACCTGATACTTCAGGCGGGCTCGGGCAACAGGGCTGGCAGCAGCATCCCTGTTGGAGGCGATGTGATCATCCGTTCGGGCGCGAACAATCTTGCGGGCACTGGCAACGGTGGCGACCTCGTGTTCGAGGCAGGGGGTGCGGGCAACACCTTCACCGAGCGCATGCGCATCACGCAGGCGGGCGTGCTCTCGCTTCCGGCAACTGCCCACGCCACAGAGAACAGGCTGCTCACCATCAATGCTGCGACCGGGGTGGTCACAGCCTCATCCATCGTTCCGGGCACCGTGGGCACGGTGACCTCGGTGGGGCTGACCATGCCATCGGGGTTCTCGGTGGGCAGTTCGCCTGTGACCACCAGTGGGAGCATAGCAGTGACCACCACCCTCAATGGCCCCATCAAGGGCAACGGGTCGGGGTTCACAGCGGGGGCAGTCAACCTGACATCGGAGGTGACCGGCACACTTCCCATAGCCAATGGTGGCACGAACTCTTCCACAGCATTGAGCAACAGCCGTGTGATGGTGAGTTCCGCAGGAGCCATCGTGGAGAACGCTGCACTCACAGCGAACCTGCCCGTCTATGCCACCGCCACCGGCCTGACCACCACCGCTCCTTCGACTGGGGTTCAGGGCTATTGGACAAGGACAGGGACCAACCTCCACAACACCACATTGACGGACAATGTGGGGATTGGAACAATTTTACCCGACCATTTACTGTCCATTACCAGAACCCATGGTGCTGCAACCACAGCCAACATGCTCAAAGCCAACTTTGACGACAACTGGGGTTTGAGATTGGTGCAGAACTACGTGGGTGCCGGAGACATCAAGTACGAACTGAAGCAGGTCTCATCAGGCACGACCTATGACGTTCTTTCATTCAGGGCAGGCAGTGTTGGAATAGGCACCACAACACCAGGCACCCATGGCCTGATGGTCTCCAAGATCGGTAATGGGAATGCAACAACATTTAGGGTGGAGCAGGCAGGCACCAACTCTTGGGGTCATGTGGCGATGGTCAGGACATCGAGCGGAACAGATGGTGCCAAATTGCTTTTCAACAGCCGGAACGTGAAGAACTGGAGTGTGGGTGGCGTGTCGAATTCCAATGATTTCGAGATTGCAGAAGATGGTGGTGACGGGGTTCTTGGATCCGGTTTCGGTTCGGCCCGGCTGTATGTTCAAGCGGGAGGCAATGTTGGTATCGGAACCTCCGGCCCAGGATACAAGCTCCATGTCAATGGTACGATCGGAGGTGTAGGTGGAGACCTTTCCACCCCATACATCTCGTACGTGCATGCCATAGGACTGATGCAGCATCATGATGGTAATTCTGGTGCAACCACCAATTATCACCATCAGGCAGTGCTTGGTGACAATGGCGCCTGGGCCGGCAATTATAGCCGGATATACCTTAGACGGCCAGACAATACTTATGACAACGACATACGGGTAGCATATGCAGATGGAACCACCAGCTCCCGTGCGCTCAAAAAGGACATCACACCGATTCCATCCACCGAATTCCAGCGCATTTTGGATGAGATAAACAGTATTGAGCTGGTGACCTACGAATTCATCAACGACCCGAACCACTTGGTCGGGTACAAGCACGTTGGATTCATTGCCGAGGATCTTCCTGCCGACCTCCAGATGCCCAATGGTCAAGGATTGGAACTGGGTGATGGTTTCGCCTATCTGTTCGCAGCCATTAAGGTGCTGACGAAACAGAACGAGGCCATGCGGGCTGAAATTGAGCAGCTTAAGGAACTGCAATTGCGCAATTCCAAAGATTGAACCTCACTTTCTGAAGGATCTGCTCACCATTTTTTTGATATTTCCCTCAGTGTGGGTGCAGGTTCTCTACTTGGGAACATTCACCGGAAGATCAACGAAACGGTTCATAGGTGTTATTCGGTCTGATAAAGTCCGGGTTCAAATACGTGGTGGTCTGTTCCCATATCATCCCCCTAAAATCCCGATATTGGCACCGCACTATCGGCCATGGCACTCAACCAGCGACTTCAACAGAAACAGCTTCAACGGCTATCCCCGCAACAGATTCAGTTGATGAAGCTGCTGCAGGTGCCCACCATAGCACTGGAGCAGCGCATCAAAGAGGAGCTGGAGGCCAATCCTGCATTGGAAGAGGGCGATGACACAGATTCTGAAGAGCTGGAAGAACAGTTTGAGAGCACCATCGAGGACAGCGATGCTGATACCGATGCGGATGCCGAGGAAAGTTATGAAGAGGAGGTGCCGGAGGTTGAGGTGAAAGACCCTGACGAGGAATTTGACATCACCGATTTTCTCGATGAGGACGAGATTCCCGACTATAAGCTCTATGCCAACAACAGCAGTCCGGACGATGAGGAGCGCGAGACCCCCATCACAGGTGGCATAGGCTTTCAGGAGATGCTGCTCGACCAGCTGCGCATGAGGCGATTGGACGACCGCCAGATGGACATTGCCCGTCACATCATCGGCAATCTGGACGATGACGGCTATCTGCGCAGAGAGCTCTATGCGATTGTGGACGACCTCGCATTCACTCAGAACATATCGACCACCGAAGCGGAACTGGAGATGCTGCTGGCGGTTATTCAGACCTTTGACCCGCCCGGTGTTGGCGCCCGCGACCTGCAGGAATGTCTGCTCCTACAGTTGAAAAGCAGAAAGCGTACAGTGCAGGTGGAGCGCGCCATAGAGATCATCGACAAGATGATGGACGAGTTCAGCAAGAAGCATTACAACCGCATCTGCCAGCGATTGAAGATCGAGGAGGACGAACTGAAGCCAGTGATGGACGAGATCCTGCGCCTCAATCCACGGCCGGGCAACAGCGTGGCCGATTCGGTGAAGGCGGTGCAGGGCGTGGTGCCCGACTTCTTCATCCAAAGTGTTGACGGCAAGCTCGAACTTACCCTCAATGGGCGCAACACACCGCAATTGCGCATCAGCTCCGAATACAAGGACATGCTGCGCACCTACAGTGAGGCCAATGGCAAGGTGGGCCGCGAGCACAAGGATGCCGTCCAGTTCGTGAAACAGAAGCTGGAGGGGGCCAAATGGTTCATAGATGCCATCCGCCAGCGCGAGATGACGCTGCTTGGCACCATGGACGCCATCATGGAATATCAGCGCGAGTACTTTCTCACTGGCGATGAAACGAAGTTGAAACCCATGATCCTGAAGGACATTTCGGAGATAGTAGGGCTTGACATCAGTACGGTTTCCCGTGTGGCCAACAGCAAGTATGTGCAGACCCAGTTCGGCACTTTCCTGCTCAAGACCTTCTTTTCCGAATCGCTCTCTACCGACAGCGGTGAGGAGGTGAGCAGTCGCGAAGTGAAGAAGATCCTGAAGGATGCCATTGAGGGAGAGGACAAGCGCAGACCTCTGGCCGATGACCGTTTGGCCCAGATACTGAACGAGAAGGGCTACAACATTGCCCGCAGAACCGTGGCCAAATACCGTGAGCAGATGGATATTCCCGTGGCAAGGCTGCGAAAGGAGCTGGTCTGAAGACCTGCCTCAGGGTCATTCGAGCGCTGCCATTCCATCTTCATTTCGACCTCTGAAATCGTACATCCGAATCAAAGTCCATGAAAAAGACGCTCACCTATATCAGCATTGCCATTGTCCTTGTGGTCGTAGGGTTCACCGCCATCAACTTCAGGTCTGACATTCCAGTGTCGGAACTGAGGGAGAGATATGCTTATCCAGAATCGCAGTTCATACCAGTTGACGGGATGGATGTGCATTGCCGTGTGACTGGCAGCGGGCCCGAGACGGTCGTCCTGCTTCACGGCACGTCATCATCCGTTCATACATGGGAAGGTTGGACCGATCTGCTCAATCCGCATTATCGGGTGGTGAGTTTCGACCTGCCGGGTTTCGGACTCACAGGGCCGTTCCCGCACACCGATTATTCGCCCGAACGCTATCTGGAGTTTGTGGAGAAAGTGTTGAATGCGTTGGATGTGGACACGTTCCATTTGGCAGGAAACTCCTTCGGGGGATTTCTTGCATGGAGATTCGCAGTGGAGCACCCGGAACGGGTCACCAAGCTCGTACTTCTCAATTCCAGCGGCTACCCGCGTGGCGATCAGCCCACTCCGTTGGGATTCAAACTTGCGATGAATGAATCGATGCGGCCCATTTTCACCAACATCACCCCCAGATCGGTGGTCAGTGCCACTGTTCACGCGGTCTATTTCGACCAGAGCAAAGTGACTGACGGGCTTATAGACCTCTACTATGCCCTGCTGCTGCGCGAAGGAAACCGCGATGCACTCATGTACCGCATCCAACAGGTGAAGCACGAGACGGCCGATGCGGTGAAGAATGTCAGATGCCCCACGCTCATCCTCTGGGGCGACCACGACCGTGTGGTGACACCTGATGACGCACCCAAATTTCACCGCGATATTGAAGGTTCCGAACTTATCATCTATGAGGGGATGGGCCATGTGCCCATGGAAGAAGACCCGCAGCGTACCATGGCCGATGTGCTGCCTTTTCTGCAAAGGAACCTCAGTGATATCGCCCGGACCGCCCCATGAATGGAATCTTAGTTTTGTGCTCATTGCCCGTACACACCCATTTCATGATAAATCGATCTGCCCATTTGACCGCTGTTCTGCTTGTCTGTGCCACGGCATTCACGTCCTGCAACAAGGATGAGGATGGAAATGGCACTCATGCGGTTTTCACTGAAGGCAGGTTTGTGGAGAATGACTGTGCAGAGGCGGACAGTCTACACTCGCTGACCGGAACCTTGCCCACTTCCATCTTTTTCAAGAACGAATCGTCACAGACCTTGAAGATCTATTGGGTCAATTTTACGGGCGGACGCACGCTTTATCATGATGAAGTGACGCCCGGGGAGTCCGAGCTGCAGGGCACCTTCCTCGAGCATCCATGGTATATCGCCAATGCCGATGAGGAATGCATCACCGTGGTCACCGCTCTGCGACCCACCGTGACCGACACCGTGATATTCCGTGATTGACGGGAGGACTCCGGTGCTGTAAATTCGGGGCCATGGAAGGCCCTACCCCAAAGAAGCTCGCTCTCGTTTCGGCCCTTGCCATTGCGGCCGGAGTGTCGGTCGTGATTTTTCTGCTCGACTTTCTTTTTCTGGCGACCGAAGAGCCTTTGACCAACCTGATGCTCCGGGCCCTTGTGTCCTTTGTTTCTGTGGGGGTGGCAGGTTTTTTTGCAATACAGTACATTCTCAACGATTTCATTTTCGAGCGCATCAGGGTGGTTTATAAGACTGTTCTCAACCAGCGTCATACCAAGGATCAGACGCTCAAGACCATGCGTGAGAATGAGGATATCATTGACAAGGTGAACACCGATGTGCTGAATTGGGCAGAACGGCAGCGCGATGAGATCCGGACGCTGAAGGATCAGGAGGAGTTCCGTAGGGAATTCATCGGCAATGTGTCGCACGAACTTAAAACGCCCATCTTCAACATCCAAGGCTATATCCATACCCTGCTCGATGGTGGGCTGGAGGACGGAGAGATCAATCGGAAATTCCTGCGCAGGGCCGACAAGAGCGTAGATAGGATGATCTCCGTAGTAGAGGACCTGGAGACGATTGCGAAACTCGAAGGAAGTCAGATTGAGTTGAATGTTCAGCGTATCAATATCGTGGACCTGGCCCGTGACATCATTGATCTGGAGGAGATGAAGGCCCAGAAACGGGACATTGACCTCCGTTTCAACAAGAAATACGAGAGGCCGATATATGTGATGGCCGATGCTGAACGGATCAAGCAGGTCTATATCAATCTTATCGACAACAGTATCAAATATGGTTCAGCCGGAGGAGTCATTGAACTGCGGTTCTACGACATGGACGAACATCTGCTCTGCGAGGTGGCAGATGATGGCAGTGGTATCGAGGAGAAGCACATTCCGCGTCTGTTCGAACGATTCTACCGTGTGGACAAGGCCCGAGATCGCAACGCGGGCGGCACAGGACTCGGGCTGTCCATCGTGAAACACATATTGGAGGCGCATGGCGAGAGCATCAATGTGCGTAGCTCCACCGGTGAGGACAGCGGCACCACGTTCTCATTCACGCTCAAGAAAGCGAAGTGACGAACCGCTCCACATGCTCTCTGTAGGCATGTGATTCCCTTGGGGCGAATCCTGCGAAATCCTTGGAATCTGCCCATGCCTTCCCCAGATCGAAGTGTCGTTGCGGCATGAGCAGGTGCTGACCTGAAGCATGGAACATTTTCCCGAGATACTCCTGTTCGGTCTGTCCGGGCGTGGGCACGAAAACAGCTCTTTTGCCGAGTACCGACAGATCCATGATGGTGGAATATCCTGACCTCGAGATCACCAGCCGTGATTCCCGCACTGCTTGCTCCAACTGTGCTGCGGGCAAGTGCGGCACAATGCGGTGACCTCGACCGTCTGTTCGTTCTGTCTTGAACTCTGGTGTTCCGAGTACGGCCATGGCCGTGCCCTCGAATGTTTCCAATTGCTTCAACACGATATTCTCAAATCGCGTGCGCTGCGGTTCAGGGCCAGAAATGAGCACCAGAATATCCCGCACCATGTCCGAGTCACCGGATTGGAATCGTGATAAGGGTCCGATGTATCGGCCCGTTGGCGGCAGTGGATGCTTGTGGCCGAGGTCGCCCGAAAGCCCATTGGTGGCATGGTCGGGCACCCAGACCTCGGTGTAGCGCTCCATGTATCTGCGGTGCAGGCCATGCAGGAATCCCTCAAAGAAGGGGGCCTTTATCATGACCTGATGGGTGATGTAAGCGCACGGCACCTTGTCGGAGTACAGTCCGAAGCGATTGTCAGAAATGACCGCATCGATCCGGTACTGCTGAATGATGGCCTGCAGTTCGTGATGTTCCTCTTCGATGCGTCTGATGATGCGCGGTGCGGCCACGCCCATTTTCCACACCATGCCGCGCCCTTCGGGATAGCTGATCTCGTAGCCTCTGAAATGGATGAACTCCTGATCTGGAAACTCCTCACGGAGCAGCGCCAACGGCCGGCCTTCGGCAGCAATGACCGGCTCGTGTCCGAGTTCAAGAATGTGCCGGATGAGCGGAATGCACCGCGTAGCATGGCCCAATCCCCAGTCCAAGGGAGCGATGAGGATGCGTTTCGCCATGCACGGTGCAAGATGGGGATAATGGGTCATGTGGAGTGCGGGCCTCAATTGAACCTGCTCTGCAATCTCTTCCTCAGTTTCACCTCATTGATATTGAACGTGAAACGGATGCGCTGCCAATAATTCTGCGTCAGCAATTCCACATTGTTCTGAACATCGCTCGAAAGTGCAAAGGGGAAATGCACCGCAAGCACATCTGGGATAACCGTGACACTGGCCCCGAACTCTACCAGAAAGGTCTCGGATCCCGGAAATGCGGATCCGGTATTGCTTGACACCCCCACGCTCAGGAACAGTTCCAACGGAATCTTTCGATATAGCGTTGAACTTAGGTTGAGCGCCATCAGCCAATTGTTGCTGGCACCTATGTTCATGTAGGTCTTGAAACCGCCATCGGCCTCTATCATCTGCTGCGCGAAGAAGCCGCTGGTCTCGTTGCGGCCCATGAATGCGCCTTCATGCAGATAGTCCTGATAGCCGCGATGGCCCCCCATGCGGAAGTTGAAGGCCGGATTGAACGATTCGCGGAAGATCTTGCCAGCGAACAGCCTTGCCCGGAAACCTCTGCTGCGTCTGAATGCGAAACTGTAAATGGCCTCCAGGCTCAGTTTCGTATGCCCATCGAACCAGTGCATGTCTGCTGTGATACGGCTGCTGTGCGGTTTGAATGCCTGATGGAGAATATATGTCAGTTGTGGAATATGCCGTATCAGGCCTCCCGTTTGTTCAGAGATGAACAGGTTGGAGCGGTAACGGAACAGGTGTGTGATGTTGCTTCTCCGGTTCTCATTCCTGAAGAAAAGCTCGACCTCAGGCCGAACGATGTTGTTCGGCAGATCCGTACGCTGCCCTATGTCGAAACGCTGCCCGCTCAGGCCGATGGTCACATCAGGAAGTCCGGATTTTTGGAAGACAGTGTAGCGCACATCGGCAATTCCAGTGATGTGCCTGCTCCCGAAGGCATACATCGGCATTAACGTGTAGCTGAAACGATTGGTGGGCAGCAGGTTGTTGTAAACCGCGAGGCCCAACATGAAGCCGTCATACTTGTTGCCTCCTATGATGGGCGAATAGGCGAACTGCCGTTTGGTGGGGTCTTCCAGATAGGCGAACAGATGCGGTCGCAGTGGCCTGCCTCTCCGCGGGCCGGGAGCAAGCATCCGATTGTCCTTCATGTTGATATCAGGGAAAGCGCCCTCCGAATCCAGAATCACGGCATCGCAGCTATCGCACCGCAGTGAGACCCATTTCTTGCGAGAGGTGCTTTCTGTCCAATGAGTGCCTTGCACTTTGCCCGATTTCATCAGCGATATGGGTATAGGCACGGAAAGTCCTTTCCGCTTTCGTTTCACTTTCACGATGATGAAGTCGCCTTCAGACCTTACGTTGGATATCGCGTAGTCCACTTTGCCTTCAGAATTCACCAGGCCGTCAAAGAACCAGCCCAGTGAATCGTCAGCCACTTCCATCGCCACCTTTCGGAAGTCCTCGGGATAGGGATGTCTGAACTGCCATTCGTAGAAATAGCGGTGCATCAGCGAGTCCATCTGCTTCTCGCCCAGATACTGCATCAGATAGTTGAGCACGGCAGCTGATTTCATATAGGCCACAGTTCCGTAATTGGTGGGCGAGAATTCCGTGGAGGGCAGTTCCATCGGCTGGTCGGTGTTCATGCGGGCCGACATACGGTAGGCGAGCAGACCAAGATCGCTGTGTTCAAGGCGGTATGCGCCCAGCAGCTTCATCCCAAGGCGATAGAGACCGCCATCGAACAGGGTCTCGCGCAATTTCAATCCCGGATATTTCCATTTCATGTAGCGCGATTCGATGAAACTGTTCATGCCCTCGTCCATCCATGGGTGCTGCCGTTCGTTGCTGGCCAGCATGCCGTAGAACCAGTTGTGGCCCGCCTCGTGCATGATGGTCTCTTCCAGCGAATAGGCGTTGCCGCTCTCCCCGATGATGGTGATGTTAGGATATTCCATCCCTCCGCCTTCGCTCAGCACCCCGTCCACTGCCGTCACGTGGTTGTAGGGATACTCGCCCACCTTATCTGAATAGAAGCGCGTGGCATCGTTCAGATATTCGATGGCGCGTTTCCAGAGGTCGGCCTCGTTGTTGGTGAACATGGCCCAAGTTTTCACCTTGCGCCCACTTGGCATCTCCACCTCTCCTTTCAGCACATGGTAGCGTTTGTCAGCGAACCAAGCGAAATCGTGTACGTTCTCCTGATGGAAATGCAGCGTTTTCATCTCTTTTTCTGAAGAAGGAAAACTGAGGTCGCGCAGATTGAAAGTGTCGATGGCCTCGGTTTTCCTCACCTTTTCATCAAGCCATTGCAGTTCCTGTTCGCCATTCACGAGGTCGCCCGTGGCACCCACCACGTAGTTCTTCGGCAGGGTGATGTGTACGTCATAGGTTCCGAATTCCGAGAAGAACTCGCCTTGACCGAGGTAGGGGATCGGATGCCAGCCGTTGTGGTCATAGACTGCGGGTTTGGGGAACCACTGCGTTATCTGATACGCCTGTCCCAGATGACCCAACCGGGAGAAGATGCCCTTTGGAATCTGTACTCGGAACGGTGTGGTGATGCGGATACTCTGGCCCGGAAGCAGCGGTTCATTCAAGACCAGCTTGGTGATATCAGAATGCTTGGGATGCTTCTCGGAATTGATGGGAACGCCCTCCGATCTCCAGTCCAGACTGTCAATGAAACCTCTGTCCTCCATCTTGGAATAGAAGAGGGTCATGTCGCCCGATTCCCGCATCTGGCGGTCGAGGGCCGTCTTGCGCTGGTAGGCATTGGGCCAAAGGTGGAACCAGATGAAACGGAGCGTGTCAGGGCTGTTGTTGGTGTAGGTGACGGTCTGAAAGGCTCGGAGAATATGGCCTTCGTCATCCAACACCACCTGCATCTCGTGGTCTGCCTGCTGTTGCCAATTCGATTGGGCGGGGGACAGGAGTGGCAACAGCAGAAGAAAGGGAAGAATGTTTCTCATGGCACCGGTCTTTCAGCCGCCAAGGTAGTGGAATGGCCTAAGTTGCAATCAAGGCAACGTGTAGGGTCTCTGCACGTCCGAGGTGCGTCTGCGGCCCAGCGTGTTGCGGTACTTTTGCCCGTTAGGCAAGTGTTCATGAGGAAATCTTTTCAAAGGATTCGGAATAGTCTTATGATCTGGCTATTGCCGGCCGTAATTCTGTTGCTTCTGTCAGGCGGCACCTCCATGGCCCAATCGGCCACCTGCGATATTGCACTCATTCAGCAGACGTTTGCCAATGCAGGATTCAGCCAACTTGTAGTGGCCGGGCAGCCGTGCAGCATGTATTTCTACAACACGGCCAGCACCTCTGCCAGTGC
>JAIPBJ010000119.1 GCA_021739625.1 Flavobacteriales bacterium | reverse complement strand
ATGCCACGACCACCCTGTCGCGTGGACAGGACTCCTCAACTACATCGAGAACAGGCAGGGCCAACGCATCAGATCCAACCCCAAGGAGAGTATTTTGAAGTCTTCCTTCGAAGACTTTGGTTTTCAACACAACTGATCCGCCAAAGGCGGAGGTCTCATGGACACCTTTGAAAATGAAAGTGCTGTCCATAAAGGCAAACGAAGGGCTTTTTTGCTCCGCAAAGCGCTCGCTTCACTTCGGTTCACAAAGGCACACGAAGAATTTTCTTCGTGTGCCTTTGTGTCCTTTGTGGTTAAGAGCATTTGGCTGATGATCAATGTGTTTTCGTGGTTGGGAATTTTGATGCGTTGGCCCTGTTTCCATTTTCCATTTTCTGACCTCTTCCCTGCCTAAGCCATAGCTTTGCACCCAAACAACATGACCATGCCCAAGCAACGCCCCTTGATACTTGCCACCAACGATGACGGTATCACCGCACCGGGCATACAGGCCATGGTGAAGGCCGTGCAGGACATGGCCGAGGTGGTAGTGGTGGCACCCGACAGCCCGCAGAGCGGCATGGGCCATGCCATCACCCTCAACCGTCCACTGCGCCTCGACAAGGTGGAGTATCATGGCGAGAGCATAGGTTATCAGTGCAGCGGCACACCGGTTGACTGTGTGAAGATCGCCATCGACAAGGTGCTCAAGCGCAGGCCCGACCTCATCATTTCAGGAATCAACCACGGGGCCAATCACAGCATCAATGTCATCTATAGTGGAACAATGTCGGCCGCCATGGAAGGTTGCATCGAGGGCATTCCGTCCGTGGGATTCTCGGTCCTCAATTATGCTTTGGATGCCGATATGACCGCAGCGCAGCATTTCGTGCGCATCATCACAAGAAACATGTTGCATTACGGAATGCCCACAGGCACGCTGCTCAACGTGAACATCCCCGATCTGAAGCTGAGCGACATCAAAGGCGTGAAGATCTGCCGGCAGGCCAACGCCAAGTGGGAGGAGGAGTTCGATGAGCGTCTCGACCCGCACAGGCGCAAATACTATTGGCTCACAGGCGCATTCAAGAACTACGACAAGGGAACTGATACGGACGTATGGGCGTTGGAGAACGGCTATGTTTCGGCAGTTCCGGTCCAGTATGACCTAACGGCCCACCACGCCATGAAACGCCTCAACGATTGGGATTTCAATGCTGAGGTCTGACTCCAAACTGCTCGGTCTTCTCCTCGGGCTGGTGCTTCCACTGGTCGGGATAATGTTGTTCTGGACAGTGGCACCGCGCCCCGGTGGACTCACGGACATCACGGCACTGGCGGATCATCCCGATGTTGTTTCAGCGGTCATTTCCATCGGTCTGCTCGCCAATCTTCCGGCCTTCTTCATCTTCTATCGGAAGAAATGGGATGAGAGCGCGCGTGGGGTCATCATGGCCACGTTCCTCTACGCGGTCCCGATTGTTTACATCAAGTTCATGCTATGAGGTTGTTCGTGGTGGCGGGCGAGGCATCGGGCGACCTGCATGGGGCCAACCTGTTGCGTGCCATCACTGCGCTGCAGCCTGCGTGCATCTTTGAGGGTTTCGGTGGCGAACGCATGGCCGCTGCCGGAATGAAAGTGCTGCGCGGCCTCGACCATCTGGCATTCATGGGTTTCACCGAGGTGGTGAAGAATCTGCCCACCGTGATGCGCAATTTCTCCATCGCGAAGCAGGCCGTGACCGAACGCAGACCCGATGCCCTGCTGCTCATCGACTACCCCGGGTTCAACCTTCGTCTTGCGAAATGGGCCAAGAAGCAGGGCATCCCGGTGCTCTATTACATCGCCCCGCAGGTCTGGGCCTGGAAGGAATCGCGCATCAAGGGCATGAGGCAGAACATCGACCGCTTGATGGTCATCCTGCCATTCGAGCAGGAGTATTTCGCCAAGCATGGGATGGAGGTGGATTTTGTGGGGCATCCGTTGTTGGATACGATGGGAAATGGTGCGGAGGCCGATGCGCTTGTCCCCCGTCCCTCGTCCCTCGTCCCTTCCGTAGCACTGCTTCCCGGAAGTCGCGAACAGGAGGTGAAGAAGATGCTGCCTGCGATGCTGGCAGTCCGTGCGCAGTTTCCGGAATACAGGTTCGTTATAGGTAAGGCTCCTGGACTCGATGAGGGATTCTATCGCAAATTGATGCCGGGGAATGACGCGGAGATTTTCACGGAAGGCACGCAGGCCCTGTTGAAAATGGCCGATGCGGCACTGGTCACATCAGGCACGGCCACATTGGAGACGGCCCTGCTGGGCGTGCCGCAACTGGTGTGCTATCGGGGCAGCACCATCTCTGTGATGTTGGCACGAAAACTCATCAAAGTGCCCTACATCGCACTGGTGAACCTCATTCTGGGTCGCGAGGCGGTGAAGGAGCTGATCCAGGATGATCTGAACCCGGAGAACCTGTCGCGTCAGCTCAGAACATTGCTTGCATCTGAGCACACATCAGAGCGCATTCAAAGTGAATTGTTCGCTGTGCTGGGCGGTGCGGGTGCTTCGGAGCGCGCTGCACAAATCGTGGTTCGTTTCGTTCAGTCGAGAAATTGAACACTGATAGGACTGATGAAACTGATTTTGGAAGACCTGAATCAGTTGTATCAGTAAAGTCAGTCTTATCAGCGTTCCATCATTCCACCGCGTTTGACGCATCGGACACCAACTTGCCAGCCTGTACTTTTGCCTTCCCTAATAATAAATGACATGAGAGAGGTACAGTTCCGTGAGGCGTTGCGTGAGGCCATGAGCGAGGAGATGCGCAGGGACGGGACCGTGTTCCTGATGGGCGAGGAGGTGGCCCAGTACAACGGGGCCTACAAGGTGAGTCAGGGCATGTTGGACGAATTCGGCCCGAAGCGCATCATCGACACGCCCATAGCCGAGCTGGGATTCACGGGCATCGGGGTGGGAGCGGCCATGAACGGTCTGCGGCCCATCATCGAATTCATGACCTTCAACTTCTCACTGGTGGCCATCGACCAGATCATCAACTCGGCCGCCAAGATGAATCAGATGTCGGCCGGGCAGTTCACCGTTCCCATCGTGTTCCGTGGTGCCACGGGGTCGGCAGGACAGCTGGGGGCACAGCATTCTCAGGCGTTCGAGAGCTGGTATGCCAACTGTCCGGGGCTGAAAGTGGTGGTGCCGAGCAATCCGTATGATGCCAAGGGGCTGTTGAAATCCGCCATCCGCGACAACGACCCCATCATTTTCATGGAGAGCGAGCAGATGTATGGCGACAAAGGCCAGATCCCTGACGGAGAATATCTGCTGCCCATCGGCAAGGCAGATGTGAAACGCAAAGGCAAGGACGTGACCATCGTCTCGTTCGGCAAGATCATGAAGGTGGCGCTGCTCGCAGCCGAGGAACTGGCCAAGGAAGGCATCGACTGCGAGGTGATCGACCTGCGCACCGTGCGCCCCATCGACTACCCCACCGTCATTGAAAGCGTGAAGAAGACCAACCGCATGGTGGTGGTGGAAGAGGCGTGGCCGCTGGCATCCATCAGCACCGAACTCACCTATGTGGTACAGAAGGACGCGTTCGACTTCCTCGATGCGCCCGTGCGGAGAATCACCACCCGCGACACGCCATTGGGCTACGCGCCTGCATTCGTGGAGGAATTCCTGCCCAATGTGGGAAGAGTGGTGGAGGCGGTGAAAGCCGTGACTTACGTGAGCTGATTGCGATCTTCATTCCGCCCGCGCATGTTTGGCGGAGTAGATGAACAGCAGTCCGAACCCCGTGGCCAGCATCAGGTGGAAGAGTAGGAACGGATAGTAATTCGCACGGAAGGCCAGCACCAGACCGAAGATGAAGTAGAGCGCCAGCAGACCTTCGGCCAGCGCGATGACGGGGGGAATGCCCCAGCGCACGGACGCGCGCTGGGCCTCGGTGTCGGTGCTCGCGAATTTGGGGGTGCGCACGAACGGGGTCTTTCTGCCCAGATAGCCTTCCACAACCGCAATGCTGTTGAAGAGCGACAGTCCCATGCTCATGCACAGGAATAGCGGGAACTGCGTGAAGAACGCGCGCAGGGCCGGGGCATTGCCGTGCAGACGCTGGCGGATGCTGACCCAATAGAATACAGAAAGGATGAGAAAGCCCGCGAACAGGGCCATTCCCACCGCGAGGAACAGTTGCCGCATTCCGCTGGCATCCAGCCAAGGCAGCAACGGTACACTGACAATGGCTGCAACGAGCAGGCAGGGGAAAATGGCCGTGTTCAAGAGGTGAAACACGCCATGGATGCGGGCATGCAGCGGGAAACCGGAAGTGAGAACGCGGCCCAACAGTTTGCGCGCCACCTCGGCACCGCCCTTGTTCCAGCGGTATTGCTGCGAGCGGATGGCGGGCATAAGCATCGGGATCTCGGCAGGGGCGCTGTATTCTTCCAAGTAGGCGATCTTCCATCCTTTCAACTGTGCGCGATAGCTCAGGTCGAGGTCTTCTGTCAGTGTGTCTGCCGACCAGCCCCCGGCATCTGCAATGCACTGTTTGCGCCACGCCCCGGCCGTACCGTTGAAGTTGATGAAGTTGCCCCCGGCCCCGCGCCCGCGCTGCTCGATGCTGAAATGGGCGTCCAGGGTCATGGCAAGCAGGCGTGTCAGCAGGTTGTAATTCCGGTTGAGATGTTCCCAGCGCACCTGTATCGCCCCGACACGGGCATCTGCAAAGTGGCCGATGGTCTTTTTCAGGAAATCAGGCTCGGGCAGGAAATCAGCATCGAAAATGGCGATGAACTCGCCCTTGCAGAAGGTCAGGCCATGTGCAAGGGCCCCGGCCTTGAATCCGGTCCGCACGTCCCTCCGCACATGGTGGATGTCGATGCCCTGCTGCCTGAATTCCGCGACCAGTCTGGCTATCGTTGCCACAGTGCCATCGGTGCTATCGTCCAAGACCTGGATTTCCAGAAGTTCTTTCGGATAGTCGAACTGCGCCACCTTGCGGATGAGCCGCTCCACCACCAGCGGTTCGTTGTAGATGGGAAGCTGCACGGTGATCCGTGGCAGATGCCCAGGCAGGGCAGGGGAGAGGCGGGCTGTTTTCTTGGACCTCAGATAGAGGAAGACCAGATGGGCCTGCGAAACGCTGTAGGCCAAGATGCAGAGCATGCAGACGGCATAGAGCACCAGAAGCGCGATTCCCATGGAGAGCAAGGTTCAATGGCGGGCGAAGCTATCCTTTAACTGCACGCCTTATCGCGCTGAACAGACAAATCAGCCTTTGTCCTCCAGCATCGGGACGAAACGGAAAGTGCCATGCTCTTTCACATCCAGCTTTCCATCGGGCAGCTTGGTGATGGTCTTCATGATCTCGACATCACCGACCGAGAGCGGAATCACCATGATGCCGCCTTCCTTCAGTTGGCCCAGCAGTCCTTCTGGCACGATGGGCGCACCGGCCGTGATGATGATGCGGTCGTATGGCGCATAGGAGGGCACGCCCACATTCCCATCCCCGAAGAAGGTCTTCACGTTATAGCCCAAGGACTTGAGCAGCATCCGTGTCCGGTCATACAGCTCCTTGATGCGTTCTACACTGAAGACCTTGGCGCCCATCTCATAGAGCACCGCAGCTTGGAATCCCGATCCTGTGCCCACTTCAAGCACCTTCATTCCCTTCTGAATTTTCAACAGTTCCGATTGCACGGCCACTGTAAAGGGCTGCGAAATGGTCTGTCCTGCACCTATGCTGAACGGACGGTCGTCATAGGCATGGGTGTCGAAAGCACTGTTGAGGAACAGGTGTCTGGGCACCCGACCTATGGCCTCCAGCACGGCCGCATCGGCTATGCCTTTCTCCTTGAGTTCGGCCACCAGCTTGCGTCTGCTGCCCTGATGTCTTGGTGTGTCGCCCGGCAATGCCATTATTCAGATTGAGGTGTGCAAAAAACGGTAACGGTTCGCAGATTCGGGCCATGGTCTAAGGATAAATTGCGGAATCATTCGGCATTGGTGGAATCCACGGTCGGAATCTCCCGATTAAAGATTCTCACAGACTTTTAACAGAACGGTTCCGCAACCGACAATCAGATTTTGCATGAGCGACATAAGGATCGGAGTGCTGGGGGCAGGCCATTTGGGCAGGATCCATCTCAAACTGCTGAAGGAGACCGAAGGATTTGAGGTCGTGGGCTTCTATGACCCCGACCCGGTGAAGGCGGGCGCAGCTGAGGAGGAATTGGGCCTGAGGGCCTTCCTGTCCATCGAGGAACTGATAGCCGCCAGCGAGGCAGTTGATGTGGTGACACCGACACTTTCGCACTATGAATGTGCTTCGCTGGCATTGCGCGGATCCAGGCATGTGTTCATAGAAAAGCCCGTGACCAATACCTTGGAAGAGGCCGAAGCACTCATACGATTGGCAGAGGAGGCCGATGTGAAGGTGCAGGTTGGCCATGTTGAAAGGTTCAACCCGGCCTTCATTGCTGCCAGACCTTTCTGCACACAGCCCATGTTCATTGAAAGTCATCGGTTGGCACAGTTCAACCCACGGGGAACAGACGTGCCAGTGGTGATGGATCTCATGATCCACGATCTGGACATCATTCTCACCATTGTCAATTCGCCCGTCAAACGCATCAGTGCAAGTGGAGTGGCAGTGGTGAGCGACACGCCCGACATCGCCAATGCCCGCATTGAATTTGCCAACGGGTGTGTGGCCAATGTCACGGCAAGTCGCATCTCGCTCAAGAACATGCGCAAGACCCGCATCTTTCAGCGCGATGCATACATCGCCATAGATTTCCTGAAAAGAAAATCTGAGATAGTGAGGCTGGATGATGCGACCGATTCGGTCTTGCCTACCGACATGTTCATCGAACTTGCCGACAACAGAAGGCGGAGAATACGGTTCGAATTGCCGCAGGTGCCCGAGACCAATGCCATTCAGGAAGAACTGCGGGCCTTCCGCGATTCGATCAATTCAAACTCACCTACTGCCGTAACGTTGCAGCAGGGCCATGCAGCCCTGAAAGTGGCACACCAGATCGTAGAGAAACTGCAACTGAGTGCCGACATCATCGCCAGTAACATCTGAGGGGGCTATCTTCGCGGCCTCCTTCTGCCATGCGCACTGAAACCCACCACGTCAACTCACTTCGTCACGCCATGGCGGTGGCTGTGGTCTGCGCAAGCGTAAGCAGTTGCGAGCTCATCAACCCCGATGAGCAGATTCCTGCATTTCTTCGGATGGAGAGCTACTCCATCACCACAACCTCTGCTCAGGGCTATCCTGTTCACAGCCTCACCGATGCCTGGGTCTATCACAACGAGGAATTGATCGGGGTGTATGAACTCCCTGCGTCCATCCCTGTTCTTGCCGAAGGCCCGACCCAATTGCGGATCCAGCCTGGGATGCGGGTGAGCGGGCAGGTGGGCCAGCGCTCGTCCCATCCATTTCTCAACGACCTGACGCCCACCATTCCGTTGTTCCCCGACAGCCAGACCGTGTACAATCCCACCGTCACCTACAAGGATTCGGCTGTGTTCAAATGGTTGGAGAGCTTTGAAGATACCGGCCTCAGTCTGAATGCCACAGATCAGAATCAAGGTGTTCTGACGCGCGTTCAGGGTGCGGAAGCTTTTGCAGGACAGTCTCTCAAGATGACCCTCAGTGGCGATCAGTTGTTGATGGAGTGCGCCACAGCATTGGCTTATACACTGAAAAAAGCTGGTGCACCTATCATCCTTGAGTTGTCCTATCGCAATAACAACCAACTTTACATTGGACTCATCAGCACCACACTGACCGGCCCGCGTCAGACCACCATCATGGCCCTCAACGCATCGCCCGATGTGTGGAAGCATGTGTATGTGAACGTGGGTGAGACGGTGTCCTCATCCACCCTTGCCAATGCTGTGGGCCATCAGGTCTTCTTCGGTTTCATCCGCGATGAAGGCTTGGAAGGCGAGGCTTATGCCATCATCGACAACATCAAACTCATCGAATGATGGGGCGTAGGGCACAGACCGCCAGGCATATTCTGGCAGACTGGCTGGCGGCATTCCTTTCGTGGGGACTGTTCTTCGCCTACCGTAAGATCAACATCGAGTCGCGCAAGTTCGGAGAGCCGCAGGCCATTGAGATCACAGACACGCTGATCGTGGGGCTGGTGGTCATCCCTGTGCTGTGGCTGGGTCTCTACGCGCTTTGGGGCAGCTATCGCGATGTTTATCGAAAGTCGCGCCTCCAGGAATTGGGGCACACGCTGGTCACCACGCTGATCGGAGTGACAATCCTCTTTTTCGCGCTCATACTGGACGATGAGATTCTCAATCACACCACCTACTATGAGTCTTTCGGAGTGTTGTTCGCCCTGCATTTCGGCCTCACTTTCCTATTCCGTTTCATTCTTTACACCATAACTGCAAGAAAGATCCAGCGAAGGGAGATAGGTTTTCCTACACTCATGGTGGGCAGTGATGTGAAGGCTATGGAGCTGTTTGACGAATTGGAGACACAGGCACTCTCCTACGGCAACCGCTTTGTCGGATTCGTTCCTGTGAAGAAACGCGACACCTACCCGTTGCTCGACCGCCTGCCATGCATGGGCAGCCTGACCGACCTCAAGGACATCATTCGCTCTGAGGGCACAGAAGAGGTCATCATTGCCCTGGAGTCGGGCGAGCACAAAGAATTGGAGCGCATTCTAAGCAAGTTGGAAGGGGTGGACGTCATCGTGAAGGTCATCCCCGACATGTATGACATCATTGCAGGTTCGGTGCGCATGGATGCCATCTACGGCACACCGCTCATACAGATCGAACGCGATCTGATGCCCCAGTGGCAGGTAGTGGTGAAGCGTGGGGCCGACATTGTGCTGTCAGCATTGGCCTTGCTCGTGCTTTCGCCCATCTATCTGCTAACGGTCATGGCTGTGAAATGGGACAGCCCCGGCCCTGCATTCTACCGACAGGAGCGCATCGGAAAGGGCGGCCTGCCGTTCGATATCATCAAGTTCAGATCCATGTTTGTGGATGCGGAGGAGGCCGGCCCGGCCCTCAGCAGCGATCATGATCCGCGCATCACCCGTGTCGGCCGATTCATGCGCAAAGTGCGGCTGGACGAGACCCCACAGTTCTACAATGTGCTCTTAGGTGAAATGTCGCTCGTGGGGCCACGGCCGGAGCGACAGTATTTCATCGACCAGATTGTAAGAACGGCCCCTCATTATACGCACCTGCTCAAGGTGCGGCCCGGCATCACATCGTGGGGCATGGTGAAGTATGGCTATGCCGAAAATGTGGAGCAGATGGTCCGCAGGATGAAATACGATCTGCTTTACATCGAGAACATGTCACTGCTCGTTGATCTGAAAATTCTGATCTACACTGTGCTGACCGTGCTTCAGGGGCGTGGTAAATGAGATTGGAATGAGGGGCCTGTCCGCCCGTTCTCGCGTCCTGACCATGGGATGAAAAGTGCCCACTGATGAAACTGTCCCCCGAATTTTATCTCCGTACCGATGTGGTGCAGGTGGCACGTGAACTGCTCGGGAAGTGCCTTTTTTCAAGAGTTGATGGGCAGATTACAGCAGGGGTCATCACCGAGACCGAAGCATATTTGGGCATCACCGACCGCGCAAGCCATGCATTCGGCAACAGGCGCACAATCCGCACCGAGACCATGTACATGGCCGGAGGTCACAGCTACGTCTATCTCTGCTATGGCATCCATTCGATGTTCAATGTGGTGACAGGCCCTGCCGGAATGCCGCATGCCGTGCTCGTCAGGGCCATAAGGCCGGTGACGGGTCTGGACATCATACTCCATCGCAGGAAAGCAGCAGTCATCAGTTCTCAGATCTGCAACGGTCCGGGCAAGGTCTGTCTTGCACTTGGACTGCACTTCCGCAAACATAATGGCCTCAGTCTGCTTGGAAATGAAATTTGGATTGAGGATTACGGTGCAGTGGTGAACGACTGCCACATCATATCACGGCCGCGCATAGGGGTGGATTATGCCGGTGATGATGCCCTGCTGCCCTACCGGTTCACACTGAGGGACTGACCATCTATCCTGATTTTGGCGGCCACTCCCATAGGCATTCGTGGCGTACTCCCCTGATTGTGGTATCTTTGCCGTGGAAAATCTCCGTTATTTAGAAACGTTCTAAATAGAAGATACTGATAATCAGCAAGATGATCACAGTCACAGAAAACGCCAAGAAGAAAGCCATCAACCTGATGGAGGAAGATGGCAAGACTCCGAGCGAGGCATTCATCCGTGTTGGAGTGAAAGGAGGCGGTTGTTCGGGTCTCAGCTATGAACTGACCTTCGACACCGACCTTAGACAGGAGGACAAGGTTTTTGAGAACAACGGCATCCGTGTGGTGGTTGACAAGAAGAGCTTCCTCTATCTCATCGGCACGGAGCTGGACTACAGTGGAGGACTGAACGGCAAGGGATTCGTTTTCATCAACCCGAATGCAAGCAGGACATGCGGATGTGGGGAGAGCTTCGCAGTCTAATTAGCTAATTATCCAATTCGCTAATTGTAAGATAGATGGCAGAAGAGAATCAG
>JAIPBJ010000118.1 GCA_021739625.1 Flavobacteriales bacterium | reverse complement strand
AACATAACCGGGCAGGTCATAGAACTGATTGATGAACACCATTTCGGGTATCACCCACCACTTGGATGCAATTTCCATGACTCGTTGAATGCAGGTGCCAGTGGATGAGGACGCATAGTGCGGATACATCGGTAGCACAATGATCCTGTCAGGGTTATTCTTACGGATCTTCTCCAACGCATTTTCAATGGACGGACTTTGGTAGCGCATCGCTACCTCGACCTGATAATCTTCTCCAAGTCGGGTTTGCAGGTCACGGGAGAAGCTGAGGCTGAAGGTGAGAAGCGGTGAGCCTTCTTCAGTCCACATCTCCTGATAGAGTTTGGCGGATTTCGGTGCGCGGAACGGAACAATGATGGCGTTGACCAGAAGCTTGCGGGCAAGCCATGGGATGTCAATCACGCGAGGGTCGTTCAGGAATTGGGAAAGGTATTTGCGCACATCGCCCACCTTGGGGCTGTCGGGCGTGCCGACATTGATGAGCAGAACCCCGGTCTTTTTCTTCATGTGGAGCATAACAGCACTTTGGTGCCGATGTTCATTCAGATGTGAAGAGCACGTTTGTCGGTAGCATCGAGGCAGGCCTCTTTCATGGCCTCTGCAAAAGTGGGATGCGCGTGCGACATGCGCGAAATGTCCTCGGCCGAGGCACGGAATTCCATCGCTACCACTGCCTCTGCGATCAGGTCAGCAGCACGGGCACCGATGATGTGAACACCAAGGATCTCATCTGTCTCTTTGTCGGCCAATACCTTGACGAGTCCGTCCAGATTCATGCTGGCACGCGAGCGGCCCAGTGCACGCATAGGGAATGAACCGACCTTGAAGGCGTGGCCTTCATCTTTCAACTGTTCTTCTGTCTTGCCAACGGCAGCAACTTCAGGCCAAGTATAGACCACGCCAGGAATGAGGTTGTAATCTATATGTGGATGTTGCCCTGCTATCACTTCTGCCACGAAAACGCCTTCCTCCTCGGCCTTGTGAGCAAGCATGGCTCCTTTGATCACATCACCGATGGCATAGATGCCCGGTGTGCCGGTCTGCAATTTTTCATCAACAGGAATGCGCCCGCGTTCATCCACGGAAATCCCTGCATTCTCAAGACCAAGATTGTCGGTATATGGTTTTCTTCCAACGGAAACGAGGCAGTAGTCGCCTTTCAACTCAATCTCTGTGCCTTTGGGGTCATCTGCCTTCAGGGTCACACTCTTGCCTTTCGATGCCACTGCCTTGACTTTGTGACCGAGATAGAATTTCATACCGAGCTTCTTGAGCACCTTCTGCAATTCCTTGCTCATGGTGCTGTCCATGGTCGGGATGATGCGGTCCATGTATTCCACAACAGAGACTTCTGAACCCAATCGGGCATAGACCGACCCGAGTTCGAGCCCAATCACGCCACCGCCAACCACAATCAGATGCTTGGGCACTTCCTTCAGTTTCAGCGCTTCGGTCGAGGTGATCACACGCTCTTTGTTGAGCGTGATAAATGGCAATGATGAAGGCTTCGATCCCGTGGCGATGATCACTTTGACGGTATCCAACACTTCATTTGAACCATCACCTCTGGTCACTTTCACTTGATTCTTGGAAACAAAGCTCCCCATCCCATGAAACACATCCACCTTGTTCTTCTTCATCAGAAAGTCGATGCCTGCCGTGGTCTGGTCCACCACTTCCTGCTTGCGCTTGATCATCTGGGCGAGATTCACCTTTGGTGCGGGGATGTCGATGCCGTGCTCCTTGAAGTTCTCCACCGCGTTGTGAAAATGCTCAGAGGAATCCAGAAGTGCTTTGGAGGGAATGCAGCCCACATTGAGGCATGTGCCGCCCAGCACAGGGTACTTCTCCACGAGGGCGGTCTTCATACCCAATTGGGCGCAGCGGAGAGCACATACATAACCACCGGGTCCGGAGCCGATTATCACGACATCATATTTTGCCATGGGAGGGATTGATTTGCAGGCGGCTAAGTTAGCCGTTGGCAGGGGTCTGTCCATTAGAAATTCCACCTCGTCAGGTTGCTGCCCGCACGGTCAATAGCAGCACACGGCAAGTTCAATTTGATTGTAGCTGGGAAGGCCCAGATCAAAGCTCCGAACGTTGAAGCATTTCTTCAAGTTTGGCGATATTGGCCTGCAGCCGTGGGTACAGTCGCGCTCTGCCATATTCTGTTCTGAAATTCACTGTGCGCATGAATTTGATGTTGTTTTTCAACCAATCGACATCATTCATCGTTGCCTGCCCCGTGGCCTCCCATTCCATTCGCAGGCGCATGGACCATTCCCAGAAATCATCGCAGGCAAGGTGATACATGTCCGAATCGCACAGCACGGCCTGCAGGTTGGATTTAGGCTCCGATCCAAGCTGGGTCACCAGGATGCAGCCTTCGATGAGTTCCATGTCATCATAAGATATTCCCAATTTGACAAGGGTCAACATCGAACGGAACGAACTCAGTTCTTCGTGACCCACATTCGATTTGGCATATCCCACATCGTGGAACCAGCCGGCCACCTCCACAATCAACTGTTCATGCTCGGACAGTCCCTCTCCTACAGCAATCTCCTTGGCTGCTTTTACAACTGTAAGGGTATGGCCCAGCGTGTGGTAGTGGTATTTCTCTGGAAGTCTGGAATAGAGCTTTCGGACATGTGCCTCGATCAACGGCAGATGTGACGGATTGAGTGCGGTCTCCTTCATTCAGTCCTTTGCATTCAATTTCTTCCAAATAAGCAGAATGCCTATTGTTCCGATTGCAGCTGTTGCGGAGAGTGCAATGCCTTGCATAAGATTCCCATAGATGAACGAACCAGTGGCGAATAGTGCTGAATACACTGTCATGCAACCGATGGACATGCCGAGAATCTGCAACGGAAGCCCGCCATCTGAGGGAGATTTTGCTCCGCGATATGCCTTCCAACCCATTGATGGTCGGACCTTTTCGCAGTAATTGCGAAGCACCGTATCTGGCTCAGGCGATGTGAACAGTGTAACGGCAAGCCAACCAACGGTAGTGATTGCCACACCGAGAGGCAGGTTCCAAACGGGTTGCAGATCTATCCAGCCCATTTTGGGATTGAGCACTTCGAGGAAAATGGCAACCACAAATGAAATGACCATGCCGCTGATCTCGGTCCAGGCATTGATCCGATACCAGAACCAGCGCAGAATGAAGATCAGACCGGTTCCAGCCCCGATCTGAAGCAGGATCTTAAAGGCCTGTAGAGCGTTGCTGAGTGCCAACGCGAATATCGCTGCGAAGACCATCAACAACACAGTGCTGACGCGGCCCACCATCACCAGCTCGCGCTCGGTCGCATCCGGTTTCACGAACCGTTGGTAAAAATCGTGTACCACATAGCTTGATCCCCAGTTGAGGTGCGTTGAAATGGTGCTCATGAATGCTGCAATGAGCGATGCGATCACCAATCCCAAGAGCCCGGTTGGAAGAAACGTCAGCATGGCAGGATAAGCGAGGTCATCGTTGACGATTGCCGGGTCGATTGATGGGAATGCTGCTCGGATGCTGTCGAGCGTGGGAAAAATCACCACCGAGCACAGCGCTATGATGATCCATGGCCAGGGCCTCAGTGCATAGTGGGCCACATTGAAGAACAAAGTGGCGCCCATGGCATGCTGTTCGTCCTTGGCTGCAAGCATCCTTTGGGCGATGTAGCCTCCTCCGCCCGGCTCTGCACCGGGATACCAGACGCTCCACCATTGCACCGCCAGTGGTATGAAGAGCAGCGGTATGAACTGTTCGCTGTCCGACAGGTCTGGGAAGAACGGGGTGAGCCGGTCCACTTCGGGTCGGGCAAGGAGGGAAGTGAGTCCACCTACTTCGGGAATGTCAATGATGAAGTATGCGGCCCAGACGGTGCCGACCATGGCCAGTGCGAATTGGACGAAATCGGTGATGAGCACGCCCCTCAGGCCACCCAACGAACTGTAGGCAACTGTGACCACGCTGGCTATGAGCAGGGTCTGCATTGGAGAGAGACCCAACAACACTCCACCGATCTTGATGGCAGCGAGGCACACCGTGGCCATGATCATCACGTTGAAGAACACACCCAGATACAAGGCGCGGAATCCACGCAAGAACGCTGCACTCTTTCCGCCATAGCGCAGCTCATAGAATTCGAGGTCGGTGAGCACACCTGACCTCCGCCAAAGTCGGGCATAGACAAAGACAGTCAACATGCCGGTCAATAAGAAGGCCCACCACACCCAGTTGCCCGCAACCCCGCCCTTTCGAACGATGTCGGTCACCAGATTTGGCGTGTCGGCACTGAAGGTGGTCGCCACCATGCTCACGCCCAAAAGCCACCACGGCATGTTGCGGCCACTCAAGAAGAACTCAGTTGCGTTGCTGCCTGCTTTTCGTGCCACCCAGAGACCGATGGCAAGAGAAACAATAAAGAAGGCAGCGATGATGGCCCAGTCGAGGATGGCGAGTTGCATGGCCGAAAAGTAGGAAATGATGGTCGGTCGCAATCCACGGGCTGCTGATAGTTACTCATCCGACAATTCACCTCGCACACTTTGATTTGATCAGCGGACAGTTCTTGGTACACAACAAAATGGCCTTGTTCATCTGACCTTTGCTCCCATCCATAATAGCCGCTTCATGTTCAAACGTCTTTTTCTGATTTCCGGTATTTTGGCCATGGGGCTTACCGCGCTCGTTTATTACACGTTGATGGTGTCCAAAGTGGATGTGTCGTCTGCAATGGAAGTGCAATCGGTCGTGCTTCCCGGCAAGATTGGGGCTGTGGAGGGTGATGTGGTCGTCATTCAAGGCTTCATCGACCGCACAGGAACGACTATCTTGGGAAAACGTGAGGTGCTGCTCACTGATGGTACAGGTACGGTGGCGGTTTTCTGCACATTTGTGATTGGAGAACCACAGGCAGCGGTGAAGGCTGGCGACACCGTCACCGTAAAAGGCGTTTGGTATCCGATTGTACAGAACAATCCCGGTGTTCCAGTTGTCGTTGGTAGGATCACCGATTGCATTTCTCAGTGAATTGATCCTTGCGAACCCTGCTTGTCATATCGTGTTTTCTGATCAGCGGCCTTGTCAAGGCGCAACAGCCGATGGTGGAGTTCGACCCCGATTTCCGGTTCCATGACGGAATCTACTTGGACTTTCAGGATTTCAAAGCCAACAATCCCATTCCCATCACCCATATCATATCAGCCCATGACATACGGTTGCCGGACTTTATGGAGCTGGTTACCGATGAGGATGTGGTCACCTATTTCGACATGCTTGGCGAACAGCGTAGCGCAGCGACCAAGGATATCTGGGGCTATGCTCACAATGGCAAGGCGTTCATCAGCTATGGCGATGGGTTTTTCAGGATGCCCATGATGGGGACCATCACCCATTTCACCGCTGCGGTCACCACCTATCGCATGATGAGCGACCCAATGATGATGAACCCCGGCATGATGCCCTATCGCGAAGTGCCCGTGCAGGAACTGCGGCAATTTGTCCTCGATATGCGCAGCGGCAAGGTGCTTCCTTTCAGCGAGGACAATGTATTGACCCTTATGAATTCCGAGCCTGAACTGGTCGATGCATTTCTCGCACAGCGCAAGAAACAGCGTCAGCAGTCACTCATGCTCTACATCCGTAGATACAACGAACGCTATCGGTTGTATTTCCCGGAGTGAACCAAAGCGGATTCCAGTTCATTTCGTGGCGTGGTCCGAACCCATGGTGATGCTGGCGGGCCTGTTACAGACTTTGCTCAGTTGATTCCGATGACCAGACGATAAACCTCCCATCGCGAACCTCGCCAAATTGAAAGCCAAAATTCTTAGTGATGTACGCCACCGTCTCAGCCCGATAGATGAATGTGTGGGTCGGGTCTTTCCTGTAGCGCCAAGTGGCAAAGTCGATGCCTTCGTGGTAAAGGCTGCTCATGCACACGAGATGCCCACCGGGTCTCAACATGTTTCGCAGACGGGCAAACTCCTCTGCCGGACGGTGGAAATGCTCGATCACTTCGCAGCACACGATATAGTCGTAGTCGGCTGCAAGCGGCTGCACATCAGTGGAGAAGAATGGATCGTATCGGGCGATGCTGTAACCGTGTTCGCTCAATACGGTCGAAATGACCGGCCCCGGCCCGCACCCGAAGTCCAACCCGTTTTGCTCAGGTGTGAAATGCGATAGCACATGTTCGGTTATCGGTGAAGTGAATTTGCGATAGCGTGGGTCATTCACATCATTGTCGTGGGTGTGGTAGTGGCGCAGCTCCGCCTCGCGGTCAGGCACAAAAGCCACGTCCATCACCAAAGCCTGGCACTCCTCACAATCAAAATAAGTGCTGTCGATGCGATGCGACAGAGCTGAATCGCACAGTGGGCAATTCATGGCGTGATAGGGTATTTCGGTTCTCAGCAATGCCGAGAGCGGTTCCGATGCAAAGGAATGGATTCTCCACACAGCACTTCTTTGGAACTCCGATGGAGCAGGGGGGTGGTCTACTTGAATATCCCATCAAAAATATCAATCACCCCCTATTTAGGTATGGGTGGTCTTTTTGGAGTGATAAGTTTATTTATGAACACCCCTGATTATTTTAATGATAAATCAATAGAAAGAAATTTTCTTTGCCGCATCGTTCAGAGAATATAGGGATGTCAAAGAAAATGCGTGCGTTATATGCCAAATCAAGCCTTGCGGTGCTTTTGGCGGTGTGCTGTCTGGCGGTGTTCTACCCCACGGTTCACCCAGAGGCCACGGAGCCATTCGATTCGGGCAATTTGGCCTGGATGATATCCGCAGCGGGCCTTGTACTGCTGATGACCCCCGGCCTGAGCTACTTCTATGGTGGCATGGTGAGCAGCAAGAACATCATCTCAACAATGCTCCAGAGCTTTGTGGCGTTGAGTGTAATCACGGTGCTATGGTTCGTGGTCGGGTTCAGCCTCAGCTTCGGTGACAGCATCGGGGGATTCATCGGCAACCCCCTCTCATTCTTCATGTTCGACAATGTGGGCACGGCCCCTCACGCAGAAATCGGCACTTCGGTGCCGTTCATCCTGTTCGCAGCCTTTCAGCTCAAGTTCGCCATCATCGCACCAGCGCTTATCACGGGCGGCTTCGCAGAGCGGGTACGGTTCTGGGGCTACATGCTTTTCATGGTGCTGTTCTGCCTGTTCATCTACTGTCCGTTGGCGCATTGGACATGGCACCCTGATGGATTCCTGATGAAGTGGGGCGTGCTCGATTTCGCTGGCGGAACCGTGGTTCACATTTCGGCCGGAATGGCTGCATTGGCCGGTGCCATGTTCCTTGGTCGCAGAAAGGTGCATGTGGAGCAGGGCCACGTAAGCACCCCTGTCAACATTCCTTATGTGATCCTGGGAACGGGGCTGCTCTGGTTCGGGTGGTTCGGTTTTAACGCGGGCAGTGCACTGGCGGCCGACACACTGGCCGTCACAGCATTCGTCAACACGAATCTTGCCTCGGCTTCGGCCATGTTGGCATGGCTGCTGTTCGATGCTGCCCAAGGACGCAAACCTTCTGCGTTGGGAGGTTGCATCGGTGCTGTGGTGGGACTTGTGGCCATTACGCCCGCTGCAGGATTCGTGGATCTGGGGGCCAGTCTGTTCATTGGGGTCGTTGCCAGCATCATCAGCAATGTGGCAGTCCACCTCAAATCAAAATCCTCGCTGGATGACACGCTCGATGTTTTTCCCTGTCATGGCATCGGGGGCATAGTGGGCATGATCGCCACGGCTGTCTTTGCAAAGGATGGCGGCCTGATCACTGGCGAGACCGACCTTTTTGTAAAGCACATTCTTGCGTTGGTCATCGTGGTGGTATTCACCTTTGTGGGAAGCTATCTGCTCTATATCATCACCAACGCCATCATACCCATGCGGGTGAGCGAGCGGCAGGAGGAGGATGGGCTGGACATCAGCCAGCATGATGAACGCTATATCCTCGCTGTGCGGGAGTGATAGCTCCGTTCAGCTTCTTGCGGACATCCATTCCGCAATCATTGGAAAGTGGTCTTTGCCAGCATCCTTGTGCGTCACCAGGTCGATGTGGTCGTAATCGTGGCGGTGACCGGTGGCCTTGCCAATGGATCTGAAAGTGCCGTCAGTGGTGTTCAGCAGGTTCAGCATCTCGCCACAGTCGCGTGGGTGGCCGAGCACCCTGTCACCAGCACCGGTCAGTGAAAGCACAGGGGGTACAACAACTTTCTTCAGTGCGGATCCATAGTCGAATCCATCACGCGAATCGGTCCACAGGCTGCTGTCCATCCAGAAATTCGTGTCGCGCACCATGCCTCTGGTCTCATTGTCGGCCCCCATTTTCAGATCCTTGGCCGGCAGATAACCTTTGATAGCTATGGCAACCGGGGCCATCGTCCTCCAACCTATATTCATCTTGAGGATGCGTTCCATGTTCCATACCGTCACCCTGCGTTTCACTCCAAAGAGTATGAAACCGGCAATGTCGGCCACCTCTGGGAATCTCGCGTATGATGCCAATGCGAGATTTCCTCCCCACGAGTGGGCACCGATCCACATTGTGCGCGTCTGTTTGATCTCTTTCACCGATTCGATGAGGAAGGGAATGTCGGTGTTCACCATGTCCATCTGCCCGAAATCTGAGTGACGGCCTATTGCCGGGGTGCTTTTTCCTCGTCCGCGAAGGTCCGGTACGAACACGTCATATCCCAGTTCGGCCAGGTAGGGTGCCAGGCCCTTACCGTTCTCCGAATAGAATATACGCCCATTCTCGATCGAGCCATGAATGAGCAGCACGGCAGGCCCGTTCCTGTCCGTGTACCATCGTTTGACGTGGAGGATGTCGGTTCTGCTCAGCTTAAGATAAATGCTCTCGTTGTCTGTCATGGCGCGAAAATATCCACTGGGCATGGTCACTCCCCGACCATGACGTGCCCGCCATGCACCCTTTTCAGCAATGCGAGCTTTTTTGCGAAGGTGTGATGGTAGCCTTCACGTTCAAGCCTGAGTCGTTTGAACCGCTCCGGGTGTTCGGAAACGGTCTCCGTGAAACCCAGACCGAGGTTGTAGGCAAGAGCCACCGGGTTGTCGTTCATCACCTTGGCCTCGATGGCAAGAAGTGGTGTACTGGTGAAGAAATATTCTAGCATGAGGGCCGATGCGCATACGGGCAAAGGTGTTCCCTGATACTCCTTGGTGCGGATGAAAAGTCCTGATTGGCCCACTTTCAGCGTCCAATCTATGTTGGAGAAATGGATCAGACCGTGAAAATCCCCTTCGTTGCTGATGAGAAAATAGAAGTCGCAGTCCGGATCCAGTGCAGCGAACCACTCTTGTTGGGCCTCGGATGTGATGTGTTTCCGGAAATCCATGAACCGGCTGATGCTGTCATCATTGCGCCAACCGCGCACCATCTCGATGTGCTCGGCCTTCAGCCTTACCAGTTCTATACCGAATCCACTGATGGTCATTCTCTGATCTCACCGATTAGGTATTGCGGACGATTCCAATCCTTCACATACATGCGGCTGATGTATTCTCCGATAATTCCGAGGCACAGGAGCATGAGACTTGTGCTGAAGAAGATGGCCACGATGATGGATGTGAATCCCAGGGCCACATCAGCATACAGCTTCTCATAGATAAAATAGAGCCCGATGCAGAGGTTGAGAAATGAGAACAGCAAGCCTCCGAATGTCATTATTCTCAGGGGGAGCACCGTGTAGTTCACAACATAATTCACCGTCATGATGACCAGTTTCAGACTGCTGTATCCTGATTCTCCATTTTCGCGCTCACCGTGGCGCACGTTGACCTGTGCCACCGTGCTGGCATGCCAGCTCAGCACTTCGTCAAGCAACATGTGACGGTGATAGTTCTGCATAAGCCCTTTGCATACCGAACCGCGAATGAGCCTGAAGGACGATCCGTTGCCCGAAGTGCTGGCCATCATCGCGAAGCTCCAATTGAACATGCGGCTGCCGATGTTACGCAAAAGGGAATGATGCTTCTTAGGAAAGATGCCATAGACCATGTCGGCCGCAGTCTGCTCCTGTCGCGCAATGAGTGCAGGAATCTCCTCTGGAAGATGCTGAAGGTCATCGTCCATGGTGATGATCCACTTGCCTGTGGCATGATGGATGCCGCAGAGCGTGGCCGACTGTTGCCCACTGTTGCGCGCCAGCCTGATGGCCTTCACTTTTCCGGGATATAGCGTGACCAACGTGGGAATGACCTTCCAACTTCCATGGGGGCCCGCATCGTCAACAAGCACCACTTGAACGGAATGGCCGGTGCTCTCCAGCACGGTGAAGATGCGGTCCACCAGTTCGCTCACAGCGTCCTTGCCGCCATAGACGGGAATCACAACCGAATAGTCGAAGGTCTTCACAGGGGGTGAAAATACAGAAGTTGGCGCGGCTGCCGTGGTGCAGGTCAATCCTGATATTCACACCATAGCACGGACCGAAGCGGTCCGAGGTCTGCAATCATGCTCGCCCACGAAAGTCCCACTCCGAATCCTGAAAGCAGCATCGTTCTTCTCTCCGAGCACAGTTCATCACGGAGGCG
>JAIPBJ010000117.1 GCA_021739625.1 Flavobacteriales bacterium | reverse complement strand
GACCGTCAGGGATTTTTTGAGCCCCCGTGCCGATCGGCATGGGGGGTGTTTCTTTTCTCCAACTTGCGGCAATGAACCGCCCTGACCCCAAACTGCTTGAGGAGCTGATGGTTTACCGGATGCCTTTCGGGGAGTACAAGGACACCCGCATCTGCAATCTGCCTACTTTCTATCTCGAGTGGTTCGCTGTGCAGGGATTCCCAGCGGGCAAGCTCGGTATGTTGTTGAGCACGATGCATGTGATTCGCACCAATGGATTGGAGCATCTGCTCGGGCCGCTGCGCAAGTAAGAGAACTTGGTGCTCTTCAAATATTTACTTTCGGACACGCATTCTCTCTCGATAAATCTGCCAATGATTCGTCCAACCGCTTTCGTCCTTGCCATTGCAGTACCTCTGCTGTCCGCCCTCACAAGCACTGAGGGCCATGCTCAGAACCTTGTTCCCAATCCCAGTTTTGAGAATTACTCATCTTGCCCAATAGGCCCCGGAGAGATTGGCAATGTGATTTCCTGGTCCACACCGGACAGCGCCTCTCCTGATTACTACAATTCCTGCTATTCACCCCTGTTCCCGTTCCCTTTCATTCCGAGCATGGATGTTCCAAGCAACATTCAGGGCTATCAGGAGGCGCGCACAGGAAACGGCTACGCAGGTATCATTTCGCATGAGCAGTCGTTCGGGTTCAACACCGATTACCGCGAATATCTGGAGGTCCAACTGACCCAGCCCATGATAGCGGGTCAGGAATATTGCGTTGAATTCTACTGGACACTGGCCGATAAATCGGTGTATTACGTTGGTGAGATAGGTGCCTATTTCACACCGAGCAATATTTTTCTGCCCATTAGCACGACACTGCCCTTCACCCCTCAGGTGTCCATGTCAAATGTGCCGATGAATGACACCACCAATTGGGTGCTGTTCCAAGGCTCGTTCGTTGCATCTGGTGGAGAGCAGTATATGATCATCGGGAATTTCAACACTCCTGCCAACACGAACTCTGACACTACAGGCGTGCAGTCAAACATCTTTCAGACAGCAGGCGATTTCGCATACTACTTTATTGAGGACGTTTTCGTGGGCACCAACTGTGTGACCTGTGTGTTGGATGTGACCGTGGATGTGGAAGTGGACTGCGAGAATCTTTCGGCCATGACACTGACCGCATCAGCCCCGGACCTCACTGCCGATGCCATCTTCGAATGGAGCAATGGAGCGACTGGCCCCAACATCACTGTCCAGCAGCCAGGCGATTATACGGTGACCGTGTCTGATGGCGCATGCCAGGGATCCGGTGCCATACAGTTGATTGCACTTCAGCCTACGGTGGCGCAGATAGTGACCACCGACACTATCTGTGCCGGTGATACGTTGACATTGACCGCTGCCGGAGGAAGTTCCTACTTATGGAGTACGGCAGACACATCTGCATCTGTCACCCTGTCGTTGCAGGAGACGACCTCCTTCACTGTGGTCGCAACAGGCGATGGCGGATGTCAGGATTCAGCGACTGTCACAATCGTGGTACATGCCATTCCGGTGTTGAACCTTGTCACTGTTGACACTTCCGTCTGCATCAACTCGAACTTGCTGCTTTTGGAAGGCAATCCGGAAAGTGGGATATTCAACGGCATTGGAGTGGACACCGGCTATTTCAATGCCTCATTGGCCGATGTGGGGGAGCATTGGGTCTATTTCAGCGCAGGTGCCAATGCATCATGCACCGCCACCGATTCGTTGCTCATCACTGTGGAACCCGATTCGTGCCTCCTGAGATTTCCAACGGTCATAAGTCCGGGAACTGATTTTGAAGGCGATTCCCGTTTTTGCGGCATGGTGCATCAGAACAATGCTTTTCAGCTCCCTTGTCTGGAGCTTTATCCGGGAAATCGCGTGCAGATATTCGACCGTTGGGGGCGCAGGGCGTTCGAAGCCACAAACTATCACCTCACACCGTGGGATGGAAATGGGGGCAGCGAAGGCGTCTATTATTGGGTATTGGAACTGCCCGACATCGAGACCACCTATCAGGGTTTCTTCCACCTTGTGAAGTGACCTGCGTGTTTCCTGTTTTGTGATGAATATCATGTGCTTTGCCTACTTTCACGGCCTGCAATCATTCAACCCCATGAAAAACATCTACTTACTTACCGCCACATTGCTGTTCTCAAACGCCCTTTTGGCGCAGAACCTGGTGGTGAATCCCAGTTTTGAGCAGACCGCCAGCAATTGCGGAAACTTCGGTGGCGAAGGATTCTTCACCGATCTTGCTGCCACTTGGAACAGTGCCAATTCAAACTCGGCAGGCGACAGTTGTTCATCGCCTGACCTGTTTGCACCATGTAATGTCGTTTTCGGCATCGGGGTGACTGCCATGCCCGACAATGAGCTTGGTTGGCAGTATGCACGAACAGGAGAGCGCTATGTGGGCATCATAACCCACGAGCCTCTGAGCAATTACCGCGAATACATTCAGGGCCGAACATCAGCCCCATTGCAGGCAGGGCAGCAGTATTGCGTCTCCTTTTTCGTGAGCAGGGCCGACAATGTGCCTTATGCCACCAACAACATGGGCGTCTATTTCTCCAACACCGAGTATTGGAGAGATGCGTGCCCCAGCAATTCGCTCATCAATGTGACCCCACAGCTCAATTACACCTGTGCGCCTATTACTGATACCCTTAATTGGGTGCGTTTGGAATGGAGTTATACGGCCACAGGAGGAGAGCAGTATTTTACCATCGGCAACTTCTTCAACAACGCCAACACCACCATCGTGAACGTGGGAGGCGGAGGGCTCAACCCTTATGCCTACTATTATATAGATGATGTGAGAATAACTGCCGGTGGTGAATGCTGCTATACACAGATTGCTGCGGTGGGGACAAAATGCCTCAGCGATGCTCCCTTTGCACTGGTGGCGCAGCCGCCCATCGGCTCGGACTGCACCCCGACAGTGACCGGTACGTGGAGTGGCCCGGGCGTGAATGCCAACACTGGTGTTTTCACCCCTTCTGTGGCAGGAGTGGGCACGCATACCATCAGTTTCACGCTCTCGTGCGGCTATGTGGCGACAACCACCATCACTGTGAATGCCTGTGCCGAATTGAACATTTGCTTGGAAGAGAACGGTAATCTGACAGTGAGCGGAGGTTCGGGAAGCTACACATGGGCAAGCAGTTCCACTGAGCAGGACTGCAGCGGTTGCACATTCGGTATCTGCACCCCGTTCTGTCCCGGTGTGACCACCACGGTCTGGACCACCTTTTCCACATCTGCCACGGCCACTCCTCCGGGCACTTGGCCCATCCGCGTCACTGATGGGCAGGGCGGAATAGTCACCTTGACCAGTACCAATGGAATTACGGCATGCGCCACAGGCGGGTGCGATATCACCATAACTCCGACCAGTGTGGTCAATGCCTGCGGAGGTGCCAGCGGGTCTGCAACTGTTTCCGTGACCGGTGCCAGTGGCAATGCAAACTATTCATGGAACACGAATCCTTTGCAGAATGGGACTTCTGCCACCGGTCTCACAGCAGGTGAATACACGATCACTGTGAGCGATGGTGCGGTGTGTACCGAGACGCTCACCATTGCCATTCAGGACGGAGAGCTGTTTGCGGATGCCGGTGAGAATCACGTCATCTGCAAAGGGGAGTCCACCACGCTCACAGCATCAGGTGGAACGGGCTATCAGTGGGACAATGGGTTGGGCAGCGGTGCCACCGTGTCGGCAGCCCCGGCTCAGACCACGACCTACACGGTCACCGTCACAAGCGGGAATTGCACAGCGTATGCCTCTGTGACCGTTACCGTGGCCGACCCACCGATAGCGGAGATACAATCGGCAATCACAAGCTTCTGCGACAATGCTGCTTCCACAGAGATGAGCGCAACTCCTGCCGGGGGCGTTTTCTCAGGGCCGGGCATGACGGGAAGCTCTTTCAGTCCCGCAGCGGCCGGGCCGGGTGTTCACTTTATTGTCTATACCTACTATGACTTTGAGGAATGTCCATCGGTGGCGACCCTTGAGGTCACAGTGGATATCTGCACAGGTCTGGAGAATTCGGGACAACTGCGAGATGTGACCGTTCACCCCAATCCAACGGATGGCCTGCTGATGGTCGGTGGTCTGAACGGGCTTTCCGAGCATTTCACCGTGTCGGTACTCGACCCGGTGGGAAGAGTGGTCGCAGCTCCGCTGTCGCGAAATGGCGATGTGCTCATGCTGGACGTGAACGACCTTTCTGCGGGCCTCTATGTGCTTCGCCTTGCCGATGCGGATGGACATGCCCGCTCGTTCAGGATCATCAGAAACTGAACGGTTTCCATGCTTTTTTAGGTTAAGGCCGTGCAAGGTGGATTTATCTACCTTGCGCGGCCTTAAAAATGACCACACATTCATCCAAAATTCAAAAAGGAAACATGAACAGAATCTCCGATTTCGTTGAAGTGAAAGACCCGAAGCTCAAGTCGCGCTATGCTGGCGACAAGGTGTCAGTGGGTCATTTCACAGAAGACTACATGCACCAACGCATCGACCTGAAGCGTGATTTCAAGGACGTGATGAAGCACAAGGACGACATCTTCACTTGGGATTTCACAGGTCACCACTACAAGTTCTTCCTCACCCGTTTCATCCCCGAGGTCCTTATTCACTCCCAAGCTCAGGACGAGCGCATCATCCGTGGTCACTATGACGACAAGAACGACCTGTTCAACTGGTTCCTCGGCCCACGCATGATCTACACCAGCTGCTATTTCCGCGATGAGGACGAGTCGCTCGAAAAAGCACAGGACAACAAGATGGACCTCATTGCCCACAAGATGCAGCTGAAGCAGGGCGAGACACTGCTCGATATCGGTTGCGGTTGGGGAACGCTGGTCACCCACATGGCCAAGCACTATGGTGTGGACGCCACAGGGGTCACCATTGCCGAGGCCGGTGCCAAATGGGCCCGCACACTGATTGAGGAGAACGGGGTGGGTGAACAGGCGCGTATCCTGCGCATGGACTATCGCGACATTCCCAAGAAGAAGTACAACAAGATCTCGTGTTTGGAAATGGCCGAGCACGTGGGCGTGAAGAACTTCCGCAAATTCATGAAACAGTGCTATGACATGCTGGAGGATGATGGCATCTTCTATATCCAGATCGCTGGTCTGCGCGAGCGCGAGAGTCTCTTCCACGGTCCCAATCAGGAGGACATCGTATGGGGACTGTTCATGAGCGAATACATCTTCTCAGGTGCTGACGCCTCCATGCCGCTGAGCTGGGACCTCGTGCAGATCGAGAAGGCCGGTTTTGAAGTACACAGCGTGGAGAACATCGGAATCCACTACAGCAAGACCATCGACTACTGGTATCACAATTGGATGAGCAACAAGGAAAAGGTGCTGGCCAAATACGGTGAGTACATCTTCCGTCAATATCAGATCTTCTTGGGATGGAGTGTGGAGATCGCCCGTCAGGGAAGTTCTTCTGCCTATCAGATCACCTGCTACAAGAATCTGAACAATTTCAACCGTCCACGTTTCATTGGCAATACGGTTCTGGGCGAGAGCACCGATTTCGGAAATACCGGTTCGGTGAGTTCTGTGAAGACCATGGCAGAACTGGTGTAAGACCGTCCTGTCTCCTTCCTTTTAGGGAAGTCAGGTATTAGAAGGCCGATGCCCTTGCGGGTATCGGTCTTTTTTTTGATGCCATGCCGATACATCCAATGATGGACGGTCCATAGTCCGACTGACGTCCACCCTTGCATTTCTCCATCGTCTCATTACTTTCGCGCTGCCTTTCAAAAAGAGGTTCTTTCACGGATCAGTTAACTTCAACATCAAGGAAAATGGCATTCGATCTCGACATGATCAAAAAGGTGTACGCAGCGTACCCTTCCAAAATTGCAGCCGCCCGCAAAGCGGTCAACCGCCCGCTCACCCTCTCAGAGAAGATCCTCTATGCCCACCTGTGGGACGGTGAGGCCACCGTGGAGTATGGCCGTGGCAAAAGCTATGTCGATTTTGCTCCCGACCGTGTGGCCATGCAGGATGCCACAGCACAGATGGCCCTCTTGCAGTTCATGCAGGCCGGAAAAAAGAAGGTGGCAGTGCCATCTACTGCGCATTGCGACCACTTGATCTCAGCCCGCATCGGTGCCACTGCCGACCTTCAGGACGCGCTGAACAAGAGCCACGAGGTGTTCAACTTCCTCGAATCGGTCTCTAATAAATATGGTATCGGTTTCTGGAAGCCGGGTGCGGGCATCATTCACCAAGTGGTGTTGGAGAACTACGCTTTCCCAGGTGGCATGATGATAGGCACGGACAGCCACACGGTGAATGCCGGTGGGCTGGGCATGGTGGCCATTGGTGTTGGTGGTGCCGATGCGGTGGACGTTATGGCCGGCATGGCTTGGGAGTTGAAATTCCCCAAGCTCATCGGGGTGAAACTCACGGGCCGTCTCAACGGATGGACATCTGCCAAAGACGTGATTCTGAAAGTGGCAGGCATCCTGACCGTGAAAGGCGGAACAGGTGCCATCGTTGAATACTTCGGTGAGGGCGCCATCAACCTGAGCTGCACTGGCAAAGGAACCATCTGCAACATGGGTGCCGAGATTGGTGCGACCACTTCCACTTTCGGTTATGACGACAGCATGGAGCGCTACCTGCGCGCCACTGGCCGTGCCGAGGTGGCCGATCTTGCCAACGGCATCCGCGAGCACCTGACCGGTGATGCCGAGGTGTATGCCAATCCTGAGCAGTACTTCGATCAGGTGATCGAGATCGACCTGAATACTCTGAGCCCTTACGTGAACGGCCCATTCACCCCCGACCTCGCAACTCCGGTTGCCGAAATGAAGGGGAGATCTGCGGCCAACGGCTGGCCCACCAAGGTGGAGTGGGGTCTCATCGGTTCATGCACCAACTCTTCTTACGAGGACATCAGCCGCGCATGCAGCATTGCCGAGGATGCCCTTTCGAAAGGACTGACCCCGAAGGCCGAGTTCGGCATCAACCCCGGATCGGAGCAGGTGCGCTACACCATTGAGCGCGATGGTTTCATCGACACCTTCAACAAGCTGGGGGCGAAGATCTTCACCAACGCCTGTGGGCCCTGCATTGGCCAGTGGGACCGTGCCGGTGCTGAGAAAGGTGAGAAGAACACCATCGTACACTCCTTCAACCGCAACTTCAGCAAGCGTGCGGACGGCAACCCGAACACGCACGCCTTTGTGACCTCGCCTGAAATGGTGGCCGCATTGGCCATCGCAGGCGACCTCAATTTCAACCCGATCACCGACACGCTCACCAACAACAAGGGAGAGCAGGTGAAACTGGCAGAACCTACCGGCCATGAGCTTCCTCCCAAAGGATTTGCGGTGGAGGATGCAGGTTATCTCGCTCCTGCGGAAGATGGCAGCAGTGTGGAGGTGAAGGTGAGGCCCGACAGCGAGCGTCTGCAATTGCTGGAGGCTTTCCTGCCTTGGGACGGCAACAACATCACAGGGGCCAAGCTGCTCATCAAGGCGTTCGGCAAGTGTACAACCGACCATATCTCGATGGCAGGCCCATGGTTGCGCTACCGTGGTCACCTCGACAACATCGCCAACAACACCCTCATCGGTGCGGTGAACGCATTCAATCAGGAGGCCAACAAGGTGAAAAGCCAACTGGACGGCAGTTATGGTGAAGTTCCGGCCGTGGCACGCGCCTACAAGGCCGCTGGTGTTCCGACCATCGTTGTGGGCGACAGCAACTATGGCGAAGGCAGCAGCCGCGAACATGCCGCCATGCAGCCCCGCCACCTCGGTGTGAAGGCCGTTCTGGTGAAGTCGTTCGCCCGCATACACGAGACCAACCTCAAGAAGCAGGGCATGCTGGCCCTCACCTTTGCCAACGAGGCCGACTACGACAGGATCAAGGAGGATGACACCATCAACTTCATCGACCTGAAGGAGTTTGCACCGGGAAGGACGCTCGCGCTGGAGTTCGCCCATGCCGATGGGAGCAAGGACACCATCCTTGCCAACCACACCTACAACGAGCAGCAGATAGGCTGGTACAAGGCGGGCAGCGCACTCAATCTGATCAAACTGCAGGAGTCGAAGGGCTGATATCCGTTTTCAATTGATGAAGAAGCCGCCATCCGACCATAGTCGGACAGCGGCTTTTTCTTTCCCTCCCAATGAGCGGTAGGTCCAAAGTCCGCACATTTCGCCCCCCTTTGCGTTGCTGTATCTTTGCGCGCCATGAGCATAGCAACAGTCGGACAGAAGAAGGTGGTGACCCCTTATGGTCATACCGATACAGGCAAGAAGCAGCAGGTGGCCGAGATGTTCAACAACATCGCCCACCGCTATGACTTTCTCAATCGGTCGCTGTCAATGGGCATAGATGTCCTGTGGCGGAAGAAGATGATTGCACAGTTGAAGGCCAAACAGCCCAAGGTGATCCTGGATGTGGCCACAGGCACTGGCGATGTGGCGCTGGAGGCGATGAGCCTGAGACCGGAACGCATCGTGGGCCTCGACATCTCTACCGGGATGCTGGAACTGGGCCGTCAGAAAGTGGCGAAGCGGGGCCTATCGGAAACCATTGAAATGGTTGAGGGCGACAGCGAGAACATGCCTTTTGCCGACAACACCTTCGATGCGGTGACAGTGGCTTTCGGGGTCAGGAATTTCGAGAATCTCAACAAGGGATTGAAAGAGATAAACCGTGTGCTGCAAAAGGACGGAAAACTGGTGGTGCTCGAATTCTCGCAGCCGCGCAGTTTTCCTGTCAAGCAGCTCTATTGGTTCTATTTCAACAACATACTGCCAGTATTCGGCAAAATGCTTTCCAAGGACGATGCCGCCTACACCTACCTTCCGGAATCGGTGAAGGCGTTTGCCGATGGTGATGATTTTCTTGCCGAATTGAAGAAGGCAGGCTTCACAGCCACCCACAGACGGCCGCTCACTTTCGGCATTGCCACCATTTATACCGGAGTAAAAGCCTGATTTGCAATCGCGCACAGGACATAGGGCGGTGCTATGGACAGTTCTGACACTGCTCAGCGTGATGTCGGTGCCTGAACTGGTGCGGGCTCAGTTCCCTATCAAGTACAAGGAGAAGAAAATGGTCAACCTGCCAAAGTATGACCGCAGGATGTTCCACTTCGGCTTTATCCTTGGAACCAACTACACCGATTTCTCGGTCAAGAGCGTGGAGAACCTCGCTGGTCTCGATTCGGTGTTCGTGGTGGAACCGGGGGCCGGGGTGGGTTTCAATCTCGGAATCGTGTCAGATATGCGCTTGGGCGAGCATTTCAACATGCGGTTCATTCCCGGAATCTCGTTCGTTGGACGCGGAATGAACTATACCCTCATTGAACGCGACACCATCACCACCGTCTATGAGAAGAGCACCTCGTCCGTCTATCTCGAAGTGCCGCTCTACTTCAAGTTCAGGTCCAGGCGCATCAACAACTGGCGGGTCTATATCATGGGCGGAGGAAAGTTCCTTTATGATATGGCCACGAAGGAGGACGTGGATACCGAGGAGATCATCCTTAAACTCAAGCGCGAGGACTATACATGGGACCTTGGCGTGGGGGTCGATTTCTATCTAGAGTACTTCAAACTCTCTGTGGAGGCACGCATGGCCTTCGGGCTCAACAACCTGCTGGTGGAAGACCAGACCGTGTTCAGCAATTCCATCGAATCGCTGAAATCGAAGACGTTCCTGTTCTCGATCTATTTTGAGTAGGAAAGATGCGCGAGGTTCAACTTACCATCCCCCATCTCGACTATGCCGACCCTGCGCAGTTGCATCATCGTGTGGCAGCGGCAGCTGGCATCTCTCCCGAGGAGTTGGCAGGTTTCCAGGAATTGCGCAGAAGCATAGACGCGCGCAACCGCAACATCCGTTTCAATCTGAAAGTGGCGGTGTTTGTGAAGGACGAGGCCATCGCCCAGCAGCATCCCAATTACCGGCCACGCCAATTTGAGGATGTGTCGAAGGCGAAGCATCATGCCGTGGTCATTGGGGCCGGGCCAGCGGGTTTGTTCGCTGCGCTACGGCTGATAGAAATGGGCATCCGTCCCATTGTGCTGGAACGCGGCAAGGATGTCCGTGCCCGCAGGCGCGATCTTGCGGCAATCAACCGCGACCACATCGTCAACCCTGAGAGCAACTACTGTTTCGGAGAGGGCGGTGCGGGCACATATTCTGATGGAAAACTCTACACCCGCAGCACCAAGCGGGGCGATGTGAATCGCATTCTCAGCACCTTCGTGCAGTTCGGGGCCGATGCTGACATTCTGGTGGATGCCCATCCGCATATCGGCACCAACCGCCTTCCGGCCATCATCACGGCCATCCGCGAGCAGATCATCCAGAGTGGGGGCGAGGTTCGGTTCGAGGCCAAGCTCACGGACATTCTCTTGAATGGCGATCAGGTGAGCGGGGTGCGCATCAATGACGCGGAGAGCATTTCCACCACTACGGTGATCCTCGCCACAGGTCATTCTGCCCGCGATATCTACACCCTGCTCCAAGCCAAGGGAATGCTGGTGGAGGCCAAGCCCTTTGCCAAGGGTGTGCGGGTAGAGCATCCGCAGGAACTCATCAACGGCATTCAGTATCATGGTGCGCAGTGCGACATGCTTCCCCCGTCCGCCTACAGTTGGGTGGAGCAGG
>JAIPBJ010000116.1 GCA_021739625.1 Flavobacteriales bacterium | reverse complement strand
CCTGCTGGACCTTGCGGGCCTACCGCACCGTCAATGCCATTTGTGCCTGCAGGGCCTTGTGGGCCAACTGCTCCATCAGCACCCGCTGGACCTACAGCACCGTCAGAACCTGCAGGGCCTTGCGGGCCTACCGCACCGTCAATACCATTTGTGCCTGCTGGGCCTTGTGGGCCAACTGCTCCATCAGCACCCGCTGGGCCTACTGCACCGTCAGCACCGTCCGCGCCATCAGCACCCGCTGGACCTTGCGGGCCTACTGCACCGTCAATACCATTTGTGCCTGCAGGGCCTTGTGGGCCGACCGCCTGAACCCAGATGACCCCATCAAAGTACCAGAACTGATCAAAGTCCGTGTCATAGACCATAAGACCAGTGGCAGGGGAAACAATGCCGTTACGTTGCAAGGTGGTAAGGCGCGGAACGAGCAGACCCTTGTCTGAAGATTCAAGGTGAAGAACTGCTGAAGGGTGGGGCGATGCAGTCCCGATACCCATGTTGTCCTGCGCCTTAGCAGTGAAGGTGGCGGCAGCAGAAACAAGTAGCGAAGCAAGTAAGAGTTTTCTCATCAGAGCGTTTATTGTTCGACCAAATGACATGATAATGCGATGAAACAAATGTATATGTCGATGAATCAACTTTCGCGGCCTGAAGAAAAAAATGGACGAACGACATGTTTTTTCTTCAAAATGACTTGGACTCCAGATATGTTCAGGAATGCAAATGGTTTATCATCAGAATGTTGAAGATCTCTGGTTCCTCGAAATGCGGCAGATGACCACTTTGGTCGAATTCTTGGAATCCGGCAGAAGGGATAAATCCGTGCAACCGCTTTCCGTACTCCAACGGCAAAACCCGGTCATGCCGCCCCCATACCATCTGTTTGGGAATGTTCATTTCATTGACCAGCTGAAAATGAGGGGTGTGATCTTCGAGCATGAAGTTGCGCAGTGTGCTGAGCAAGGCACGTTTCGAGCCCTTGACCACAAGAGGGGCGGAGAACCAACGGTTGAAATCAACATGCTTCTCACGCTCATAGACTCCACGGTTGGGTGCTTGGCGAAGGACTGGGCCACCGATAGAACCGATCAATAGTTCTCCAAGGATACGGGGACGGGTGATGCGCATCAATGGGTTCTCCGGGGTCGGGATGCCATAGCTGTCCACCCATAGCATGGATTTCACACGGTCAGGAAATGTTGTGGCAAAGCGAGTGATGACTGCACCGCCCATCGATAGGCCGATGAGATTGACAGGGCCGTTCATGCCCACGTGCTGCAACAGTTCGTCCAACTGCGAGACAAAAAGCGATGTATTATGGGGATGCTTCACCCGATCAGAGAATCCACGTCCATAAAGGTCGGTACGCAGCACCCGGAACCCTTGCTCCACAAGCACATTGAAGTTCCGGTCCCAGATATGGAAATGACCGATGAGCCCGTGAACAAGCAGCACAGGGTCACCATTGGCCGGTCCTGCGACCTGATAGCGCACACGCCCGTGACTCAGTGTGGCATAGTCACCGATAAGTGACATTTCCTTGAGTATTGTATTGTTCATGAGTGATGTGATTCAAAAAAATCGCCCGACACGTCAAATCTCAACTTGTTGGAGCCTTCCAAAAGTAATGCGCCCGTGGGTGATAATCCCGTCCTTTGCGAAGCGAATCCTTCCCATGTTCCTCAAACTCTTCTTTGCACTGAAAAGAGACGGCATCCCTGTCAGTCTGCGGGAGTATCTGATGCTGCTTGATGCGTTGAAGGGAGGCATCGGTGAGCAACCGGATGAGTTCTATGCGCTGGCCCGCACCGTGCTCGTCAAACATGAGGAACACCTCGATAGGTTCGATGCCATCTTTGGCCAGTACATGGAAGGCGTAATGCGGGTTCCGGAGGAAGATATCTCTAAGATCCCTGAGGAATGGCTGCGGAAGATGATTGAGAATCACCTGACCGATGAGGAGAAGGCGATGATAGAGGCAATGGGCGGTCTGGAGGCTTTGGCAGAAAGGTTCAAGCAGCTCATGGAAGAGCAGAAGGAGCGACATCAGGGCGGCAGCAAGTGGATCGGCACGGGAGGAACTTCGCCTTTCGGAGCTTATGGCTATAACCCGGCAGGTTACAGGATAGGACAGGCAAGCAGCAGGAATCGAAGCGCGGTGAAGGTTTGGGACAAACGTGATTTCCGCGACCTGAGCGATAAGGAGGAGTTGAACACCCGAAACCTGAAAATGGCCTTGCGCAGACTGCGTGTTTTTACGCGTCAGGGACTGGAGGAGGAACTGGATCTGGACGGCACCATAAAGGACACCTCCAAGAATGCAGGCTTCCTCAAGTTGAGAATGGTTCCTGAAAGGAAGAACAACATCAAGGTGCTGATGCTTTTTGACATTGGGGGAAGTATGGACGACCATGTGGAACTTTGCTCACGCTTGTTCAGTGCGGCCAAGCATGAATTCAAGCATCTGGAGTTCTATTATTTCCACAACTGTCTTTATGAACGGGTGTGGAAGGACAACAGCCGCAGATGGACGGACATCACACCCACGTTCGAAATGATGAACAGGTACAATGACGACTATCGCCTCATTTTCGTGGGCGATGCGAGCATGTCGCCATGGGAGATACTTCATCCTGGAGGAAGTGTGGAACACAACAACCCAGAGTCGGGACAGGTGTGGATGGAACGCATCACCAAGAAATTCCCGCACCACGTTTGGATAAACCCCAACCATGAGGAGAGTTGGAAGTACACGGAAAGTACACGTATTCTGAAAGAGGCAGTGAACCACCGCATGTTCCCACTCACAATCGAAGGACTGGACAAGGCGATGAAGATGCTGAAGACCAGTGCAAAGCGGACAGCTCAGGCCGAGGTGTGAAAATGGGAAAACTGAAAAAGGGAAGAGGTAGAATGGAAACTGCTGGGAACCGTACGGAATGTAAAAACTGCTGCTGAGCCGATGCCACACAACAAGATACTTTCAGAACTGAAGGCGGGCAAGTACAGACCTGTCTATTTCCTGCAAGGCGAAGAGCCCTATTTCATCGACCTCATCTCCGATTTTGTTCAGGAGAACGCGCTGACCGAGGATGAACGCAGTTTCAATCAGTCGGTGCTGTACGGGCTTGACAGCGAAGTAAGTACGGTGGTGGCCGAGGCCAAACGCTTCCCGATGATGGCCGAGCGTCAGGTGGTCATTGTAAAAGAAGCGCAGAGGCTTAAAGGATTGATTCCCAATGAAGTGGCCGATGATGAGAAATCGGCCAAGAAGAAGGATGCAGAAAAAAAAGGCGAACTGCTGGCCTATTGCGAGAACCCTCAGCCCACGACCGTGCTGGTCATCTGCCACAAATACAAGAAGCTCGACACAAGGAAGAAGAAGGCCAAGGAATTGCTTGCTGCAATTGAGCATTGCGGTGGCGTGGTGCTCACATCAGACAAGATAAAGGACTGGAAAGTGGCCGAGTGGATCCAGACACACGTGACCCAGCAAGGCTACCGTATTGACCCGCGCACATCGGCCATACTTGCAGAGTATCTCGGGAACGACCTCGGCAAGATCATCAACGAACTGGGCAAGCTGTACATCAGCATGAAGGAAGGTGGAACGGTGACACCCGACCTCATCGAGCAGAACATCGGCATCAGCAAGGACTACAACATCTTTGAGCTGCAGAATGCGCTGACGGCAAGGGACGTTTTCAAGGCCAATCGCATCATCACGCACTATGCGCACAATCCGAAGGAGCATCCCATTCAGATGCTGCTGCCCGTGCTTCACAGTTACTTTTTCAAAGTATCGCTGATGCATTTTGTGCAACGCTCGCAGGGTAAACTGGACGCTGCACGAACCTTGGGAGTCGCGCCATTCTTCCTCAAAGATTATCAACAGGCCGCAGCGGTATTCAACGATGTCAAGCTGCGCAACATCATGACGCGGCTGCGCGAGGCCGACATTCGAAGCAAGGGCGTGGACAATCCGAGCACTGGGCATGGCGACATCATGAAGGAGCTGATGTTTCACATCATGCATTGATCAGAAAATTGAAATTCGGGAATGGAAAATGGCAGCACGTGCTTCAATTGGCCGGTTTTCCATTTTCCTGTTCCAGTTCTCACCAGTCTGGAAATAATTGCACTTCAGTTGCCGGTTCTGATACTTTAACAGGACTTCCTGCGCTGGCACACCTACCTTTGGGACGCTATGCCTCTTTGGGTATAACTTTATTTTTCATTGAAAATCAAAACAATACATGGACAAGATCAAGATTCTTTGGGCCGATGACGAAATAGACCTTCTGAAACCACACCTCATGTTCCTCAAAGAGAAGGGCTTTGAGGTGAGCACGGCCACCAACGGGGACGATGCGCTCGACCTTTTCGATGCTGACAGTTTCGACCTTGTATTCTTGGATGAAAACATGCCCGGCATCAGCGGTCTCGAAACACTTTCACGCATCAAAAGCAAGAACAGCCTGGTGCCCGTGGTGATGATCACCAAGAGCGAAGAAGAGCACATCATGGAGGAGGCCATCGGCTCCAAGATCTCGGACTATCTCATCAAGCCCGTGAACCCGAATCAGATCCTGCTCACCATAAAGAAGAACCTCGACACCAAACGGTTGGTGCGCGAAACCACGAGCCACAATTATCAGCGTGAGTTCCGTGAAATAGGCATGAAACTGGGCGACCGTCTCGACTATCAAGAATGGAAGGACATCTATAAGAAGCTCGTTTTCTGGGAACTCGAACTGCAGCGCAGCAAGGATGAGGGGATGGGCGAGATTCTCGCTTCACAGAAGGTGGAGGCCAACAACCAGTTCTTCAAATGGGTGGAGCGCAACTATCAGGAGATCATCAACGGCAAGATGACTGAGATGCCCACGTTGTCTCATACACTGTTTAAAAACAAGGTGGCGCCTCTTTTAGGAAAAGGAAAACCCACCTATTTCATCGTCATCGACAACCTGCGCTGGGACCAATGGCAGGCCATCCGACCTTCGGTGCTCGACATTCTGAAGCTGGAAAAAGAGGACATGTACATGGGTATTCTGCCCACGGCCACGCAGTTTTCGCGCAATGCCATCTTCGCGGGCCTTACTCCGTTGGAAATTGAACGCAGGTTCAAGGACAAGTGGGTGGACGATGAGGATGAGGGTGGAAAGAACCTTTACGAGCACGAGTTCCTTGCCGATCAGTTGCAACGTTTGGGCTTGACCATCAAGCACAGCTACAACAAGATTACCAACAACGCTGCGGGCAAAAAGCTGGTTGACAATTTCGCCAATCTGCGGCCCAACGACCTGAATGTGATTGTTTACAACTTCGTGGACATGCTCTCGCACTCGCGCACCGAAAGCGAGATGATCCGCGAACTGGCCGATGACGAACCAGCTTACAGGAGCATCACCATGTCGTGGTTCGAGCATTCACCGCTCAAGGACATGATGGAACTGATGGCAGCTCAGGACGCCAACGTCATCATCACCACCGACCACGGCACCATCCGCGTGAAGGAGGCCAGCAAGGTAGTGGGCGACCGCAACACCAACACCAACCTGCGCTATAAGCAGGCCAAGAACCTCACCTTTGAGGCCAAGGACGTGTATGCGGTGCGCACCCCGCACGACATCCAACTGCCCAAACAGAACGTGAGCCAGGCGTTCATCTTTGCCCGTGAGGACAAGTTCTTCGCCTATCCCAACAACTACAACCACTACGTGCAGTATTACCGCAATACGTTTCAGCACGGAGGGATCTCTTTGGAGGAAATGCTGGTGCCGATTGTGCATTTGACTTCGAAGTAAGCAGTGATGGTACGTGAGAACATACCCTTAGAGCAGACCGGATTTTTCAACCGCCTCATTCTCGATCTGGTAAGCGGCAAGGATGCAGTGAAACCGTTCTACGGCCTGCCTCAGACGGTGGAAAGCTATAACGTCCAGATGCAGGAACGTAGCACCTTTCCTCTGGATCGTGCCGTGTTGGTCGATGTGCTTTCGCAGCAATATGAGACCATCGGTGGTGCTAAGGGTGCGGTGCTTTCCAATATCAATGCGCTATGCGATGACAGGACATTCACCGTAACTACAGGCCATCAGCTTAACATTTTCACTGGGCCGCTCTATTTTATCTACAAGATATTGCACACCATCAGATTGGCCGAGGAGCTGCAAAAGCAATACCCCAACAACCGATTTGTGCCTGTGTATTGGATGGCCACCGAGGACCATGACCTTGCAGAGATTTCATTCTTCCATCTTTTTGGGAAGAAATACGAGTGGAATACTACCCAAACAGGCGCCACTGGTCGCATGCAAACCACCGGACTCTCCGACATCTGCGATGAGTTGGATCAGGTGTTCGCCTCGCAACCACAGGGGCTGACGTTAGTGGCCATTTTCCGCGAGGCTTACACTCAGAAAACCTTGGCACAGGCCACGCGACATCTGGCCAATGCGCTTTTCGGGCATTACGGACTTGTTGTGGTGGATGGTGACAATGCCGCGCTCAAATCGTGCTTTGCGGATGCCATGCTGCGCGATGCCTTCGATGGTGATGCGTTCAAAGCTGTGACCGCCACCAATAGACAGCTTAGCTCACTTGACTGCCCCACGCAGATCAATCCCCGCGAGATCAATCTGTTCTATTTGGGTGATGGTGTGCGCGAGCGCATTGTGCGCACCGATACGGGTTTCCATGTACTGCACACCGAGCTGCAATTCACAGACGAGGCATTGCGCAGCGAGATAAAGGCGCATCCCGAAAAATTCAGTCCCAACGTGGTGCTGCGGCCCATGTATCAGGAATGTGTTCTGCCCAACTTGGCCTACATCGGTGGCGCGGGCGAACTGGCCTATTGGCTGCAACTGAAGGATGCCTTCGCAACGATGGGATTCAGTTATCCGGTGCTGGTGCTGCGCAATCATCTGCTGCTGTTAGATGGCAGCACGGCCAAGCGCATGGACGGACTCGGTCTGCTGGTGCCCGACCTGTTCCATCCTGTGGATGAACTTATCCGCGCCCACGTCATTGAAACTGTGGAGACCGACCTCGAACTCAGCACCGAGTTGCGGTTGGTGGAAAAACTCTATGAAGCACTGAAAGGCAAGGCGGCAGAAATTGACCGCACCCTCGTCACCGCTCTTGATGCTGAGTTTGCGAAACAGCAAAAGGTTGTTGAACAGTGGGGAGACCGCTTTGCACGGGGCCTTAAGAAGAAGAATGAGACCTCTGTGCAACAGCTTCAGAAGCTGCACGAAAAGCTGTTTCCCAATGGGTCGCTGCAGGAAAGGCACGACAACATTCTTCAGTTCATCTGTTCATCAGAAGATGGACTGATCGGAACGCTGCACGGGGCGATAGCCCCGATGGCAACCGATTTCGGGGTGGTGAGCATCTAAGCAGTAGTCGCTTCGCGTTCAAGAAGAAATTCTACAGTGTCTACCCCGTCCGCATAGTCCCATGCCTCCGGTTCCTGTGATTTTCCGAAGGGAACGGCATTCGCAATGCCCGTCCCTTCTGAGGCGACAACGCACTGAATGGCATCGGCATCGCGCAGCAGTTTGCTCTTCACCTCATCCAAAGCATCGAACATTTCATAGTGCAGCACGCTGACAGGACACGCCAGAGCCTGCTCTTGGCGTACCAACAGGAATCCCGTGTCCAAATGCTTCATTTTCTCCACCAGAAAAATGGCCTTGTGATAGTCGTAGTTGTTGTGATACTTGTGATGCCCTCCAATGTGTTCCCACCCCTCGAAATGCCGCAGCAGGGCAACGATGTCCACATTCCGTTGCACAAAAAGTTTGGACACGTTGCGACAGCCAAGCCCGAAGAATCGGAAAACATCCTTGCCCAAGGCGAGCAGTTCGTCCTCTGTCTCTTGTCCGGTGATCACCGCCACCGAATTCCGGTTGCCCCTGATAATGCTGGGATAGCGACTGAAATAGTACTCGAAATAACGCGAGCTGTTCGAACTTCCGGTGGCGATGATATGGGTGAATCCTGTCATTCGCCCCTCACTGAACTCGATGCAGTCAGCAAAAGCGGGTTCAATGGAGACCAGTGTCTCCACCAGTTTCCGTGGCAGCAACTCGTCCTGGGATGATGTTCTGATCATTGCCCGATGCCCTGTGATGAGCACCGTCATCATGTCGTGAAAGCCGACCAGAGGAATGTTGCCGGCCATGATGATGCCGACCGTCTTGGGTTCGGGACTGTCTGCGATGTCGCCATAGGCAGCAAGCCACTTGTGAAGTTTCTCTGCTGCCAGCATCCGTGAAAGGCCCCGCAGGGCCAACCGCACATTCTCATCGGTGAACCACGCGTTGTGGTGGCCTGCTTTCCGGATCGCATCATCCCAGTCTGTCCCTTCAGCGGCAGATGCCACTGAACCAAGCACTTTCCCAAGCTCAATAAACGCCTCGACCCGCTGCTGATGATTCATCGTTGAAACTATCTTTGCGGCCAAATTTACGAACCCATCAACCGGACCTTCTCATGGCCATCAAGATTACAGACGAGTGTATCAATTGCGGGGCCTGTGAGCCCGAATGCCCAAACAATGCCATCTATGAGGGCGGTGCCGAGTGGCGTTTCTCTGATGGCACATCGGTGAAAGGGAATTTCTCCGGCTTCAGTGGTTTCTCTGCCGATGCTGATGCTGCACAGGAGCCGAAGGAGATGGACATCTACTACATCGTTACGGACAAGTGTACCGAGTGCGTGGGCTTTCACGAAGAGCCGCAATGTGCCGCAGTTTGCCCGGTGGACTGCTGTGTGCCCGATGAGGCCAACCCGCATTCCGAGGATGAGAACCTACAGAAGAAGGCAAGCCTGCATCTCTGATCATGACCGAGAATAGTCTGAAAAGGCGGACGCCCAGTGCGCTCCGCCTTTTTTCATGCAATTTCGTGACCTCTGTTGCGTTACAGGAAGATGGAAGAATTGAAAATCGAAAATCGTAGTCAGGGACGAGGAATACGCCTCATCCGATTCTGCACTGTAATCCATTTTCTATTTTTCATTTTCATCACCACACAGGTGGCGACCGCGCAGGAACCTCGCGCTGTGCGCGATTCTGCATCGGCCCTGTTCCTTCAAATGAGAACTGGCGATGACAGCGACCGCATGATGGCCGCCACCCGTGCCGAACAGCTTTTCGCGGAATGGTTCGTAAGCCCTGCCCATTTCGCAAACGATCTCGATTCGCTGCCCTTTCTCGGCCAGCTCCGCTCGTCCGATGGCCGATTGCTGCTCGTGTGCTGGAATCTGGCATTGGAGGAAGGCGTGCTGCGCTATCACTGCATTGCATTTTTGAGGGAGAAGAAAAGAGAGGCCATTCGGGTCACGGTGTTTGAACACAACGATACTGACTGGCAGAAGATTGTCAGAAAGACCATTGCCCCGGCCGATTGGTATGGTGCACTGTACTACCGCATCATCACACATCGGTATAAGAAGAAGACCTACTACACGCTATTGGGCTGGGACGGTCACAACGCGGTGACCAATCGCAAGGTGGTGGATGAGTTGACCATCGATGGCAACCGAATGACGCTGGGCGCGCCAATGTTCTCGCAGGACAAACGGCCTGCATATCGTCTGGTCTATGAATATGCCAACGATGCTTCCATGTCACTCAACTGGGACGACCGTATGAAGATGATCGTGATGGACCATCTGGCCCCTGAAGATGGCCGTCTCAAAGGACAATACCAATTTTACGGCCCCGATTTCAGTTATGACGGACTGAAGTTTGAGAAAGGCAAATGGGTGCTTTTTGAAGATCTCGATGCCCGCAACAAAGGCGAGAACAATCTGAAGGAGTGACCAGATGCGATGGCGTAGAAGGTGAATATGATGGGCGAACATGCAAATACGGTTGAGCTGAACGATTTTCCATTGTCCCATTTTCCGATTTCCCCGTCATCATTGGTTAAACTTGCACCCCCGCCACAATCACTGCTTTGAGCCACTTGGTCAACACTACCACCTTCCGTGTCCGTTTCAGCGAGGTCGATACCATGCGCATCGTATGGCATGGCAACTACCTGAAGTATTTTGAGGACGGCCGCGATGCGTGGGGCGCACAGTATGGTATTGATTTTCTTCAGGTTTATGAGGAGCACGGACTGTTGGCCCCGCTGGTGAGCACCGACCTCAAGTTCAAATATCCGCTGCGCTATGGCGACAGCGGCCTCATAGAGACCACCTTCATCGACAGCGTGGCGGCCAAGGCTATTTTCCGTTACCGCATCTTTGACGAGCATCGCACTCAATTGAAGGTCGAGGGAGAGACAGTGCAGGTCTTCACCGACATGGATTACAATCTGCAACTTTACACCCCTGCCTTTTTCGAAGAATGGAAGCGGAAGCACGGCCTGCGTTGAAGCAGGTCTATATCGGGGCCAAGAGCATTCTCTGCCCATTGGGCGACACACCGGCCGAGGTGTTCGGGAACATGCTTGCGGGCAAGAGCGGTCTCCGGCAGGTGGACCGGCCCTTCGGACTTGACATGGCCCCGTTCATCGGGCAGATCCCCGACCACCTCATCCCTGAGGAAAGCATGGATGGCACACGCTTGGAGAACATGCTATCGAGCTGTTGCTCCAATTCCTTGCGCAAATTGGCCTACGATCCCTTCAGCAATGACCGTGGGCTTGTCATCATCTGCACCACCAAGGGCAATATCGATCACATCGCCAACCCATCGGATGCCCGGCTGCCTCTGCACCGCCTCAGCAGCTTCCTTCAATACCAGTTCCGTCTTTCTCGTATGCCGCTGGTGCTGTCCAATGCCTGCATCAGTGGGGTGGAGGGC
>JAIPBJ010000007.1 GCA_021739625.1 Flavobacteriales bacterium | reverse complement strand
TGTTGCTCTGGTCATGCTCAACTATAAGGTCTTCGTTGGCATCGAGGCGGATATTGGCCGTCTCGGTGGTGATATTATGGAACACAAGCCTGCCTGACGAGGCATCGGGCTTGCTGATGACAAGGTCGGTGTTGCCAGAAGCACTGTTCACATGCAGCTTGCCCGCAGGGGCCGCAGTCCCTATACCCACATTGCCCCCTGCCATCACCCGCACCTTTTCGGTATTGAAGGTTCGGAACACCAGATCCACATTGTCGATTGTGCCGAGGAAGTTGGATGTAGCGTTTGTGCCCGTGTTTCCCGTGGTGAGCCACGCATTGCTGATGGTGCCCGGTGCTGCCCAGCTCAGATTGCCGCTGGCATCGGTGGTCAGCACCGTATTGTTCGCTCCCTGTGCCGTAGGCAGCGTGTAGCTCTGTGTGCTCATGCTTGCAGGGGTGTTGAAGGTGATGGTATTGCTGGCCGCGTTGTTGAACACGAGGCTGCCAGCCGCCCCCGCATCGCCCCCGCTGGCGGTCAGCCCTACCCTTATCTGATCGCGCACATGCAGCAGCGAGGCGGGCGCGGTGATGTTGCCTATGCCCACATTGCCCCATGTGCCATCCCCAGAACTTCCCTCAACAAATATTGTCGAAAGGGTGGAGTTCATACCAAGCATGATGGAGTTGGCGATATCGTTTACAAGCACGTCCGAGCCTACACCTATCACCATGCTGTTGAATGCCATCGTATCGACCCGCAGTTTGTGGCCAAGGGTGAACGACATCGGGGCCCACGCTTCAGACTTGGAACCTATGGCGAACGACTTGTCACTGTGGGCAACGGTTGAGGAACCGACACTGAACGAACTCGTCCATTTCGCATATCCTCCAACAAGTGCGGCCGACCTTAAACCATTGGACCGGGAACCATCGCAAGCAGCGAATGAACACTGCCCGGTTGCCACAGCACCGGTTGTACAATTACTTTCACAGTCAGAGCAGGGCTGGGCGGTCACATTCATCACGCTAAAGATGCACACTATCATCGGAACATTGAAGAGAAGCTTTTTCATCACGTTATGGTCAAGGGTTGGCAATGATCTGTGCAGGCAATTTCACCTGCGGCACAACAAAGCTACCCCCCCCCCTTGGGACATATCCAAGACAAAGTTATCAACAGGTTATGGTCTTCTGTGTCCCGACCGCACAGGGAGCGAATAGGCATGCCCTCGCGATAGGCGCAAAAAAGGCTGCCCCGAATTGCGGAGCAGCCTTTTCAATTGCACGGGAAATGCTCAACGGGCCACTGCCACCCGCTCGGTGAGCAGCAACTGTCCTGCGGGGTCGCTGACGCGGCAGATGTAAATGCCCTCGGCCACAGCAGCGGTCTGCAGCACAGAGACACCTTGGGCCAACTGTGCCTGCACCACGCGCACACCCTGCATGTTGAACAGCTCGGCCACTGCATTGCTGTGGCTGCCAAGGTCTATGCGCAGGACATCGGCAGTGGGGTTCGGATAGACGCTCACTGAGGATCCGCGTTCTTGGATCCCCACTGTGCCATCCTCCTGCACCACTATCTGGTAGGTGTCGAAGATGATGGGGCCGCCACCCAGACTGGGGCTCACTGCGGTGGCCCAAGTGCCATTGGGCACAAACTGACTGACATCGGGGCTGCTGGAATTGATGCGCGCATCGACAGTGATGATGAGCGGATAGACCCCGTCACTGTTGGGGCCACCACCGATGGCGGCATTCCAAGCGGCCTCGTCACCGGTCACGTAGGAGCAGCCTGTGGTGGACACCTGATTGGGCACCGTGCCCGTGTTGAGCCATACACCAAGGTTGGGTGCAGCACCGAGGTCGGTGCCGAAGGATGTGCCTGCCGGCTGTCCTTCGATGCTCAACAGCTTGGTGGCATCAATATAGAGGGTGATGAAATTGCCCGGAGACGTAGGGTTGGCCACATTCATGAAGGTGTTGGTGATGAGGCTTACCGAACGGGTGTGATCGCCACAGCCCACGCAAGTGAGCACCGGATCGAGCACGGCCGGATACATGCCCGGCCCCTGACCTGCATATTGGCTGTCGAATGTGCATTGGGCAGTTGCGGTGCCGCCCAGAAGGATGGCAGCAAAGAAGGGAAGTAGTGTTCTTTTCATGTGAAATGAGGTTTGGTTTGGGAAGGCGAAAGGTAATGTGATAATCAGCTCGGCAGCAACACCTGTTGCGCACATCACTCGTTGAACAGGGTCTGCACGACCGTCTGTCCCACCGCTTTCAAGGTGTTGCGGTCCACCGACTGCAGATTGTCGCTGTGAGTGTGCCAATAGCTTCCGAACGTGGAGCGCGAGGTATTGTCGTGGTGCATGATGGCGAGGGTGGGAATGCCCGAGACCTCGGTGATGAACCGATGGTCGTGCTGCACCGCCTGTGTGAGATTGAAAGGGAAGTAAGGTGCGAATCCCAGTCTGTGGGCAATGGCCCAGATGTTGCGCATCTGCGGCCCTGCGTGCGCCATGGAATGCTGCTCCAAGGTGAAACGCGCATCGGACGCGGCCACCATGTCGAGCATGATGCCATAGCGGGGGGCGTAGCCCTCGACATGCGGACGGGCGGCCCACAGGCGCGAACCCATGCAGAAGAAGAACTCGGTGCCATAGTCATCGCCATCCTCCCACACCTTTCCCTGGTCCTCGGTGTCGAAGAGGATGATGTCCACGCCCACAGATGGTTGCTGCAGGCCGATCAGACGGGCTATTTCCAACAGCACCCCCACCCCACTGGCTCCGTCATGTGCCGCCTCGATGGGTTCGTTGGGACGGTGCGGATCCATGTCGGCCATCGGACGGCTGTCCCAATGTGCGAAGAGCAGGATGCGCTCCTTTTTCTCGGGTGAGAATGAAGCGATGATGTTCCGTACGGGCAAGCGGACACCTTTGGCCACTGTGGTGGAATCGCGCTGCTCGATGACCTCTGCACCACAGGACCGAAGTATTGCCACGAGATGATCCCCGCACTTTGCATGGGTCTCCGTGCCAGGGATGCGCGGCCCGAATGCCACCTGACTGGCAATGTGCGCATAGGCAGAGTCGGCATTGAACTCAGGGGCGGGTTGCAGGGCGATGCTGTCCACCAGCTCTTGGTGGGAGGGAGAGCAACCGAAGAGAGTGAGAAGAATGATGAATATCGAATATCGAATATCGAATTCAGAACGGAACTTGGAGGTAGTGGACTCTTTCATCCTTCTGCAATCTTCAATCGTAAATCGATACTCTGCAATTAACCCTCAATGGCCCACTCCGAGCCGTCCTTGCTGTCCATCACAGTAATGCCGGCCTCCTTGAGGGTGTTGCGGATGCTGTCTGCGGTGGCGAAGTCGCGGTTGGCCTTGGCCTTGGCGCGCATGTCGAGCAGCAGATGCATGGCCGCGTCCAATGCCCCGGTGGCCTTGCTGCTATCGGCCTCACCGGCCTTCAGACCGAGGATGTCCACGAAATAGGCGTTGTAAACCTCGCCCAGCCGCTGGAATTGCGCCTCGGAGGGAATCTCCTTCTCCTGACTGTTCTTGAGGGCATTGACGTAGGTGGCGATATCGAACAGCACCGCAATGGTCTGGGCGGTGTTCAGGTCATCGTCCATGCAAGACTTCAGTCCGTCAGCCCAGCCGCTGATGCGCCTGTCGGTGGCCTCTGTTGAAGCACCCCATTTCAGTTTCAGCGAACCGAGGATGGTGGATGCGTTGCGGAGCTTGGCGAAGCCTTTTTCAGCGGCCTGCAATGCCTCGTTGCCGAAATCGAGCGTGCTGCGGTAGTGCGCCTGAAGGATGAAGAAACGGATGGTCATCGGGTCGTATGCCTTTTCGAGCAGCGCATTCCCGCCATTGAAGAACTCATGCAGCATGATGGTGTTGCCCAGCGACTTGGCCATCTTCTGCCCATTGAGGGTGATCATGTTGTTGTGCAGCCAATAGCGCACCGGCTCCTTGCCAGTGGCGCCCACGCTCTGGGCTATCTCGCACTCGTGGTGCGGGAAAAGCAGGTCCAGGCCGCCCCCGTGGATGTCGAAGGTCTCACCGAGGTATTTGCGGCTCATCACCGAGCACTCGATGTGCCAGCCGGGGAAACCCTCGCCCCAAGGGCTTGGCCACCGCATGATGTGTTCGGGCGATGCCTTCTTCCATAGCGCGAAATCGAGCGGACTGCGCTTGCCCTCCTGCCCTTCGAGGTCGCGCGAGTTGCTCTGGAGTTCATCCACCTTGCGACCGCTGAGCTTTCCGTAGTTGAACTTGTCGCTGAACTTCTCCACATCGAAATAGACGTTGCCCTCGGTCTCGTAGGCCCAACCGTTGGCAAGGATGGCCTTGGTCATCTCTATCTGCTCGATGATGTGGCCCGAGGCCTGCGGCTCAATGCTGGGGCGCAGCACATTGAGTGCGTCCATGTCCCTGTGATAGCGGTCCTTGTAGAACTGCACCACCTCCATCGGCTCCAGCTGTTCAAGGCGCGCCTTCTTGGCGATCTTGTCCTCCCCGTGGTCGGCATCGTTCTCCAAGTGGCCCACATCGGTGATGTTGCGCACGTAGCGAACCTTGTAGCCCAAATGGCGCAGGTAGCGGAATACTACATCGAAGGTGATGGCTGAGCGGGCGTGGCCCAGGTGCGCATCGCCATACACCGTGGGGCCGCAGACATACATGCCCACGTGGGGCGGGTTCATCGGTTCGAATCGCTCGCGTTTGCGGGTGATGGTGTTGTAGAGATGAAGTTCTGAACTCATTTTCTAAGGGATGAAGGGGCCAAAGATAACGAGCGGGCGGGGGGAGACTGTGGAAGCAACTCAGGTTCTCATCCGTTACATTTGTGAGGAATCCTTGAAGAATTTCTATGGTGAAAACCCTGCTGTTCCTGTTGCTTCTGATGGTCACAGCCATTGTGTGCAGGGCGCAGGATGCGCATTTCACCCAATATCTGAGTACTCCCATCTATCTGAATCCGGCATTTGCCGGGTATGATGGATGCACGCGTTTCGCAGCATCCTACAGGAATCAATGGCCGAACGAGGACGGGAATTATCAAACGGTCAACGCTTCGTTCGATCAATTTGTGAGACCATTCAGAGGAGGAGTTGCTGTCAATTTTCAGTATGACAATTCTGCCGGAACGCTAAAGAAATACATGTTGAGTACCACATACTCCCCTGTTTTCAGGCTGTTCAATGAGAAACTTGTGCTAAGCCCAGCATTTGAGATGGGATGGAGACGATCGACCATTGATTGGAGCAAACTCACGTTCGGTGACATGATCGATCCACGCTATGGGTACGTCTATAACACTCAGATCATTCCCCAAAACGACACACGGGACATCATCGATATGCAGGTGGGTCTTCTGATGACACAGAATCTTTTCAGAAACCTGCATCATCTGGTCTATGGCGTAGCATTCCATCACGTTACTCAACCAGACGTAGGATTCTCGGGCACATCAGTGCTGTGGTTGAAAACCACCGCCCATATCACATACGTAGGTCGCATCACGAAATATCTCAGCATATCCCCCACCTTCATCTATATGAAGCAACAGGATTTTGAAATGTTCCTGCCATCGCTTGCGTTCGAACTTTGGAAAGTAAGGCTGGGAGCAGGGTTCAGAGCCAGCCTCTCCAATTTCGACAGTGTGAATTTCATGGCGGGCTATTCCATTGGGCGGTTCTCGCTCGGATACAGTTACGACCATACTGTCAGTTCCTTGAGAAACCAGACCGGAGGGAGCCATGAGGCCCATGTTGCCGTCAGGTTCAACTGCAAGAACAAGGAGCAATGGCGCAAAGGCGTGGCGTTGATCGGGTTCTGACCCCGCAATGGACATGGCCCCCATGGACTGCCGTGCAACTGTCAATGATGCCATACCTCCGTCATGACAGGCAGATTCGCTTCTACTTTCGTGCGTCCTAAGACATGACCGACCATGGAGATCTTCCTGCATTCAGAGACCTGGATAGCACTGCTCACACTCACCTTCCTTGAGGTGGTGCTGGGCATAGACAACATCATTTTCATCTCCATCGTTTCCAACCGATTGCCCGAGGAGAAACAGGCCCGCGCGCGCAATCTGGGCCTGCTGTTCGCACTGGTATTCCGCATCGGGCTGCTGCTGGGCATCTCCTACATCATCCAGTTCACACAGCCGCTCATCACCGTCATGGACTTTGCGCTGAGCGGTCGCGACATCATCCTTGCGGCAGGGGGCATCTTCCTGCTTTTCAAGAGCACCATGGAGATTCATCACAAGATGCAAGGGACGCCAGAGGAAGTACACGCTGGAAAGGCCAAGAGCGTGAGCGGTGTCATCCTTCAGATCATCCTGCTCGACATCATCTTCTCGTTCGACAGCATCCTCACGGCCGTTGGTCTGGTGAAAGAGGTGCTGGTGATGATCATTGCGGTGATCATCGCCCTCGGCATCATGATGACCTTTGCGGGGAAGATCAGCCGTTTCATCAACAACAATCCCACGCTGCAGATACTCGCCCTGTCGTTCCTCATCCTCATAGGGTTCATGTTGATGGTGCAAGGATTCCACGTGGAGGTGCCCAAGGGCTACATCTATTTCGCGGTGTTCTTCTCGCTTTCGGTGGAGATGATCAACCTGCGTGTGCGCAAGAAGTCGAAGGCCGATGTGGTGGAACTGAACCCGAGGATGAAAGAGGCTGATGAGCCTGGGCAGGGGCGCTGAAATGCCTTTCCACGCGGGAAAGTTGTATATGTTTACCCTACTGTTGGGCGCATTGCCCCGCAGGGAACAACATCTTCCAAACCCATGGCCAGAACCCATACATTTCTCCGGAAGCTTGCACTGACGCTACTGTTGCTGGTGCCGACCGCCATCGAGGCGCAGGTGGTCATCAACGAGTATTCGTGCAGCAACCGCACGGTGACCGATGCCTTCGGAAACTTTGAGGACTGGGTGGAGCTCTACAACCCGTCATCGCAGGCAGTGGACCTGACGGGATACCATCTGAGCGACAAGCCGACCAACCCGACCAAGTGGCAGTTTCCGGGCGGGGTGGTTCCCGCAGGCGGAAGGCTTGTGGTGGTCTGTTCGGGCCGTGATGCCATGGCCGGGCCCACGCCCCACACCAATTTCCGCCTCGGACAGTTGGGGCCCGAAAGCATCGTGTTCTCCGATCCGCTCGGCAACGTGCTGGAATCGTACGTGCTGGCCACCACACAGTCAGGTCACTCGCGAGGACGGACATCGGACGGTGCGGCCACTTGGGGCGTGTTTGCCAATCCTACCCGTGGCACTGCCAACAGCGGGGCGGCCGCAGGCTATGCCGGCCATGCGGTGCTCTCGCAGGAGGCCGGGGTCTATTCTGGGTCGATCACCGTGTCCATGAGTGCCGATGCACCCAACACCCTCATCCGCTATACGACAGACGGCACCGAGCCCACCGCAGCATCCACCCAGTATTCGACCCCGGTGAACATCAGCACCACCACTGTGCTGCGTGCGCGTGGCTTCGCAACCATTGCCAACGTGCTGCCCGGTCTCACCGAGACGAACACGTATCTCATCAATGTGAACCACACGGTGCCGGTGGTGTCTGTGGCCGGAGATCTGCTGCCCGACCTGCTGGGCGGTTCGCAGATCGAACCGGTGGGCTCGTTCGAATTCTTCGATGCCGGGGGCACGCTGCGCGATGAGGCCGTGGGCGATTTCAACAAGCACGGCAACGATTCGTGGGCCTATGGACAGCGCGGCATGGATTTCATCGGACGGGACGAGTACGGCTATAATGACGAAATCGGCCACGGGATCTTCACCACCACCGAAAGGTCGAAATTCAAAAGGCTGATCCTGAAGTCGGGGGCCAGCGACAACTATCCTTTCGAGAACGGTGGGGCGCATATCCGCGACCCTTATGTACACACGCTTTCGCAATTGGGGGGGCTGAATCTGGATGAGCGCAGCAGCGCATTCTGTGTCCTGTATATGAATGGCAGTTATTGGGGGATCTATGACCTCCGCGAAAAAGTGGACGACAACGATTTCACGGAATACTACTATGGTCAGGCACGCAGATACAATGGCAGCCCCGAGTATGTGCAGTTCCTGAAAACCTGGGGAGGCACATGGGCAGAGTTCGGTGAGCAGCAGGCCCTCGATGACTGGGCCACCCTGCGCAACTTCATTGAGAACAACAACATGGGTGTTCCGGCCAATTTCGCGACCGCCACCGCTGAATTGGAATTGGAGAGCCTGGTGGACTATTTCATCCTCAACTCGTTCATCGTCAATCAGGACTGGCTGAACTGGAACACGGGCTGGTGGAGAGGTCTGGACCCGCTGGGCGACATGCGCAGGTGGAGATACATCCTTTGGGACCTCGATGCCTGTTTCGGGCATTACATCAACTATACGAGCATTCCTGACAGCTCGCCTGATGCCGACCCGTGCAACGCGGAGAATCTGCCTGACCCGGGCGGACAGGGCCACACGAACATCATCAGCAAGCTCATCAACGAGAACGGGGCGGCCCACGATCTGTATGTGACCAGACAGGCGGCACTGATGAACACCGTGTTCTCTTGCAGCAACATGCTGACGGTGCTCGACAGCATGGCGGCCGTCATCTCGCCCGAGATGCAACGGCACACGGCCCGTTGGGGAGGGAGCCTTCAGGGCTGGCAGACCAATCTGCAGCAGATGCGCGGATTCATCGAGGCACGGTGCGTGTCAGTGACCGAGGGCGTGGCCGACTGCTATGAACTGGAAGGCCCGTTCGACCTGGTGGTGAAAGCCGAACCAGAGGAGGCAGGAAATGTGTCGATGAACGGGATGTGGCTGCCCGGACTTCCGGTCACCACAACGGTCTATGGCGGCATCCTGACCGACTTTGACACCGAGGCCAATGCGGGGTTCACCTTCGACCATTGGGAACTTCTGAACCACAGCCCAACGCCCGGGCCGGGCACCAATGGCATCACACTGTCGTTCACGCAGGGCGACACCCTCACCGCGGTGTACAAGCCGGCAGAGACGGACAACAGGCCGCTGCTCTACTATTGGCATTTCAACACGCTGAACACTGTCGATGGGGATGTGACCGCCATAGATGCAGACTACACACTGATCGCTGATGCCGACCCGAAAATGGTCTATATGGGCACTGGCGACCGCGATATTGACAGCTATGCCATGGGGTCGTTGCTCAATGTCCAGTTGGCAGAACCTGCCGGACAAGCGGCCCGTGTACACAATCCATCGGCCGAACGGGCACTCGTGTTCAACATGCCGACCACGGGCCATGACAACATCGTGTTCCGCTATGTGGTACACCGCTCGGGCAGCGGCATGTTGAACAACAACGTCTCCTACTCGGTGAACGGCACTGACTTCATCCAGAGTGGACTGACGGCCACGTCCTTCAGCATTGCTGAGCAGTATGCGGTGATCACCGTTGAATTCACCGACATCGCAGCGGTGAACAACAATCCCGATTTCCATGTCAGGGTCCAGTTCGAGGGAAACACAGACCAGATCAATGGCAACAACCGTTTGGACAACATCACGCTTCAGGGAAATGAGATTGAAGGGCTGGGCGTTGACGGGCCGATGGACGGACGCGTGTCGCTCTACCCCAATCCGTTCGATGACGGCTTCCGCATCGTAGCTGACGGAGCCATCCGTAGCATCCGCATCCTGTCGATGACGGGCGCACTGGTGCAGCAAACGGCTGCCGCAGGTGCCACGCAGGTGCTGGTGCCCACCGAAGGGCTTGCACCGGGGATATATGTCGTTTCGATAGGGACCAACAAGGGCCTGAGCCACCTGAGGGTGGTGAAGAGGTGACCGACCCACAGAACACCTTCCACACCTAATATCACGTCATGGGCCTGATCACCCGCAAGCAGTTCATCCAAAGGTCGGGAATGGCCTTGATGGGGGCACCTGTGCTTTCGGCCCTCGCTCCTCTTACCTCATTCAGTGCCTGTTCTACTGACACCGATCCGCTATCCATGGCCGCAGACGAAGCCTTTTGGAATTCCATCCGCCAGCTCTACACGCTGGACGACAAAGTGATCAACCTGAACAACGGAGGCGTGAGTCCACAGCCGCTGCCTGTGCAGAACGGTCATATTGAACGCTACCGAAGATGCAACCTCGCCCCCAGCTATTTCATGTGGCGCAAGGTTGATCAGGAGCGCGAACCGCTGCGCGAACGTTTGGCGCAGCTCGTGCATGTGTCCAACGAGGAGATTGCCATCAACCGCAACGCCACCGAGGGGCTCAACACCATCATCTTCGGGCTGAACCTGAGCCCAGGCGATGAGGTGGTGCTTTCTCCCTACGACTATCCGCACATGCTCAACGCCTGGCGCCAAAGGGAGCTGCGCGATGGACTGAAACTGAACTACGTGCAGCTCGACCTGCCGATGGAGGATGACGATGCCACCGTGGAACGCTACCGCGAGGCCATCACCCCGAAGACCAAGGTGATCCACATCACCCACGTCATCAACTGGACAGGGCAGATCATGCCCGTGAAACGCATCACCGAAATGGCGAAGGCCAAAGGATGCGAAGTGGTGGTGGATGCGGCCCATTCTTTCATCCATCTGCCCATCGATCTGCGTGACATCGGCTGCGACTATGCCGCCACTTCGCTGCACAAATGGCTGTGCGCACCCTTTGGCACGGGCATGATGTTCATCCGAAAGGAGAAGATCGGCAAGGTGTGGCCACTGCTCGGAAACCACGAGCCGCAGAGCGATGACATCCGCAAGTTCGAGTCGTTGGGCACGCGCTCGTTCGCAGCAGAAATGGCCATCCACGATGCGCTCGATTTCCACGATACCATCGGACAGGACAGACGCTCGGCCCGTTTCCGTCACCTTCGCACCTATTGGACGGACAAGGTGAGGGATGTGAAGAACATCCGTTTCTACACCTCGCATGAAGACCGTTTTGCGGGGGGCATGTCAACCGTTGGCATCGAGGGCTGGGAGGCCGAGGAGATGGTCGGTCATCTTTTCGAAACCCGTGGACTGCACACCACGCCTGTGAAATGGGAGCAGGTGAACGGGGTGCGCATCAGTCCGCACCTCTACACCGCCAAGGCCGAACTCGACCTGCTGGTGGATGAACTCACCCTGATGGCAAAACGGTGATCCCATAAATGGACACAGCACGCATTGCCCGGATCCTGAATGCGATGGTCGATCGGTCGGAGACCCATCGCATCTGGAATGGAGTGCTCGCAGCGGCCTACGTGGCCTTCATTCTGTTCGGTCACGACACGTTCGTCAAGCTGTCCATCAGGGCGATGAATGCGCTCACGCTGCCCGTCTATGATGCGGTGGTCGCGGCCATCACCGTGGCAGTGGGAGTTGCATTCTTGACGGCACTCGTTTTCTTCATCCGGAAAAACGGCCCTCAAAGGCCACGGCAGATCTTCTACCTCTCGGCCATCGTGCTGATGCTGGTCCTGCACTATTCCTTGCTCTTCGAAATGAATATCGAGGTGATCCATGCTGCGCTGTATGCCGGGCTGGCCTTCCTCCTTTTCCCATTCGCGCGCAGGCCCGGGGCCACCATCCTGCTGGCGCTGCCGGTGATGATGCTGGACGAATGGTATCAGTACCGGGTGCTTTATCCCGAAAGCGTCCAGTACCTCGACCTGAATGATGTTCTGATGGATGTTCTGGGCAGTGGGCTGATGCTCTGCGGTATGTGGACAGTAGGTGTGCGCATGGAGGTCGATCGTTCATTGTTCTTGAAGGATATGGTGATGCTTGCCGTTCTGGTCTCCATCTGCGCCATGGCACTGGCCGGTTGCGTGGTGGTGCTGTTTCCCGGGCACAGTTGCCCACAGACATGGCTGGTGCTGAACAGACTTCCCGACCCGATGGAATTCTGGCGCGTTCATCCATTCACAGGCCGTACCTACCACGCCATGCCCCCTCTTGAAGGACTGGCGGTGATTTCGGCCGTCACCCTGTTCTTCACAGGCATGGGCACCAGAACGGGCGGAACCAAGGATTGATGCCATCACTACATTTGACGCATGATCGCCCGCATCAAACAATTGGCCGCGCAATACCTGACAGACACGGTGGCTGTGAGAAGGCATCTGCACGCGCATCCCGAACTCTCATTCCAAGAAACGGAGACCAGTGCTTTCGTCTGTTCCAAACTGGAAGCGTGGGGCATCGCCTACAAGGCAGGCTATGTGAAGACCGGCATTGTGGCCCACATTCACGGGAAAGATCCCGGATCCAAGGTCATCGCACTGAGGGCCGATCTGGACGCACTGCCCATCACCGAGGAGAACGATGTGCCCTATTGCTCCACCAACAAAGGGGTGATGCACGCCTGTGGGCATGATGTACACACCTCATGCCTGCTGGGTGCGGCCCGCATTCTTCACGAGCTGAGGGAGGAATGGAGCGGCACGGTGAAACTGGTCTTCCAACCGGGCGAAGAGCGCCTGCCGGGCGGGGCTTCGCTCATGATAAAGGAAGGCGCGTTGGACACGCCTCCTGCCTCGGCCATCCTTGCGCAGCACGTGTTCCCCGACCTGGAGGTTGGCAAGGTGGGCTTCCGCCCCGGCATGTACATGGCCAGCACTGACGAACTGTACGTCACCGTGATTGGCAAGGGAGGCCATGCAGCCCTGCCGCACACGCTCATCGACCCGGTGCTCATCACAGCCCACATGCTCACCGCTCTGCAGCACGTGGTGAGCAGAAAGGCCAGACCGGGCGTGCCGAGCGTGCTCTCCTTCGGAAAGATGATCGCCAACGGGGCCACCAACATCATTCCCGACAAGGTGGAACTGGAAGGCACGTTCCGCACCATGGACGAGGAATGGCGTGCCACGGCCCACCGCATCATGGTGGAGACTGCCGAGCATATTGCCCAGAGCATGGGCGGCCGATGCGAGTTCCGTGTGGAGAAAGGATATCCGTTCCTCGTGAACGATGAGCCATTGACACTGAGCACACAGCAAGCTGCCCGTCAGTACATGGGGGCCGAGAACGTGGTTGACCTCGACATGCGCATGACCGGTGAGGATTTCAGCTATTACAGCCAACTGATGCCGGCCTGTTTCTACCGGTTGGGCACTCGCAATGCCGAGCAGGGCATCGCCAGTGGCCTGCACACCTCCACTTTCAATGTGGACGAGCGCAGTCTGGAAATAGGGGCCGGGCTTATTGCCTGGCTGGCGATGGAACAACTGCGTCAGTCCTGAGCGCGCGCATCAGTCGCATTTGCAGCCGCCTTCCTTCAGAGCGGTACGGCATCCTTCCCAAGAGCTGAAATTGGCCGGAAGCTCGTCCTCACAGAAGGTGCCCCTGTAGATTTCGCTGTCCGTGCAATCGCAGCATTCTCTGTTGCACGAAGCAAAACAGAACAGGCACAGGAGTGCAGCAGCGGCCAGCGTATGATCGGGAGGGCGAAAGGACATGGCCCGTCAAAATTGCAGGAAGGCGCGAAAGATGCATTACGTGGTTCACCGTAAATGACAGGTCATGGTTTTCCAAGCGGGAAAAGGCCTTCGGGTCGATACCATAATATGTCGTTTCAGCGACCCGGATTTTCGGGATGGTATCCGAACGCGTTTGGGACGTACTCCGAGTTTCCGGGGTGGCCTCCGAACGCATTTGGGACGTACTCCGAGTTTTCGGAGTGGTATCCGAACGCATTTGGGACGTACTCCGAGTTTTCGGGGTGGCCTCCGAACGCGTTCGGGGCGTGTCCCCCTTTTTCGGGATGGTACCCGAACGCATTTGGGGCGTGTCCCCCTTTTCGTAAGGCCGTCCCGAACAGGTGTTTCGCCCTATGTCAGAATGTACAATACATGAAACACCTGTAGGAATCGCATTCCCGATTTTCCGGAGGCCGTCCCCAATAGGTGTTTCGTCCTATTCCGAAATGGGAATGGCACGGATCACCTCCGCAGGTCGATGTTGCGCTTGCGCCACAGTTCTCCGCTGTCGAGGTCGAGGCAGACCAAGGCCCCATATCCCTCGCCCATGTAGCCGTGTGTGCAGCCATTGTCGATGCAGATGGCCGGCAGACCGCCCTCCACCATTTTGCGGATGCGGCCCATGCTGCGAGGCTGATGGCCATGCACCACCCTGCGGCCGTTCACCAAGCTGTCCTTGAGCACAAAAGGCCGTTGCCACACCATGGCGTGGAGGTCGGTGAGCGGATCGACCGCCCTCAGATTGAACCCTGCATGCACCAGATAGAACCCGTCCAATTCAAAACAGTAGGGCAGTGTCCGGAAATAGCGCAGGAAACGCTTTTTCACTTTTCCCCTGCCATTGAGCATGTCCATCGCATTGCGGGGCTGCAGCAGAAGGGGAAGTTCGCCCGGCCCGGTCTTGGCGATATGGAGCAGGATCTCCTCGTGGTTGCCGCGCAGGGCATGCACCTCATATCCTTCTGTCAAGAGCTGCATTACGTGATCGACCACTTCGCTGCTGCGCGGCCCACGGTTGATGAGATCGCCAAGAATGAAAAGCTGGTCCTCCTTCGTAAGTGCCACCTTTTCGAGCAGGGCACGGAAGGTGAGTGCGCAGCCATGGATGTCGGCCATGGCCAACCTGCGGCCTCCCGGCAAGGGAGGCGCAACTTGCTTGATAGCTTGAAATGGAACGGTTTCCTGCAAGGATCTATGCTGGTTGGCAGGCCATGGATTGCGGGGCCAAATTAAGCGGACGGAGCACCATTCAAACATCAGCAATTCGCAGAAACTGAGGTGTTGTCCGTCTTCGCCCGTAATCACCGTACTTTGGACACCCACATCACCGCATTCATGGGAAAAAGACTTTCGCACACCATTGTGAAGCATGGCAGCGCAGCAGAGGCGTTCGCGTTGACCGAATCCACCGTACCGCCCTTCCAGAGCGGCAAAGTGCGCGTAGAGGTGGAAGCCTTCGGCATCAACTTCGCGGATGTGATGGCACGCAAGGGACTTTATCAGGATGCGCCTCCCCCGCCTTTCGTGGCAGGCTATGAGGCCGTGGGCAGGACGATGGACGCTGCCACGCTCAATGGCATGGAATACCCGTCCGGGACACGTGTGCTTGCATTCACACGGTTCGGTGGCTACAGTACGCACGTTGTGGCCGAGGAGCTGGCCGTGCAGCCCATTCCCGATGAGATGCCCGCAGGAGATGCTTTGGCATTGGCCGTACAGTTCTGCACGGCCTATCATGCGGCATACGAGTGTGTGAACATCTTCCCTGAGGACCATGTGCTGGTGCAGGCAGCGGCAGGAGGTGTCGGAACCGCGCTGGTCCAACTCCTGAAATTGAAGGGCTGCACCATGTATGGAACGGCAGGTTCTGAGAAGAAGCTGGAACTGCTGCGCCAGCAGGGGGTGCATCATCCCATCAACTACAACACCCACGAATTTGCGAAGGTGGTCCGCGAAAAACTGGGCAAACGCGGACTTGATGTGGTTTTCGACTCTTTGGGCGGAAAAAGCTTCGCAACAGGGTTCCGCAGTCTTGGCAAAGGTGGGCGCATCGTAGGCTTCGGGGCTGCCGAGCAGGTGGGCGGCCCCTTGCAGCTTTGGAGCACGCTGAAGATGGCCGCCAACTTCGGCATCTACAGCCCCATTCAACTGCTGATGAATTCAAAAGGGATGATCGGTGTGAACATGCTGCACGTGGCGGACGAGCGACCGCACGTGCTGGCCCGTGCCATGCGCTCGGTCATCGCACTGTGGAATGAAGGCAAGATAAGGCCGGTGGTAGGAGGCACCTTCCCAGCTTCGCAGTTGGCAGAGGCGCACCGCTTTGTGGAATCCAGACAGAGCACAGGAAAGGTTGTGGTGACTTGGGATTGAAACCTTTATATGACCACTCACAGTCAGTTGCGCACCAACATTCGCGTATAAATTTGCCCGCACATGCAATCATTGCCAGAGATATTCGCGAGCCTCGACCTCAAGGGCCTTGAAGAAGATCCCACGGTCTATTTCATTCCGGGGTTCCTGGGTCTGATACTGTTGGAGATATACCTCGGCCATAGGGAAAGGCGCAGGATTCACAAGGATCTGAAAGACAGCGCGGCCAGCATAGGCATGGGCATCGGTTCGTTGATCATTGATGTGGGCGTGAAGACAGCAGCCTTCGGCATCATGATGTTCCTGCATCAATGGGCCATTTTCGACCTCGGCCCCGACAAATGGTATGCTTGGGTGCTGCTGCTGTTTGCAGACGATCTATCGTTCTATTGGCACCACCGCCTAAGCCATCAGGTGCGGATACTGTGGGCCGCACATGTCAACCATCATTCATCTGTCAATTACAACCTCGCGGTGGCACTGCGGCAGAGCTGGACGGAGATGTTCTACAAATTCATCTTCTGGATGTGGCTGCCCATCGTGGGCTTTCACCCCGTGATGATCCTGACCATGATAAGCATCAGCCTCATCTATCAGTTCTGGGTGCATACCGAGACCATCGGCAAGCTCGGTTTCCTTGAGTGGTTCATGAACACGCCCTCGCACCACCGCGTGCATCACGCCAGCAACACCCGTTACCTCGACCGTAACCACGCAGGCATTTTCATCATCTGGGACCGCCTGTTCGGCACCTTCGCACTTGAGACCGAGCAACCGCGCTATGGACTCACCTCCAACATCAACACCTACAACCTGTTCAAGATCGCCTTTCACGAATTCGGCAACATCTGGAAGGATGTGAAACGCGCCCCGTCCCTCGGTGACAAACTCCGCTACCTCGTCATGCCGCCCGGCTGGAGCCACGATGGAAGCACACTGACATCCGATCAGCTGAGGGAGAAGGAGGGGTTGGCGTGACGGATTGCCAACCTGATGGAAGCTCCTCACGGCCTTTCACCGCCTCAAGCCGCCTTCAGCGTGCTCAATGTGCTATGCGATAGCTTCTCGATGGCGTAATCGCGGGTGATGACGATGCTTTTCTGGTCGGTGGACGGCAGTTCGAACATGGCATCGATCAGGATCGCTTCGCAGATGGAGCGCAGACCACGGGCACCGAGGCCGAACTCCATCGCCTTGTCCACCACATACTCCAGTACGTCCGCTTCAATGGTGAGGTCGATCCTGTCCATGCGGAACAGTTTCTGATACTGCTTCACCAACGCATTCTTCGGTTCGGTGAGGATGCGTTTCAGCGCTTTGGCATCCAAGGGGTCAAGATGTGTGGTCACAGGCAGACGGCCAATGAGCTCTGGAATGATGCCGAAGGCCTTGATGTCCTGCGGGGTGATGTATTGCAGAAGATTCTCCTCATCGATCTCGCCACGGTCCTTGTGCGAACTGTAGCCGATGGTCTGCCGTTTCAAGCGCTTGGCGATGATCTTCTCGATGCCATCGAATGCGCCACCGCAGATGAACAGGATGTTCTTGGTGTCTATGCCCACCAGTTTCTGCTCAGGGTGCTTGCGGCCTCCCTGTGGGGGAACGTTCACCACCGCACCCTCCAACAGTTTCAGAAGTCCTTGCTGAACCCCTTCTCCCGACACATCGCGGGTGATTGAGGCATTGTCGCCCTTGCGGGCGATCTTGTCAATCTCGTCAATGAACACGATTCCTTTCTCTGCCGCCTCCTGATCATAGTCGGCCGCTTGAAGCAGCCGGCTGAGCACGCTCTCCACGTCTTCGCCCACATAGCCGCTCTCGGTGAGCACGGTGGCATCGGCAATGCAGAACGGCACGTTGAGCATCTTGGCGATGGTGCGTGCCAACAGGGTCTTTCCTGTCCCGGTGCGACCTACGAGGATGATGTTCGACTTTTCAACCTCAATGGCCTCACCTTCCCGTTCGGGTTTCTGCATCAAACGCTTGAAGTGGTTGTAAACAGCCACTGAAAGCACTTTTTTGGCCTGATCCTGTCCGATGACGAACTCATCGAGGAAAGCCTTGATCTCAATGGGTTTCAGGAGATTCAGAGAGCGGCTCACATTGCGATCGGACTTATTGGCGAACTCCTCGTTCACGATCTGATATGCCTGAGCGATGCAGCGGTCGCAGATGTGGCCATTGATGCCCGCAATGAGCACAGCCGTATCCTGCTTGTCGCGCCCACAGAACGAGCATTTGATATGGTCCTTCTCGTGATGTCCTTTCATAGCCATTTCTCAATTCTTAGGAGCGGAGGAACTTGCTGCGCCCGGGGTATCCGGAGAATCGGAAATGATGACGGCCCGAATCCGAGGCCCCATCATTCCCCATTCCCGATCTTCAAACTTGCAATCACTTTCTCAACGGGCGCACCAGCACCTCATCGATCATGCCATACGCTTTGGCCTCCTCTGCGGTCATCCAGTAGTCGCGGTCGCTGTCGGCCCACACCTTGTCGTAGCTCTGGTTTGAATGGGCAGCGATGATGTCATAGAGCTCCTTCTTCAGCTTTGCGATCTCGCGGGCAGTGATCTCGATGTCCGACACCTGTCCCTGTGCCCCGCCCATGGGCTGATGGATCATCACGCGGCTGTGCTTGAGGGCCGTGCGCTTGCCTGTTGCCCCGGCACAGAGCAGCACCGCGCCCATACTGGCGGCCATGCCCGTGCAGATGGTGGCCACATCGGGCTGTATGTACTGCATCGTGTCGTAGATGCCCAGACCGGCATAGACACCTCCACCGGGCGAATTCAGATAGATCTGGATGTCCTTCTTGTTGTCGGCACTCTCCAGGAATAGGAGCTGGGCCTGGATGATGTTGGCGATCTGGTCGTCAATGCCTGTGCCGAGGAAGATGATGCGGTCCATCATCAGACGCGAGAACACGTCCATCTGTGCCACGTTGAGTGTCCGTTCCTCAATGATGTAGGGCGTCATGCCCTTGACCGCACTGTCGAACACCGAGCTGCTGATACCCTTGTGCCCGATGGCGTATTTCCTGAATTCGTGACCGTCTGCGATGTCCATTTTGTTTGATAGTTAGGCTGATACGAATTACGGATCTGTTCGGATAGACGAACTAAGCGAAGCGATCTCACTGCGGAACGCAGTAATTACGAATGTCCGGATCAGCGGTTTGGCATGGTTGAAATTGTTGAGAACAAGGAATGCGGAAAGTTGCGATTTATTGCAGCGTCCGGCATTCTGCTGGGCCAAAAGTTGTTCACGCTGTGATGTGCTGCTGCGACAGTGATTCGTAGAATTCCTCGCTGCTCACCTCATTGGCGACCAAAGTGAACTTCTCCTTGAATAGCTCCAGCACCTTCCGGTCATAAAGCTCATCGTTCACCTTGCGCACCTCATCCTCGCGTTTCAGGAAGCGGTCCACCATGTCGTCCATCATCGCATCATCTGCCTGATTGATGCCATAGGCTGCAAACTGCTGAAGCAGCTGCTCGCGCACCCCGGCCCGCAGCTCCTCGGCATTCACCATAAGCTGGTGCTCGCGGATGATCCGATTCTCGATGAGCTGCCATTTCAGACCGTTGGCATAGCTGGCATACTCCTGCTCCACTTGCTCAGCGGTCACCTTCTTGTCCTCGTTGGTCACCACCAGCCAACGCTTGAGGAAGGCATCGGGCAGGGCTATGTTGAGTTCGCTGAGCAGACGCAGCACGATATCGTTCTTCAGCCTGCGGTCGCTCTCCTTGCTGAAATAGCCACGGTAATCCTCACGGATCTTCTCTTTCAAAGCCTCGATGTCGGTCACAGAACCATCGGTATACATGCGTTTGAAAAGCTCCTCGTTGATTTCGGCAGGGATGAGCCGCTGGATCTTCTCCACCGTCACCTTGAAATCAGGATTCACCTCCGGAAGTTCATCCTTGCTCACATTGAGCATGGAAGCGCGGTCCGTGTCGTTGTTGGAGAACAGGGTGTGGTCCACTACTGCCGAATCGCCTGCTTTAAGGCCAAGCAGCTTTGACCTGGCCTCCTGCTTTTCCTTCAATGCGTCCATCGACACACTGGAACTGTGCATCACACCGCCCTCCTTCACTGTGCCGTCAGCATTGAGTTCCACCCACTGCAACTTGACCAGGTCGGTCTCGCCCACCACGTCCACCTCCTTCATCTCCCCGTTTCTGCGCGACAGGTTCTCCAATGCACCTTGGATGTCCGTTTCGGTGGGGCCGATGATGTATTGGGTGAAAGTGGTGGCAGCATCGATCTTCAGCTCGAATTTCGGGGCCAGACCCAGGTCGTAGGTGAACTCCATCTCACCGGGCCTCTCCCAATCGGCCTTCGGCCTGGTGGTCTCTGATGGCAGGGGGCTTCCGAGGATGTTCAGTTTCTCCTCTTGAATGTATTCGTACAGCTTCTTGCTCAGCAGGTTGTTCACCTCATCAATGAGCACCGAAGTGCCATACATCTTCTTGACCATGCCGGCAGGCACCTTGCCCGGACGGAAGCCCGGCATGTTCACCTTGCGGCCGTATTCCTTGAGTTTATTCTCTACCAGGGACTGGTAGTCTGAAGGGGCCAGATTGACGACCACCTTGGCATTCAGGTCGTCCAGGTTGTGTATGCTGATGTGCATTCTACTGTTGATTTGTATTGAGATCCAATGATACAAAAAGAGGGAGTTGCCATTGGCAGCTCCCTCCGGTCCTTGTGCGGATGGAGGGACTCGAACCCACACACCTCACGGCACCAGATCCTAAGTCTGGCGTGTCTACCAATTCCACCACATCCGCAATTTTGGAAAGAACCGTTCCCCTGTTTTTTGGGGAGCGCAAATGTAGGCAAATCATGTTTCGCAGACAGGTCTGGCGAAGAGTGGTGGCAGGGCCAATGCATCAAAATTCCCAACCACGAAAACACATTGATTATCAGCCAAATGCTCTTAACCACAAAGGAAACAAAGGCACACGAAGAAAATTCTTCGTGTGCCTTTGTGAACCGAAGCGAAGCGAGCTCTTTGCGGAGCAAAAAAGCCCTTCGTGTGCCTTTGTGTTGAAAACCAAAGTCTTCCGAAGGAAGACTTCCGAAATACTCTCCTTGGGGTTGGACTTGATGCCTTGGCCATGAGAGTTGTGGAACCGTCCGTCCACTAAGAGTAACTTCGCCTCCTGATCCACCTGCCAGAACCTGACACGATGCGCTCCATTGACCCCAAAGACCTGGAGACAGGCGCATTTCACGGATTGCTGCTGAGCACAGTGGCCCCACGGCCCATCGCATTTGCCAGTACCATTGATGCGGAAGGACGGCCCAATCTGGCCCCCTTCAGTTTCTTCAACGTGTTCAGCTCCAATCCGCCCATTGCCATTTTCAGCCCAGCGCGGAGGGTGCGCGGCAACACCACCAAACACACGCTCGACAACGTGGAAGCGGTGAAGGAAGTGGTCATCAATGTGGTGAATTACGACCTTGTGCAGCAGATGAACCTCGCCAGCACGGAATATCCCGAAGGGGTGAACGAATTCGGGAAGGCGGGCCTCACGCCCATTGCATCGGACCTCGTGCGGCCCTTCAGGGTGATGGAATCGCCCGTGCAATTCGAGTGCAAGGTGCGGGAGGTGATAAAACTGGGCGATGAGGGCGGAGCGGGCAACCTCATCGTGGCCGAGATACTGCGCATGCACATCAGCGAGGATGTGATGACCGAAGAAGGAGGCATCGACCCGCATCGCCTCGACCTTGTGGCGCGGATGGGCGGTGACTGGTATTGCCGCGCTTCGGGCGATGCCATTTTCAGCATTGCGAAACCGGGACGCGAACACGGCATAGGGGTGGATGCCATGCCCGAACATATCCGTGAAAGTTCCATCCTGTCGGGCAACGACCTTGGCCTGCTGGGCGGAATCCATCAGTTGCCCACCTTTGAAGAACTGGAGGCTTTCCGGGCAGACCCCAAGATGGCCGCACTCATCAAATGGCAGCATAAGAACCATCATGAAGTGGAGAAACAATTGCATCAGAACGCCCAGATGCTGCTGGCCGAAGGCCGCATCAAAGAAGCGTGGATGATGCTGCTTGCTTTGGAGTAACGAATAACGATTAGCGATTAACGAATAGCGATTGAGAAGTGAGGGGCGGTGCAACTCCGCCTGAACAATCTACCATTTCCCCATTTTCCTCATTCCTGTTTTCCATCTTCCTGTTACGATGAAACCCAACAACCGCAACGATTTCCCAATGACCGCCACCACCATGGCGGGGTTGGAGGATGTGCTCGCACAGGAGCTGCGCGAAATGGGCTGCCATCATGTGAAGGTGGCCATCAGGGCGGTGCATTTCAACGGTGACCTCGGCACCATGTACAAGGTCAACTTCCGATCGCGGTTCGCCATCCGAGTGCTGAAACCGATCAAGAACTTCATTGCCAACAGCGAGGACGTGTTCTATCGCTTGGCGGTGACCTATCCTTGGGAGGACCTCCTGCCGCCCGACAGCACCTTCGCGGTGCATGCCGTGCTGCATTCCGAGACCTTCACCCACAGCGGATTCATGGCCTTGAAATGCAAGGATGCCATCGTGGACCGCATCCGCGAGAAACGGGGCGAAAGGCCGAGCGTGGACGTGGAAAGCCCCGATGTTTCCATCAATGTCCACATCAACGGGCACGACTGCACCATCTCGTTGGACAGCACCGGAACCACGCTGCACAAGCGCGGCTATCGCACCATCACCGGGCAGGCCCCTTTGAATGAGGTGCTGGCGGCAGGCATGGTGGAGCTTTCGGGCTGGGATCCGAACACGCCTTTCATAGACGGCATGTGCGGCAGCGGAACCCTCGCCATCGAAGCGGCCATCAAGGCATTGCAGATCCCTCCGGGCATTTTCAGACAGGAACCTTATGGATTTGAGACCTGGGCCAACTTCGATGCCGAGCTGATGGACAGCATCGTGGAGGCGTGCATGAAGCGCATCCTCGACCGCAAGGTGGACATCCGCGCCAGCGACATGCACGCCAACGCCATCAGCAAGGCGCGCAAGAACATTCACCACGCAGAACTTGGCGATGACATTGTGACCGAGGTGATCGACTTCACCGAGCTGGACCCGCCTCCCGGGCCGGGCACTGTTGTCCTCAACCCGCCCTATGGCGAGCGGATGCACAAGGAGGACATTGATGCGCTGTATCAGCGTATCGGGGACACGTTCAAGCAGAGGTACAAGGGCTACAGTTGCTTCATCCTCACCAGCAATCTGGAGGCCTTGAAGGCCGTGGGCCTGCGCACCACCAGCCGCACCATATTGTTCAATGGCGCGTTGGAATGCCGTTTTGCGCGCTATGACATCTTTGAGGGAAAGCTGAAGGAGCGTCAGGAATAGAGAAACCCAGCGCTTCAATGTTGCAACACTGATTTGTTTCGTACATTTGTGCCATTCTTTCAAACCAACAAGATCATTCACATGAAAAAGTCAATCAACATTTTCGGGGCAATCGTGGCATTCATCGCCCTTTCGGCCTTCAATCCATCGCCAGTCGGTGTCACCTTCTACAGGATCGATTCGGCCAACAGTACCATTCAATGGAAGGGCAGCAAGGTCATCGGTGGTGGGCATGAGGGTACTGTCAAGCTCAAAGAGGGCGGCCTTCAGATCGCGGATGGCGTGATCACCGGTGGCAAGTTCACCATCGACATGACGAGCATCGACAACACCGACCTTGAGGGGGCCATGCACGACAAGCTGGTGGGGCACCTGAACTCGGCCGATTTCTTCGACACCGCCAAGTATCCTGTCGCCTCACTGGGGGTGACCAATGCCGATGCAGCGGGCAACGTGAAGGCCCTTCTGACGATCAAGGGCCAGACGCACGAGGTGATGTTCCCAACCACGGTGACGGAGGTGAACGGCACAGTGACCGCCACGGCCACCATCACTGTGGACCGCAGCAAGTATGATGTGCGCTACGGATCGAACAGCTTCTTCGACAACCTTGGCGACAAGGCCATCAGCAACGACATCACGTTTGTCGTGACGCTGAAGGGCAGCGCGAACTGATCCGCTTTTCATGGTAGGTGACTGGGGGAGGACCGCAAGGTTCTCCCCCTTTTTTTTGGGGGGGAAGGACAAAGGGCCGCTCCCCATCCGGGTGCGGCCCTTTTGCACATTGACCTTTCACTGGCCTCAGGGAGCGGGAGGTGGCGGGGCCAGGGGGTTGAGCCCTATCTCACCCTCCTGATCCTCACCGGGTAGAATGGTGCCCTGCTCAAGGCGGATCTCGTAGTTGGGGGCCGAGAAGGCGAATGACACCTCTTCCGGGTCGGTAAGCCCCTCCAGTATGAACCGCACCCGGCCGTTGGTCTGCGTCTGCTGCGTCTCCTGTTGGCCCGAGGCGCGGGTCATCACTGCGGTGCCGTTGGAGATGACCGTTCCCTTGACAGTGTCCTTCAGGAAGAAGGTGAGCTCCGTGTCCTTACCGCCCTCACCGCTATCTGCCGGTTGGCGCAACAGGCCGAGGTCGAAGTATCGCTCCACCTGCAAAGGGTCGGTGCGGTGGTGGTGCATCAGCAGACCGAGGTTGCCATACATCTCATCGCAGACCATTTTCCGGGCCGCATCACGCAGGTTGCGCAGCAGAGCGGTCTGCCCTTCGCCAGCACTCTGCTGCAAGGCCCGGGCCGATGATATCTGGGTGTGGAACGCCAGCACCTGCACCGAGAAGGGGGCCAGTGCAGCAGTGGCCGCACACTTGTCGCCAAAGGTCTTGATGGCCAGTATGCGCTGTTCATAGGTTCCTTCCTGGAAGGCGCCCCTGCCTTTGGGAAACAACTGGGTGGCCTTTTCGCTGCCCTTCGGAAAGTGGAAGAACACCTGCCCCTCCCACAGGGGCAGCCGGGTCTCGTTCAGCTCCTGAAACAGCTGCTTCACCGTCTGCGTCTCGCCCTTATAGTCGCCAAGCACAGCATTTAGGTTCTGCTCTGTGGCCATGTATGCCTGCAGCACCGGGTCGAAGGTGGCCGCTATGGCCGCCACCACCGCGTCTGCATTGTTCGCCACCAGTCGGGCCAGATGGTCCACTGCCAGGCTCAGGAGCTTCTTGTGGCTGGACCGTGTTGCCACAAGGAATGAGTTGATGAGGAAATGCCAGGGTTTCTTGAACATGGCTTCTGTCTTTAAGGCCCCTCTCGGGGCGAGGTTCGGTCATTTAACGGCAATGGTGACGATTTATTTCCTGCCGCCATGATCTTTGCATCTGTTAACATGTTCGATGCACTTGACACGCCACGCCTGCATGGTGCTGCGATGGTCTGTTCAGACATCCGTTTCCCCTCTATGAAAGCCATGGAGCATCTGCGGAAGTCCGTTTCCCCTGTATGGAAACCATGGGGCATATACAGAAGTCTGTTTCCCCTTTATGGAATCCTTGGAGTATATGCGGAAGTCTGCTTCCCTTGTATGGAAGCCATGGGGTTTATGCGGAAGTCTGTTTCTCCTATATGGAAGCCATAGGTCATGCGCAGAAGTCCATTTCCTCTCCATGGAAACCATGGAGTATATGCGGAAGTCTGTTTCCCCTGTATAGAAGCCATGGGGCATGGGCGGTGACCGGCCTTTCCTCTATGATCATCATATTTGCCGCGCATAATCCGGTCATGTTCCCGTTGTGAAGGTGACAGACCGGACATCGATCCTTAATACCGATGACATGACGGAACATCGCAACATCGAACTCCAGGCCGTAGCGGCCAACTATATGTGGTTCCGGAATCAAGGTTCGCTATGGTTCCCGATCACTCCTTCCATGTTCGCTTCCATGGTGCAATAGATGACGATGTCGGGCCGCACTCGGGCAATGATCTTCGGGTTGGCATGAAAGTGCCACGAATCGAAGATGAACACGCTCTCGGCAAAATGGTCCTTAAGGAAAGGCATCATCATCCCCGTGAAGGAATCGCGGATGATGACGATGCGTGGAAGAACCGTGTCCAAAGGCACCACAAAGCGCAGCTCATGCTCCCACGGGTAGGGGAATTCCGGAACGGGTGGAAAACCATAGAGAGGGGCAGGGACATTGCGCTCGTGCAGTGGAAAAGGATGAAGCTCCGCCTCGCAAAGCGCATCGTTGCCCAATACAGCGCGATGGTGGCCGTTGTTGAGCACGGTGTCACGCCATTCGTAATCGCGCGGGTCTGGAATCTGCAGTTGGGGGAACTGCTCGCGCAATTTACCTATCAGCACCTGCGAAGCGATCAAGGCCCCCCGGTGATTCCAGTGGTTGTCCAACATCCGATAGACCTTCATGCTGTCCTTGGCGGCCAACAACTGAGGAAGCGGGTCGATGACCAGATCGGGAAAGTGCTTGTTCAGATATTCGTGTAGGACATCAATTCTCCTTGGTCGGTCGGACCAGACCGTGTTGAACTCCATCTTCTCCGGATAGACATACTGAGTGATAGGAATAATCATCCAGTGGCAGGCTTTCACGCCAAGCGAATCCATCAGGCGCAGCCGGTAGGCCCACTCCTTCCTGTAAGCCTCCAATTGATCGGGGGTGAAGTCAAGCTTTCCTTCTATGATCTGCTTTTCCTTCCCGGCCATGAAATACCATCCGTCCTTGCCGATTACGGTCTTAGTCGGGTCGGGCGAAACCTTGGCGAAGAAGAACTTATAGTGATGATAGAGCTTTAGCAGCGGTGTTCTGAAACTGAAATTGTCGCGGTAGTATTCCTCATACTCCTCAGGAAAAGGGTCGAGGTATTCGATATTCAGTGTGGGCATTTTGGCGAAAGCACGGTTCTCATCCTTACGGTCGAATGTCCATATCCCAAAGATGCTGTTGACCAATGGGGTCAGCAGCATGGCCATGAACAGCACAGGCAGCAACGATGTCCGGAGGCGTTCCATGGTCAGAATCTGAAATAGATGAACGGATTGTATGACCCTGCATTGAGCTGAATGGCGCAGTAGAACAGGGCTGCTACCACCATGACGATGCGCAGCACTTCCAGCACCCACTTGCCGACCGCGCCTGTGCCGCTTTCCCACCGATCTGCTGCTTCCGCCATTTTCTTGAAAAGCATGGTGGCAGCGGTCGCGGCCAGTAGTAGGGTGGCCACCGACTCCCGGTTCAGGAACATCAATGCCGAGAGATTGCCGGTTCCGCCCGCACCGAACATCCGGCCCACATATTCCATCGCATCGGGAAATTCCTCCAAGCGGAAGAACACCCAGCCCACCATCACCACCAAAAGTGTGTAGGCCCCAGCAACAGGGTAGGGTACGCGTTGCAGCCATCGCCCCAGTCCCAACCGCTCGATCATGAGGAACAGCCCATGGAACAGCCCCCAGAATACGAAGCTCCACGTGGCCCCGTGCCAAAGCCCTGTGAGCAGGAATACGATACTCAGATTGAGATACGTGCGCCTGCCGCTGCCCCGGTTGCCGCCCAACGGAATATAGACGTAATCCCTGAACCAGGTGGACAGCGAAATATGCCACCGTCTCCAGAACTCCTGAATGCTACGGGCGATGTATGGGAAGTTGAAGTTCTCCAAAATATTGAACCCGAACATGCGTCCCATACCGATGGCCATGTCCGAATAGCCCGAGAAATCGAAATAGATCTGGAGCGAATAGGCCACGATGCCCAGCCATGCGGCACCGGTCGTGAGGTCGCTGATGCCGGAACCCATCACCTCATCTGCAACGCTGGCGCAGCCGTTGGCCAACACGACTTTGCGGAACAGCCCGATTGCGAACCGATGAACCCCGGAACGGAACAAAATCATGCTGCCCGCCCGCTTCCTGATCTGGTCGATGATGTCGTGATAGCGCACAATCGGTCCGGCCACAAGTTGTGGGAACAGGGCCACATAGAGGGCCGTCTCTGTCAGCCGCAGCGGCTGGCGGTCGGTGGACCGATACACATCCCACAGCATCGACATCTGTTGGAAAGTGAAGAACGAGATGCCCAAGGGCAGATGGATTCCCGCCTCCGGAATGGCCAATGGGGCTCCGAACAGCCCGCCTGCAGCATTGATGTTGCGAATGATGAAATCGAGATACTTGAATACGATAAGCACCACCACATTGAGCAGAATCCCCGCTTTCAGCCATCGTTTGGAGGGTGTTCCGTCATTGCGTTGGATCATCACCGCGCATCCGTGGTTCAACAGAATGGAACTGAGCAGCACAATCGTATAGCTGACCCCGCCCCATGCATAGAACAGGATGCTGACCAACAGCAGCAGGCCGTTCTTCCAGCTGCGGGGCACCGCCAGATAGGCTGCAAGCACCAGCGGCAGGAACAGAAAAAGGAACAGCAGACTACTGAAGAGCATGGGTGGTCGTACGATGTCCGATGATGCTGACCGATACCGGGTTGAGTGCCCGAATATCGTGGTTTGTGTTCTGTCAAGACATTTCAGGAATACACGTATCCGATGAAGATCCTATAGGCCATCCTCCTGAGGCGGATTGCCCATTTTCCCAAAAGCCATTAACTCCTCTCCTTTAACCAGTTTCTATTTCCCAATTCCCCCCTCCCCCTACCCCATTTCCGCACAATCCGAGACTTGCATGCCGCTGTTCGGCAGTTAGTTTTGTGCCCCTAACTTTTCAATCCACCCATGGCCAAGGAATATGTAAGCATGCGCAACCTGCGCTTCGTGCTCCACGAACTTTTTCAAGTAGAGAAGCTCACCACATATCAGCGTTATGCCGACCACACCAAGGACGGTTTCGACCTGATGATCGATTCTGCCAAGCAGATGGCCGATACCCTCCTCCACCCCATCTATCGCGAGATGGACGACAACGAGCCGAAGATGGGCGAGGACACGGTGCATGTGCATCCCGACATGCGCAAGATCATGCGCGAGTTCGGGGAGAGCGGATGGATCGCCTGCCAAGAGGACTACGAGCACGGAGGCCAGCGCATGCCCGCCACCATCTATGGCGCATCGAACTTCATCTTCCACGCGGCCAACACTTCGGCCGCATCCTACTTCGGGCTTACAGGCGGCTCTGCCGACCTCATAGGCACGTTCGGCAATCAGGAGCTGAAGGACACGTATCTCGCCAAGATGTATGCTGGCGAATGGCAGGGCACCATGGCCCTGACCGAACCCCACGCGGGCAGCTCGCTGGGCGACATCACCACCACGGCCACGCCTGCGGGGGACGGCAGCTACCGCATCAAGGGGCAGAAGCATTTCATCAGCGCGGGCGACCACGATGGCGTGGACAACGTGGTGCATCTGATGCTGGCCAAGATTCCGGGCGGGCCGGCAGGTTCCAAGGGCATCTCGCTCTTTGTCGTCCCGAAGAAACGCCCTGTGAACGGGGAGCTGGTGGCCAACGATGTGAAGACCAACAGCTTTGAGCACAAGATGGGCATGAAGGGCTGCCCGATCGCCTACCTCATCATGGGCGAGAACGACAACTGCCACGGCTGGCTGGTGGGCGAGCCGCATCAGGGGCTGAAGTACATGTTCCAGATGATGAACGGGGCGCGCATCAGCGTGGGCATGATGAGCACTGCGCTGAGCTCGGCCGCCTACTATGCCTCGTTGCAGTATGCGAACGAGCGTCCGCAGGGCCGCCACGTGAGCAACAAGGGTCAGGACGGGCCGATGGTGCCCATCATCGAGTATGCGGATGTGAAACGCATGCTGCTGTTCCAGAAGAGCATTGTGGAAGGCTGCCTGTCGCTGGTGATGCAGTGCTCGTACTATGAGGACATGATCCGTGTGACTGAGGGCGAGGAGCGGGAGAAATACCAGATGCTGCTGGATGTGCTGACCCCGATGTGCAAGACCTATCCTGCCGAGATGAGCCTGCTGAGCACCTCGCAGGGCATACAGGTGCTGGGCGGAGTGGGCTACTGTGCGGATTTCCCGTTGCAGCAGTTCTATCGCGATACGCGCATCAACCCGATTTACGAGGGAACGACCGGCATACAGGCGATGGACCTGTTGGGCCGCAAGGTGACCATGAAGGGCGGCAAGGCGGTGATGCTCTTCGGGGCAGAGATGCAGCAGACCGTGATGCAGGCGATGCAGGACGAGAAGCTGAAGCCGTACGCAGAGAAGCTGGGCGCATCGCTCCAGAAGTTCTCCGAAGTGACGATGAAGCTGATGGGTCTGGCCCAAACACAGGAGCCTGAGGTTTTCCTGTCAGATGCCACCTTGTATCTGGAGAACGCGGGCATCCTCTGCGTGGCATGGCAGTGGCTGAAACAGGCCATCGTGGTGCAGGAGAAACTTGCTGCCGGACAATCGGGCGATGAGCTGGCGTTCTACGAGGGCAAGATGTATGCCTTCAAGTACTTCTTCGAGTATGAGCTGCCGAAGAGCATCGGCCTTGTAAAGCGCCTGATGAGCGATGAAAGGCTGACGCTGGAGATGAGCGAGGCGCATTTGAACTGAGCGCTCCTTTGCGCATCACTACTTTCGTTGTGCCAGCCGATCGGCTGTGTTCCACCGACCTGTATTCAGCAGAATGACACCACAGGAGGAGATCGGGGTCATCGAAAGGGCAAAGACCGACCCCACGGCTTTCGGTCCGCTCTATGAGACGCACTTCAATGTGGTCTTCGGATTCATCTTCAAGCGGGTGAGGAACAGCGACCTGACCGGGGAACTCGCTTCCAACGTGTTCCTGAAGGCACTTCATGCCCTGCCCCGATATGAGGTGTCAGGCGCACCGTTCTCGGCCTGGCTCATCCGCATCGCGCTCAACGAGGTGCGGCTCTATTTCAGGAGGACAAAACGGGATGTGATGGTACCATTGAATGAATCGGACGTCTCACAACTGCGTGAGGAACTGCCTGACATGGAAGGACAGGAGCAGTCGCTAGCCCTGCTGGCCAATTGCCTTGGAAAACTGGACGATGACGACCAGACCATCATTGAACTGCGGTTCTTCGAACTGTACTCATTCGCAGACATCGGGGGCATCCTTGAAGTTTCTGCCGACAACGCCAAGACCCGCACCTACCGTGCTCTGGGCCGATTACGTAAACTGATGACAGACAGGCCATGAAGAACTATACACCCAAAGAGCAAAAGGACGGCAAGGGCTTCAACGAGGTGCCTTCGGAGGAGGAGACCTCCCGCTACAAGGACTTCGGCAAACTGGTCTATAATCACCAGCGCATGACGAAGCCGCTGTATAAGAAACCGATCTACAAGGACAAACGGGCATTTCTCGTCATCCTGCTCATCCTTCTCGTGCTGTTCGTCCTTCTTGGGCTGGACTGAATCCCACAGGGTCTGACACCCTGAGTTGTGCTGCCCAGCACTGATGTCATTCAAGGTGACATCAATTTTTCTTCTTATCAATCAGTCACTTACAGGTGAACCGGAGAATAATTCCGTGTTCGCCTGTTCCTTTTTGCCCTGCTTGGTATTCTATCAGGTGAAGGACTCCCATTCCGGCCGGATGAAGGACCTGAACGGCAACCGCACCAAGGAGGTGCGGCCCATCAGACCATTACCCTAAAACACTGGAAATCATGGCAGGCAGCAAAGAAACACCCAGACAGAAGATGATTGGGATGATGTATCTCGTTCTCACCGCCCTATTGGCACTCAACATCTCGAAGGACGTGCTGGACGCGTTCGTCAACGTGGACGAGAGCCTCACGATCACCAACTCCGCGATGGCAATGAAAACGGGGTCGCTCTACAGCGATTTCGACCTGGCCAGGAGTATTGACCCCGAAAAGGTCGGCCACTATTGGAAGCGGGCACAGGAGGCCAAAGCGCTTTCAGCAACCCTTCACCTTTTCATCGACAGCATCAAGACTGCACTGGTGAGCGGAACTGAAGGTATCCCGATAGTGGAGGCCGACACCATGGGGCTGCGCAACGTCAACAAAAAGGACGCTTACGACATGCCCACCCACATCATGATGGGTGACGGAGAGGGCAGCAAGGGCGTGGCCGTGGCGCTGAAACAGCGGCTGGAAATCTATCAGGAGAACATGCGCGGCCTGTTGGACGAGGCCGACCGCCCATCGCTTTCCACCTCCATCGACCTCTCGGACAGAAAAATGAAGGATGCCACGTCCACGTGGGAGGCCAACATGTTCTATCACACGCCACTGGCAGCGACCATCACCATCCTCACAAAGTTGCAGGGCGATGTGGCGACCATGGAACAGGATGTGGTCAACAGGCTGTTCCGCTCTTTCAATCGAAAGGACTTCTTCTTCGACACCATTGCGGCCACCGTGCTGCCACAGAGCAGCTATGTGCTACAGGGGGAGAAATACAGCGCGGACATCATCGTGGCGGCCTATAGCACCACCCGCTCACCGGGCATCCGCATCGGGAAGCTGAATGCTGACGGGACAGACCTCGCAAGTGTGACCTCGACCGTGCCGGGCATCAACGGCATGGGCCGTTATGAGGTGGATGCCTCGCGGGAAGGCGTGTTCACCTATGAAGGGATGGTGGACCTGACCGACTCTGAGGGCAAGGTGCAGAGCTACCCGTTCCGCTCGGAGTACATCGTGGCGCGGCCATCGCTGGTGGTCTCAGCTACGAGTATGAACCAGTTCTACAAAGGCGTTGAAAACCCAGTGTCCATATCGGTGCCGGGCATCCCATCGGAGCGCATCCGGGCCACCATCACAGGCGGCAACACATTGCGGAAGGCGGGCGCCCAGGAATACCTGGCAGTGATCAGCCCTTCATCTCCCGCTTCGGTCACGGTGAATGTGAGCGCGGTGATGGACGATGGCAGCACCCGCAACATGGGCAGCATGGAATTCCGAGTGAGCAGACTTCCCAAGCCCGCGTTGACCTTGTCCGGAAAGGATGGAACCATCCGCATGACCGCCAATGAACTGAAAGCGCAGTTGGGACTTTCCTCTCGCTATGATCCAAGCTTTGCCTACAACGGTATCTGCACTATAAAGCGATTCAATGTGCTTATGATGAATAATCAAGGAGATATCTTGGTTCGCAAACAGTTCAACGGCAACCGATTCGACAATGAACTCAAGAACGCTTTCGACAAGGCACGAAAAGGATTTCGAATCACTTTTGAAGATGTGAGGGCAGTTGGCGTGGACGAGGTGGAACACACCCTTGGCCCCATCATCGTGGAGGTGATCTGAACAGTATTCCATGCATCTCGATTCCGTCAGGTGTCTCATCTGGCGGAATCGCTGCTATATTTGGATTGCTCAAAATCTATGGTCATGTCCTTTGGTGGTTCAGCACAGGCAATGAACGACTCCCTGAAGATGAACAGGAGGGAGCGGAAGCCTATTTTCAAGCAGGAACCATTTCAGGAGTTCGGTAGAGATGAGGCACTGGAATTCGGAGAATGCTCGGAAGAAGACCGACAAAGGCTTGCCGATCAGCTTGCACGGGACATCAGGATCCAAAGAAGAAAGGAACGGATGGGATTGATGGTTGCCATTGGCACGGTGGCCGTTCTTGTTGCCCTATTGTTGATGCTCTGGTGATATCGGCACCGCGCATCGACTGCACAAAAGTCTTACAACGGAATGTTCCCGTGCTTTTTTCTTGGCAGTGTGCGGGCCTTGTTCTTCAGCATGCCGAAGGCGCGGATCAGCTTCTCGCGGGTCTGTGATGGGAGAATGACCTCGTCCACATAGCCCTTCTCGGCTGCGCGGAAGGGATTGGCGAAATGCCGCACATACTCGGCCTCCTTCTCTTTGAGTTTGGCCTCGGGGTCGGGAGCACTTTTTATCTCGTTGCGGAAAATGATCTCGGCAGCACCCTTGGCACCCATCACGGCAATCTCGGCCGTGGGCCAGGCATAGTTCATGTCGGCACCGATGTGCTTGCTGTTCATCACATCGTAGGCCCCACCATAAGCCTTGCGGGTGATGACCGTGATGCGTGGCACGGTGGCCTCGCAGAAAGCAAAGAGCAGCTTGGCCCCGTTGGTGATGATGCCGTTCCACTCCTGATCGGTGCCGGGGAGGAAGCCCGGAACATCCTCGAACACGAGCAACGGAATGTTGAAACAGTCGCAGAAGCGCACAAAACGCCCACCTTTCTGCGATGCCTTGATATCGAGCACGCCTGCCAGCATGGCCGGCTGGTTGGCCACGATGCCGATGCTCCTGCCACCGAGCCGTGCGAATCCGACCACGATATTCTCGGCAAAATCCTTGTGCACCTCCAAGAATGAGCCTGCATCGCACACGGTCTCGATCACCTCCTTGATATCATAAGGCTGATTGGGATTGTCGGGGATGATGCTGTCAAGCGCTGCACGCGATTCATCGGCCGGAGTGTAGTTGATCACCGGTGCCTCCTCCTCGCAGTTCTGAGGCATGTAGCTCAGCAGTTTCTTCAGATGTTCAATGCACTGGAGGTCGTTGGCACTGGAAAAGTGTGTCACTCCGCTTTTGGTGCTGTGGGTGCTGGCCCCGCCCAATTCTTCGCTGGTCACCTCCTCGTGGGTCACGGTCTTCACCACGTTGGGGCCGGTGACGAACATATAGCTGCTGTCCTGCACCATCAGGACGAAATCGGTGAGGGCAGGCGAATAGACCGCACCGCCCGCGCATGGGCCCATGATGGCGGAGAGCTGTGGAATGACCCCAGAGGCCAAGGTGTTGCGATAGAAGATGTCGGCATATCCGCCCAGACTCACCACACCTTCCTGAATGCGCGCCCCGCCCGAATCGTTAAGGCCGATAACAGGTGCTCCATTCTCCATGGCAAGGTCCATGATGCGGCAGATCTTCTCGGCATGCATCTCGGCCAAGGAGCCACCGAACACGGTGAAATCCTGTGCGAAGACATAGACCGTTCGTCCATGGACGGTGCCATATCCGGTAATGACGCCATCGCCCAGAAACTTTTGTTTTTCGAGGCCGAACTCGTTGCTGCGGTGGGTGACGAACATGCCGATCTCCTCGAAGCTGCCCTCGTCCAACAGGAAATGAAGCCGCTCGCGTGCGGTCATCTTGCCCTTGGCGTGCTGCGAGTCGATGCGGTCCTGACCGCCCCCCAGCAGGGCCTTTTCCTGTTTCTCGTGCAGATGTGCTATCCTGTCTTTCATGAGGTTGTCCTATACGCCAGCCTTGACGGGTGGCGGACAAAGATAGTTGGCGATGGAAAGGGCAGATGGGCCGAATGTGATCATCTGACCACCAGCCGCTGCGCCATGTATCCATTCTCTGTCTGGAGCACCACCAGATAGATTCCCGCCCCCAACGGGGCCTCTATGGACATCTTCTCCCCGTTGACCACATCACTTCGGACCAATCTTCCCATCATATCGTGAATGTTCACCCTGCCGACCTGTTGGCCATTCCATTCGACAGAAATGGAAGCATTATCAGTCCCGACCGGGTTCGGAAAGATTCTGAAAGCAGGCGATGATGGGGGTCGCATTCCGCCCACATCGGTGAAGGTGTCATCGCCATATAGCCCCAGATAGTGGCGGAAGCATGGATAGATGCTGTCCGCACCGGTCACATTGCCATGAAACATGGTGAAATCCCACTGCCAGTCCCAGTAAAACCATGGTATCCGGTTCTGCTTGAGGCGGGTCATGGTATATTCCAACCAATGGCACGTGCTTGCAGAATCGCAATAACTGCTCAGTCCGAACTCGCCCATCAGCAATGGCAGACCGTGGGTGGCTTTCCAATCGAGCACCCGCTGCCATCCTGTTTCGAAGATGCCTTCCATGAATGTGGGCTCTGCATGGGGGAATGCGTTGCCTGATGGGAAGAATGGTGTGTGCCATGTAAGTCCCTGATGTGAGAAATCGAGCGGGTCATACACATGCCATGTATAGATAAGGTTGGTGTCGGCCATGGGCTGCCAATCTGAGAAGACCATTGCCGTGCCGGCCCAGTGCGGAGAGACGATGACCGTATGCTGGGCCGTGTGCTGACGAATGGAGTCAAGAGCGTCATTGTACATGACCTTGAGCGAATCCTGAAATCCGAGCGAGGGCTCGTTGAGCAGTTCGAAGAAAACGCGGTCCGGGTCGAGGTAGGAATATCGCTGCGCAAGCACCGACCACAGGTGGGAGAACATGGGCAGCTTGGCGCGCCAGTTGTTCTCGGTGAGCTCCCAGCCATGGTGGTTGTCGATGATGAGCTTCATGCCCAGTTCATCCGTCCAGTGGATCACACTGTCCACCCAACTGAACACGGCATGGTCCACATTCACGGTGTAAGGTGCCTCTTGCCCAATGACCGCATGGAAATTGATGGGGAGTCGCACCGAAGTGATGCCGGCATCCCGCATGGTCTCGAAATGCTGCTTGGTGTACTTGTGAGCGACAGGCCAATCGGCATTCCAGTATTCCTCCAACCAGTTGGAAACATTGAGGCCCTTCTCCATTGCATTGCAACGCTGTTGGGCAAGGGATTGCGACCTGACAGGAGACGGATGGGCCCCAAGAAGGACAAAAAGCGGAAGACCGCGCAGTAGGGCTATGACGAAGAATTTGATCATGCCTTCAAAGCTATCACTTGGAAGCGAGAATCGCCACATCGGTGGCGGGACAGGATCAGTATGCCGCCTTGAACTGATCGAGGAACCGTTTGTCATTCTCGAAGAACAGCCGCAGGTCCTTGACCTGATATTTGAGCATGGCCGTGCGTTCAAGCCCCATGCCGAATGCGAAACCGGAATAGACCTCCGGGTCGATGCCACAGTTGCGCAGCACATTGGGATCGACCATGCCGCATCCCAGCACCTCTAACCAGCCCGTGCCTTTGGTGATGCGGTGGTCGGCCTCGGTCTCCAGACCCCAATAAACGTCCATCTCGGCACTCGGTTCGGTGAATGGGAAGTAGGAAGGACGCAGGCGGATCTTCGTCTCCGGCCCATAGAACTCGCGGGCGAAATAGAGCAGCGTGTCCTTCATGTCTGCGAACGACACATTCCTGTCGATGTACAATCCCTCAATCTGATGGAAGATGCAGTGTGCCCGGGCCGACACGGCCTCGTTGCGGAACACGCGTCCCGGAGCGAGAATGCGAATGGGCGGTTTCTGGTTCTCCATCACCCTCACCTGCACCGATGACGTGTGTGTTCGGAGGGCGAAATCGGGATCCTTGGCCACAAAGAACGTGTCCTGCATGTCGCGTGCAGGGTGCTCTGGCGGGAAATTGAGGGCAGAGAAGTTGTGATGGTCATCCTCGATCTCCGGCCCTTCGGCCACAGTGAAGCCGATGCGTTGAAAGATGCTGACCACCTCTCTGCGCACCATCGACACCGGATGGCGTGTGCCTATCTCCAAAGGGAAGGGCGGAACAGAAAGATCGAGGTCGGGAGCAGGGCCGCCTGATGAGGCGTTCACTATGGTCTGCGCCTCCTCAAAACGCCCTTCGGCATACTGTTTCAGCGCATTGAGCTGCTGACCATAAGCCTTCTTCTGCTCGTTGGGCACCGTTCGGAAGGCATCGAACAACTGACCGAGTAGACCTTTCTTGGAAAGATACTTCAGTCGGAACGCTTCCAATGCGGCCGCGTCATTCAGTCCGGAGGCCGCTATTTCGCTGCGGTAGGCTTCAAGTTGTTCTAACACAGAAAGGGATTGATTACTGATTATTGATTATTCGAACAATAATCATTTCTTGATCACTTTGACCTTCATGGAAACTGGCTTCACTGGGCTGTCGGCCTGATGGGTCTGCACGCCAGCGATCTTGTCCACTACGTCCAATCCTTCGATCACCTCACCGAAAACAGTGTATTGATAGTCGAGGTGCGGAGTGCCCCCTATTTCTGCATAGACCTTGCGCTGCGCATCGTTGTAACCATGTCCCAGGCGACCTTCCATCATCTTCATGGTCTCCTCTGGGTAGGTCTGGCCCTGCACAATGTAGAATTGCGAGCCGCTGCTGCGTCTTTCGGGATTGACCTGATCGCCAGTGCGGGCAGCGGCCAAAGCCCCTTTCTTGTGATAGAGGCCCGGAACTATCTCTGCCGGGATTGTCGGCCTGCCATCAAGGTCTGCGCTCGCACCTTCCGAACTGCCACCTTGGATCATGAAGCGGTTGATGACACGGTGGAAGATGCTTCCGTCATACTGTCCTTTCGAGGCAATCTCCAAGAAGTTGTCGCGATGCCCGGGAGTGGCATTGTACAATTGGACCTTGATGTCACCATATTCTGTACTGATGAGCACTATGGGGCCAGAGGTGTCCTGGGCCATGGCACCAAGACCAAAGGTGGCCATTGCGAGGGTTGCAAGTAACTTTCTCATCTGAGGTTGATTATGGTTCTGTATTTTTGGAGGTTCAAAATCGGTAGGAAATGGAATACCTACCTTTGACAACTGGCAAATTTACACCTTCAACCCTACTGCAAGGCCATGAAGACACGCATTTCCCGAATTCTCGCTCCCGTTCTGGCGCTCGCCATCATCAGTGGGGTCTCTTCCTGCACCAAGGACACCAATGCCATAGTGCGCATCAGGGTGGTGGAGAATTCGCCCAATCAGTTGAACCCTCAGGACACCGTTGTATTGCCGGTGGTACAGGCAGAGGTGCGTTTCTACAACGATGAGCGTGTGGGAACGCTGTGGTTGGAAGAGATCATTATGACCAACAGCGATGGCGTGGTGGAGTTCACCTACCCCAATCCGGCCATCCTCAAATATGATGTGACCCATGGTGGACGCAGTTCTTTGGAGAACTTCGTCATTCTGGAACAGGGTGAGACCGTAGAGATAGAGTTGAATCTGGACGAGCTGTAGGCTTTCAGTTCAGCAGATCTGCATCCTTGAAGTATTCGATAACCGCCTCTTTCATCAGCTGGCTCTGCTCCTTAGGGTTGAGCTTGGGCAGCTTGGCCAACACGCGATAGTGCGGCCATCCTTCAGCGTCCACCCCTTCAAACTCATAGTAACCGTACCGGCTCAACAAGCGGCAGATGGCAATGTGCATGAGGTCGAGCTTCTCGTGCTTCTTGAATTGTCGATGGCCCTGGCCGAGCTCCTGCACCCCAATGAGGAACAGTACGGTTTCCAGTTCCATCCCTTCTCCGAAACGCTTTTCAAGGCGGTCAATGAGTTCACGCCACTCTCTTTGAAATTCGATGTCCAACATGTCACAAAAGTAGTCAGGGGCCGTAATAGGCTAACTTTGCCACACTGATATGACAGGTTCCATCATAGCCCGTTCTGCACGAATCCTGTGTTCAGTGGCCCTACTGGGCCTTTGGTCGATGCCCCGTGGGTTCTCATCCAACGGCACAGAACCTGACGGCCCTTCGGCCCCGCCTATCGACATCGTCCTCCTCATCGACATCAGCGGTAGCACCGGGGGCATCCTGACCACCGTGCGCGACAAGTTCTGGGAGCTGCAGAATGAGATGTCGCGTCTCTCGCCCACTTCGAACTATAGGCTTGGCATCGTGTGCATGGGCCGTCCCAGTTTCCAGAAGGAGAACAACTACATCAGCATCATCTCCGATCTGACCCGCGACATAGATGCCGCAGCCCGCCCCTTCTTCAAGATCAAGGACATCACATCGCCCGGCAACTACCACATGGGCCATGCATTGGACGTGGCCATCAACCAGCTCTCATGGTCGAAGGATCCCAATGCGCTGAAGGTGATATTCGCCATTGGCAATGGCAGGGCGTTCAGCGGGCCGGGATGCACCAAGGCCATAAAGGAGGCCAATGAGATGGGCATCATCCTCCATGGACTCTACTTCATGGCCTACGACAACCGTGTTGAGCAAGAGGAATGGCGCGATCTGGCCACATCATGCGGTGGCAAGTATTTCCCCATATCGTTGCGGGAGCCCCCGATCGTTTTTGAGAAAACTTATGACAATGACCTGCTGCTGGAGGCGTGCAGGATGATCAACACCACCTATATGCCATACGGTGCGAACGGTGTGGAAAGGCGCGATGCACAGGAGTCGTTGGACGAGGATGCGGAGCTTCAGGGCGAGAATCCGTTCGAGGCCCGCACGTTCTTCAAGGCCACGGCACTTTATCAGGGCAAGAACGCATCGTGGGACCTTGTGGACCTTTACCTGAATGGAGACCTTAATCCCAGCAAGATCAGTAGAAAGCACCCTCCGGGCGTACTGGCCCAAATGACTGATGAGGAGCTGCTGCTCCATGTCACAGAGTTGAGTTACAACCGTGGCGAATACATCTCCATCATCAAAATGCTCACCACCAAGCGCGAGGAGCACATGAAGAACATGCGCGATAAGATGCTTGTATATCGCTATGGCCAGTCCTTTTTCGGGGTGATGAACCGTACGCTGGTGGAGATGGCCGAGAGCAAAGGCTATGTCCACGAATACTGACATGATGGACCATTGGCTGGACGTGCTGCTTGTCATTCCACTGCTGTGGATGGCCTACAAGGGTTTCACACGTGGCCTCATCATGGAGGTGACCCGATTGCTGGCCTTGGTGGCCGGGGTCTATCTGGCAGCAAGGTTCGCCTCGCTGCTCGCAGAATATCTGTATAAGAACACCTCGCTCACCAACGAATTTCTGCCCATCATAGCATTCGCCCTCATTCTGGTCGGGGTGATGTTGCTGGTCTATTTTTTCGGCAAGATGCTGGAAGGCATGACGAAGATGGCCGCCATGAACTGGGCCGACAAGGCGGCCGGTGCATTCTTCGGCATTGCACGCGGAGTGCTCATGCTGAGTCTTTTGATCATGCTGCTCAACCGTTTCTCTCTGCTGGACGGGGCAAAGGAATCGGAGGCCGTGAAGAAATCGTTCCTGTTCGCCCCTATTCAGGCATTTGCACCTTTCCTCCTTCCCATTCTTGATGATGTGGACAAGGACACGGTTGTCGATCGCCTGAAACGCGGAGTGGACAGGACCGAGGAAACGCTGCGCGACCTTATCCCCGAATAGCGGCAATGCCCGGAAGCTCGGTGCCTTCCATGTATTCGAGCAGCGCACCGCCACCCGTGGAGACATAGCTCACCTTGTGGGCCAGACCGAACTGGTTGACGGCCGCCACGCTGTCGCCACCGCCCACGAGCGAGAATGCGCCTTTGGCCGTGGCCTCGGCAATGGACCGGCCGATGGCCTCGGTGCCATGCTGGAATTTCTCCATCTCGAAAACGCCCATCGGGCCATTCCACAGGATGGTCCTGGAGTCCATCAGCAGGTCGTGATAGGCAGCTTCGGCCCTGGGCCCTACATCGAGGCCCATCCATCCGTCAGGGATGGCGTTGCTGTCGCAGGTCTTGGTGTTGGCGGCATTGTCGAACCTGTCGGCCACCACAGAGTCAACAGGAAGATGGATCTTCACGCCTTTGGCCTCGGCATCCTTGAGGATCTGCTTGGCGGTTTCTATGAAATCATCCTCCACCAATGAGCTGCCCACTTTGCCGCCCTGTGCTTTCACAAAGGTGAAGGTCATGCCGCCCCCGATGATGATGTGATCGACCTTGTCCAACAGGTGGGTGATGATGCTGATCTTGCTCGACACCTTGGCCCCGCCCATCACTGCGGTGAGCGGGCGTTCGGCCTTTTTGAGGACGCGGTCAACGCTTTCGATCTCTGCGGCCAAAAGGTAGCCGAACATCTTGTCGTTTGGAAAGAAATCGGCCACCACGGTGGTGCTGGCATGGGCGCGGTGGGCGGTGCCGAAGGCATCGTTCACATACACATCGCCCAAGAGCGAAAGCTTCTTGGAGAAATCGCGGTCGCCCTTCTCCTCTTCCTTGTGAAAGCGCAGGTTCTCCAACAGCAGCACCTCGCCCGCCTTGAGGTCGGCAGCCGCCTTTTCGGCCACCTCGCCCACGCAATCGGTGGCAAACAGCACGGGCACACCCAGCAGGTCGGCTATGTGGTTCACGAGGTGCTTGAGCGAGAATTTGTCCTCCGGCCCGCTCTTGGGGCGGCCCAGATGGCTCATGAGGATGACGGATCCACCATCTTTCAGAATCTTTTGGATGGTGGGGATGGCCGCCCGTATGCGGGTGTCGTCCGTGATGTGGAAATGGTCATCGAGCGGCACGTTGAAATCCACACGGATCAGGGCCTTCTTGCCCGAAAAGGAATAATTGTCCATTGTTCTCATGGCCGCAAAAATAGCATGGGGCCACTGGGAGAATATGAGGAAAGTCCTGAATGGAAAATGGTGTTCGCGACACGGATGCCAACCACCCCACCCGACCATTTTCTACCTTCTATTTTCCATATTCCATTTCTCACCCTACAATCAGCAGGTAGTAGTTCTTCTTCCCTTTCTGGGCGAGAATGTACCGCCCAGCGATGAGGTGATCAACGTTGACCATCAGGTCGATGGCGGCCACCTTGGTCTTGTTGATGCTGACCCCGTTTCCCTGGATCATCTTGCGTGCCTCGGCCTTGGACGGGAACACGGTGGTCATCTCGGCCAGCAGGTCGATGATGGGGATGCCAGCTTTCAGTTCCTGCTCTGAAATGTGGAACTGCGGCACGCCCTCGAACACGGCCAGCAGGTCGGACTCGGAAAGTTGACGCAGACTGTCCTCCGTGCCCTGCCCGAAGAGGATCTCGGATGCCGCCACGGCCGCGTCAAGATCCTCGCGGCAATGCACGCGCACGGTCACATCTTCGGCCAATGCCTTTTGCAGGAGGCGCAGGTGGGGGGCCCCATCGTGCTGCTGTTGCAACGACTCGATCTCGGGCCTTGAGAGCAGCGAGAAGATGCGGATGTAGCGCTTGGCGTCCTCGTCCGACACATTGAGCCAGAACTGATAGAAGCGGTAGGGCGAGGTGCGCTGCGGGTCGAGCCACACGTTGCCCTGCTCGCTCTTGCCGAATTTGCCGCCATCGGTCTTGGTGATGAGGGGTGCCACAAGGGCAAAACCCTCGCCTGCGCCCATCCTGCGGATGAGTTCGGTGCCGGTGACGATGTTGCCCCACTGGTCCGATCCGCCCATCTGGAGCTTGCAGCCATGGTTCTTGAGCAGATGCACAAAGTCGTAGCCCTGCACCAGCTGATAGCTGAACTCGGTGAACGAGATGCCGGTCTCCAAGCGGTTCTGCACAGAATCTTTGGCCATCATGTAGCTCACGGTGATGTGCTTGCCGATGTCGCGCATGAACTGTAGGAACGAGATGCCCTTGAACCAGTCGTAGTTGTTGACCAGTTCGGCCCTGTTGGCCCCATCTGTGAAATTGAGGAACTTGAGCAGTTGCTTCCTTACCCCTGCCACGTTGCGCTGTAGGGTCTCCTCATCGAGCAGGTTGCGCTCGGCCGACTTGCCGCTGGGGTCACCTATCATGCCTGTGGCCCCGCCCACGAGGGCAATGGGCCTGTGGCCTGCCAGTTGAAGATGCGTGAGCAGCATCACGGGCACAAGGTTGCCGATGTGGAGCGATTCGGCCGTGGGGTCGAAGCCCACATAGCCTGAAACCATCTCGCGGTTGAGCAGGTCCTGCGTGCCGGGCATGGCATCGTGCAGCAGGCCGCGCCATTTCAGTTCTTCAATAAGGTCGTGGTGGGGGGCGAAGGCCATGGCTGATGCTTTGGGGCGGCAAAAGTAGCAACGGGCGGGCGGGGGTGTCCAACAGCGGTCCGGATGCGAACGCATGGCCGAGGCGGGCAGACCGATGGGGCACTGTCACTGTGTCTGGTCGGTGTGCCCTTCCGCACCCTTGGCCGGGGCTATTTGCGGCCGCAGTGGCCCTGCACCTTCAGCATCTGCTCGCTCAACGGCAGGTCGTAGAGTTCGGCCACGGTGATGCCCAGCTCGGCACACAGTTTCTGGCAGGCGCAGAGGCATATTCGGTGTGCCTCATCTATTACAAGATTCTGGAGGCTGCGGCCAAGGCGGGCATGCCCGGGGCCGATGAGCGCTACAACAGACTGAAGGAGCGTTTCGTTCAACTGTCCGAGTCAGAGGATACCCCGCCTCCCACGGATGAAAAGCCGGATCCTACCATTCCTCCGATCCCCGTGCCCTGAAACCGGGCGGTTTCTGACCGCGAGCGCGCGGTAAAAGATCGGGCGCTCGCGGTTCCTGACCGCCCGCTCGCGATTCCGGACCCCCCCTGCGCGGTTCCTGACCGCGAGCGAGCGGTAAAAAATCGGGAGCACGCGATAAAAAACCGCGAACGCGCACTGAAAAACCGCCCGCTCCCGATAAAAAACCGCGAGCGGGCGGTTTTTGACCCGGGGGGGGGGGGTCTTCCACCCCCCCCTCCAGCGCAAGGTGTATGACAAATGATTTCCACGGCCCAGTATCCATGCGCCTTTCAGATACAAGAGGTAAGGTTGCTCCAAGCTCGTCATTTTCGATACAAAACTATCCCTGCCATCAAAATATCCTGAGAACCAAGAGTGCTATAAGCCCCCCACAAACACCTTCGCCCTCCGACCCCATGCACCACTTGCCGACCCTGGCCTCCATGCATGCAGCAAGGTCTTACTATTATCTGGATGACGTCTCCGTCATCGCCTTGGACAGCATACAGGATGGTGCGGAAGAATATGGCGATTTGCGCTTTTCAGTCTTCCCAAATCCCGCCACCGACATGATTCGCATAGAGGCCCAACAGCACCTTGGCAGCGTGCGGCTCTCAGATATGCTTGGCAGAGAGGTGTATGGCCGAGATGCACAGGGCCGATCGCACACCCTCGATCTGCGCCATCTCCCCACGGGCATCTACCTCCTGCAAGTGACAGACCTGCAAGGCCGCACCTCCTTCCAACGGGTGGTGAAGGCAGCGGAACCCTGAGGCCATCGGTGGCGGTCGTGGGACGCTCCTGGGCGAGATCGCCAAGCTGGGGCAGTCCACAGGTGGCCCCTACCTTTGCCTCCCCATTTGCCACTATGCTCGAACTGAGAGGAGGACTGAAAGACGGAGTGAACTTCATGCGCAAGGTCACTGCGCGCAGGGCATGGAACGCCATCAAGGTGCTGAGCAGCTACTATTGGAGCAAATGGACAGGCACACCACAGCAATGGGGCGTGCCCATCAGCATCAGCTTTGAACCCACCACCTCGTGCAACCTGCGCTGCCCCGAATGTCCCAGCGGCCTGCGGCAGTTCTCGCGGCCCACGGGCATGTTGGACAACTCCTTCTTCCGCAGCACGGTCGAACAGTTGAAGGACGACCTGCTCTATCTCATCTTCTATTTCCAAGGAGAACCCTACCTCAACCCCGATTTCCTCGACATGGTGAAGTTTGCCAGCGACCGGGGCATCTACACCGCCACCAGCACCAATGCCCACTATCTGAAGGACGAGAATGCCAAACGCACCGTGGAGAGCGGGCTCGACCGCCTCATAGTGTCGATAGACGGCACCACGCAGGAGACCTACGAGAACTATCGCATCGGTGGCCGGTTGGACAAGGTGCTGGAAGGCACGCGCAACGTGGTGAAATGGAAACGCCAACTGAACTCGCCCACCCCGCACATCATCTTCCAATTCCTCGTGGTGCGCCACAACGAGCATCAACTGGACGAAGTGGAGCGGCTGGGCAAGGAGATAGGCGTGGACGAGGTGCGTTTCAAGACCGCGCAGGTCTATGACTATGAGAACGACCCGAACCGGCTCATCCCCACCAACGAGAAGTACAGCCGCTACAAGCGGGGCAAGGACGGCAAGGTCATCGTGAAGAACAGGATGCTGAACCACTGCTGGAAACTGTGGCATGCCTGTGTCATCACTTGGGACGGGCTGGTGGTGCCCTGCTGCTTCGACAAGGATGCCACGCACCAGCTGGGCGACCTTAAGAAGGAGAGCTTCGCCAGCATCTGGCAGGGCGCGAAGTATGGGCAGTTCAGAAGGTCACTGTTCAAGTCCCGTTCTGAGATCGACATCTGCACCAACTGCACCGAGGGGGCCAAGGTGTGGGGGTGAACATGGGGTCTTTGCGGCCATCGGCCTCCTTGTCCCACATCTTCCGTTCTGGAACGGACAGCTTCTGTACTTTGCTGCCCTCAACCATTCCGATGCGACACCTCTCACTCCTGCTCCTACTGGCCCATATCGCCCTGTCATCATTGTCCGCACATGCACAGCAGGCCCATTTCAAGGGCGAGTTGATCGTGCAGACCAAGGAAGGGACTGACATCCGCGCTGCCATTGCGGACTATCCGTTTGAAATGGGCCTGAAAGTGGAACGCGCACTGTCGGAGACCATGCGTGCCTGGCTTGTGACCTTCGACACATTGGCCATCGGTCACGATGAGGCACGCCAACTGCTGGCGCGCAACAATGCCTTCAGCATCGTGCAGAACAACCACCGCGTGTGGTTGCGCGCAGCACCCAACGACCCCACCTTCGGCAGTCAGTGGCACCACGTGAACACCGGCCAGAGCGGGGGCACGCCCGATGCCGACATAGATGCCGATGAGGCCTGGGACATCACCACCGGGGGCACCACCGCCATGGGCGATGAGATAGTGGTGGCCATCATAGAGGGCGTGAACATGACCCATCCCGACCTCATCGGCAACCGCTGGCAGAACAGCGGGGAGATTGCCGGCAACGGCATTGACGATGACGGCAACGGCTACATTGACGACATCTATGGTTGGGATGTGGCCAGCAACAGCGGCAGTGTGACCACCGGGGGCCACGGCACCAATGTGGCCGGAATGATCGGGGCAAAAGGGAACAACAGTCTCGGTGTGGCCGGCATCAACTGGAACGTGAAGATCATGGTGGCCTCGGGCTACAATGTGAACAGCGAGGCCAACATCATCTCCTGCTATGATTATCCGCTCACGCAGCGCAAACTGTATGATGCGACCAACGGGGCCAAAGGCGCCTTTGTGGTCTCGACCAACGCCTCTTGGGGAATTGATGGCGGAAACCCTGCCTCTGTTCCGCTCTGGTGCGCCTTTTATGATACCCTCGGCACTTATGGCATACTGAACTGTGCGGCCACCACCAATTCGAACCTCAATGTGGATGTGGATGGCGACATCCCCACAGCCTGCAGTTCGCCCTACATGGTCGGAGTGGGAAGGTCTGACAGGAATGACGGTTTCGCTGGCGGATATGGTGTCAACACCATCGATCTCGCCTCGCCCGGCATCAGCGTGACCACCACGGACGGCACCAATGGCTATACCAGCACCACCGGCACATCCTTCTCAAGCCCGCTCACCGCAGGGGCCATCGCCCTGCTCTACGCGGTGCCTTGCACTGGTTTTGCTCAGACCGTGCGGTCCAACCCTCATCTGGGTGCCGACATGGTGCTCGATGCCCTGCTGTCGGGCGTGGACGTGAAGCCCGCCCTCATTGGCAATTTCATTACCGGTGGCAGGCTCAATGTGAAGAATTCCCTCAATTACATACTGGACAACTACTGTCCCACCTGCCTCGCTCCATTGCAACTGGCAGAGGAAGAAGTGTCGGAAGGCACAGTGCAACTCGTTTGGGAGGATGTGCCTTCTGCGGTCAACTATACCGTTTTCTACCGCGAGACGGGAACAGAAACATGGCTCACCCAACAGACCACTGGCACGGCCATCACCCTGCAAGGGCTCGACAACTGTGGACAGTATGAATTCTACGTGGAAAGCACCTGCGCTGAGGATATTTCCACGCCTTCCGATATACTGACCTTTGATGTGCTGCCCTACTGTGCAGCGACCGCTACGGCCCCCGGCCCCGATCTCACGGTGCTCACGCCACCTGCCATTGCGGGCAGTTACCAGTTTCAGGCCCCAAGTTCGTGGGGCGGAGACTGGCAGGCAGGCACGGCTTTCGGACAGCTGGTCCTTGCGAATGACGGGTCGGCCAACCCGACCCAAGCATGCCAGACCTTGGTGAATGCCGCTGCCATCAATGGCAACATAGCGGTAATCGACCGTGGAACATGCGAATTCGGAATAAAGGCCCTGAACGCCCAGAATGCCGGGGCTGCGGCCGTCATCATCATGAACAATGCGACAGGTACGATCGACATGGGTGCGGGTGCGCAGGGCGGCAATGTGAGCATACCGGTCATCATGGTCTCGCAGGCGGATGGAAATGCCATAAAGGCCCAATTGAACGGAGGCAATAGCGCAACGGCCCTGCTCGGCCAACGCGATGAATGGGTGCAGAACCTGACCGTGGGAAGTTTCAACAACACATCGGGCAATGATGGCGGCTATGCGTTCCACAGGCAACAGGGCGATATCAGCCTCATTCAGGGTGCCACTGCCAGTGTGAGCATCATCGCAGCAGCATCGGGCAATGCATCATTGCCCCAACATGTGCGCATCTGGCTCGATGCCGACCAGAACGGGACATTCGCACCCGCTGAACTGCTGTTCGATCAGAATGGCGTGGCCGGTGCGCCTGTCGCAGGCAACATCACCGTGCCGATGAATGCGCTGACAGGCAACACCCGCCTGCGTGTGCAGACCACAGGTTCCACCACACTCCCTGACGTTTGCGGAAGCTTCTCGATGGGCGAGACGGAGGACTACTGCGCGAGCATCGAATCGGTTGCCGTTGGCATTGCCGGTCACGGCCCATCGCCACTGACCATTACACCCAATCCTGCCGGCACCTTCGTCACAGTGAGCGGTCTTGCCATCGGACAGTCCATTTCGGTGCTGTCCATTGATGGGAGGATGATGATGGAAGGACAAGCCACGGGGACATCCGCTTCTCTTGATGTGAGCAACTGGCCGAAAGGCACGTATCTGGTGCGTGTGATGGACGATGCCCGGGGTCTCCGTCACACACGGCTGGTGGTGATGTGAGCTTAGGTGCCCGCCACCAGATAAGCCACATAGGCCGCATAGCACAACAGCATCACCACGCCCTGCCAGCGGTTCACCTGATGGCGTGTTCCAACGAAGAGTGCGAGCATAAGCAGCAGGTGCGTGCCGATAAGCACGTAGATATTGATGTTGTCGGCCACGTTGAAGGTCACTGGACTGATGACGGCCGACAGCCCCAGCACCCAGAAGATGTTGAAGATATTGGATCCGATGACGTTGCCGATGGCGAGGTCGGTGTTGCCCCTGCGCACTGCTGCCACGCTGGTGGCCAACTCGGGAAGCGATGTTCCGATGGACACCACCGTGAGGCCGATGAAAGTCTCTGAATAACCCAGTTTCAAGGCAATGTGAACTGCTCCGTCCACAATCCACTGCCCACCCACGATCAGGCCTGCAAGACCTACGACAAAGAGTCCAACGGCCGTGAGCACACTCATCTGTGGAACGTGTGACACCTCTTCACCCACATCGGCCTTGGAAAGCCGCAGGGTATAGAAAATGAAGACTGCGAACAGTGCGATCAGCACGAATCCGTCCGCACGGCTTATCTGGTTCACAGCATTCACATCCGTCAACGTGTCATTGACCATATAGCCGACCATGACTGCGGCCAGAAGGGCGAATGGAATCTCTGCGATCACGGTACTGCGCTGAACCGTGAGATTCCTGATCACTGCACAAAGACCGAGAATGAAGAGAACGTTGGCAATGTTGCTGCCCACGATGTTCCCAATGGCCAGACCATTGTTGTCATTCACCGATGCGATGATATTGACCGACATTTCGGGTGCTGAGGTGCCAAAGGCCACCACGGTGAGGCCCACCACCAGGTCGGGAACCTTGAGCCGCTGTGCAATGCTCACCGCTCCTTCAATCAACCAATCGGCACCTTTGATCAGCAGCACGAATCCGATTACAAAGAGAAGATAGACCAGCATGGGGTCAAAGATAGGTTGTGGACCACGGGGTCTTTATTGCGCATTTTGCGTAACGCAAAATGCGTTACGCAAAATGTTCAATACATTTGTGGCATGAAAAATCCGTTTCACATAAACAGGTATGAAGGGCCGGAATACTTCTGTGACCGTGAACAGGAAACAGCAGCCATCCACGAGGCGGTACACAATGGTCGCAACGTGACCCTCATATCCAAGCGTAGGATGGGAAAGACAGGGCTCATACATCATGCCCTACACCGCCTTGCCAAAGAAGGGATCCGTGGTTTTCTGATTGATATCTATGCTACACAGGATACGAATGGTCTGGTCAATGCAATAGGGTCCAAACTGATAGGACAGACAGACACATGGCCGCAGAAAGTCACTGGACGGCTGCGGGACCTCGTAGAGTCTTTTCGACCGCGCATCACCTATGATGGACTCACAGGTCAGCCCTCGGTGGAATTCTACCTGCAACATGATCGGTCAGGCTCGACCCTTATGGAAATTCTTCACCGCCTTGATGCACAGGGCCAACCGATGGTCATCGCCATTGACGAGTTCCAACAGATCAACCGTTACCCGGAAAAAAATCTTGAGGCACTGCTCCGCACACATGTTCAACAGATGAAGAACCTCCGTTTCATCTTTTCGGGCAGCGAAATGGGCATGTTGGTCTCTATGTTCACCGAGGCGGGAAGGCCATTCTTCCAGAGCGCGCAACTCATGCATCTTGGCCCCATCGACACAGAGATCTATGGGGAGTTCATATCCAGATGGATGCAAAAGGATGGTAAAAAAATCGGTGCCGAGGCATTGCAGCGCATCTTTGAACTGACTAACGTTCACACATACTACGTACAGGTGCTCTGCAATAGACTCTATGCACGGGAGGGAAAAGTGATCTCGACAGATGATGTGAACAAGACCTTGGCCGAGATCCTGAACGAGAACGACTACGTTTATTACAACTATCGCCACATCCTTACTGATGCACAATGGCAACTGCTAAAGGCGGTAGCTAAAGAAGGCAAGGCATATTCACTCAATTCAAGCGCATTCCTACGAAAACATGGACTTGGGGCGGCCAGTTCTGTCAATCGCTCCCTCACAGCACTGGTAGAACGTGACATGATCTGCCACGAGACCGGGGAAGAGACGAGCTACCACCAACTGCAGGATGTGTTCTTCTCGCAGTGGCTTCGACTGCATTGAATTCCATCATATCCCGAACAAAGCCCTCAACTCTGTCGCATCATCCGGTCTCATCTTGCCCGCAAGGATGAGACTCAGTTGTTTTCTGCGCAGGGCACTGGCATAGCGTTCGTTCTCCTCATCGGTCTCGGGAACCACCTGTGGCACCGGTATCGGGTTGCCCATCTGATCGACCGCTACAAAGGTGTAGATGGCCTCATTGCATTTGATCTGGGCCGAAGTGGTGCGGTCCTCGACATAGACATCAATGAATATCTCCATGCTCGAATTGAACGAGCGGCTCACCTTGGCCTTCATGGTCACGATGTCGCCCAGAGCAATGGCCTTGCCGAACGAGACGTTGTTCACCGCTGCTGTCACCGACACCCGTTTGCAGAGGCGGTGGGCCGAAACGGCCGCAAGCACGTCCATCCAATGCAGCAGTCTTCCGCCCATCAGATTGCCTAAAGAATTGGTGTCGTTGGGCAATACTATTTCTGTGCCGATGGTGAGTGTCTCACTGGCCTTCTTCTGCTGTGCCATCATCTGTTCATTTGGTTGCAAAGATACCTTCGGCAGCAGGCACGAAAAAGCCGCGATGGGATGGCTCCCATTGCGGCTTTTTACTGATGAGGATGTTCTTGGCCTATTGTCGGATCAGTTTCTCCACCGAACGCTCTCCCGTGCGCTGATCGGTCAGCTGCACGAAGTAGATGCCTGATGCCAGTTGCGACACGTCCATCACCAGATGGTCCGAGAACCCGCCCTGCTCCATCATCATGCGTCCATTGAGGTCGAACACGCGCAGCAGTTGCTCATGGTCATTTCCCACGAACACCGTCACCTGATCGGTGGCAGGATTCGGATAGACCATCATGCCGTTGCCAGCCTCCACGATCGTTTCAGGCTCTTGAACTGCAGTGTACATCTTCGTAAGTACCGGTAACGTGATGCTTGTGGCGAAGCGATCCTCCTGCCCTTCAGGGGGAGGGGCATGCCAGATTCGCTGAATGGCCACGCGCGGCATCATGAACGGGGCATTCGGCCCACCGAACTTATAGCCACGGCCATCACCCGGCTTTCTGCGGAAGAACTCCCCATCGTTGATAGGCACGTTCGGATTGACCTGAAAACGGTTGTAATTGCTGCTGCTTATCAGAACCTTCACCTTATGGCCAAGACCGAAGGTGTAGGCCACCGGCAACATTTTGAAGGTGTACTCATAAACCTGTCCGATCTCGATGTTAGTAAACGGGATATTGTCTCCGGGATAAGGTGGTTCTGAGTCCATCCACGGCTGCTCCACCAGCATCTTGGCGTAGTCCCGGGCGCGGGCGTTCACACAGCCGTCCTGAACGAAATATTCACGGCCATCAGGATAGACGTCCACAATGCGGACATGGAAGTCAGTGTCGGTGGGGCCACCACTGGCACCGCCCACATTGCTCTTGGCATGTAAGGTGACCGTTGGGAATCCAACGATGCAAAGGGAGTCCTCCAGCACTTCATACTCAAAGGAAATGACCCCTGGCCGGTCGATGGTATAGGGCGCGTAGCGCGGATCCTTGAGGTTGAACTGGCCTTGGCTGTTGCGCTCGCCATCAGGGGTGCGCACAATCATATTCGCTCCTCCAACCGTGCGGATCGGATCGTCCGGGTCGTGCACATACATGGTAAAGCCCTCATCGACTGTCGGTGCGGTCTTGTTCAGCGCTCCACCCTTGTGCATATAGAAACGTGTGCGCTGTATCGCATCCCAGTCGCGACCTTCGGGCAAAGGGAAGGTGTCGGCAGCAAGCCAGTAGTTGCCCAATGCTTGATTCTCTACGGTCGGGCTGTCGTTAGGGCCGATCACATACATGCGCACATTGGGAATAACCTCAGGCCTGCTGAAGTCCTTGAATGGGATGGGAGTGATCTCATCGCTTGCTACTCCGGGAATCAGACTTCCCACATCAATGCCAGGCACGTCAATGGCGAAGGTCTGACCGTCAAGCAGACCTCCTACGGCCACCACTTCGGCCTTCATCCCTTCCACAGGGCGGGAGCCATTAAGGATTCCGATTAGCTGTTCAAAGGGGATGATCAGGTCTTCTGACGGGATGCGCACCATCAGTTTCCCAAGCAGACCGAGGTCGGCAAGTTCAACAGGGGTTTCGCTCTCGGGCAGTCTGAATTTCGGCTCGCCCAGAAACGACTCATGGGAATAGTTCAGATTATAGCGGTACCAGCCGATGAGCTCAGAGTTGAGCGCCTTGCCCATCTGTAGGTTGTCAGGATTGAAGTCATCGAAGTTGATACCCATCACATCGATCACATTCTCGGGATAGGTGCGGTCTCCAGTGGTGCGGTTTCCTATGGTCTGGTGCGCCCATGGCCCAATCACAAGCTTCTGAAGATTCCTGTTCTTGGGGCTCAGATACTTGCGCATGTTGCTCCAGCTCTCGGCCTGCCCATCAATGAAAATGTCCCACCAGCCCACCAGATGGTAGCCGGGCACCTCCATGTTGGTCCAACGGGTCTTGTTGAGGTTCGGCCTTGGGATGTGGCCGAAACCTATGAGCGCATCGGGGTCGTCATCATCGGCATCTACCACAGTGAGCGAAAGGGTTCCATCAGGCAGCAATTCCCTTTTGCCCTTGGAGACAGACTCCCCATTCTCGTCCACCATGGCACGACTGGCGTCCATGTCGGCACGGCCCGGTGAGTTGGGATAATAGCCCGCAGGAAGTACTTCGCCAGTGTTGGCATCGGAATAGCGCACATTCAGGAAGTGATCGATGCTCAGGTTGGCAGCAGCGAACATGTTCTGGCCATATTGCTTGGTCTCTCCATTCACATCAATATTCTGCGGAAGGTTGTAGTCTGCAGAGCTGTGAAGGTTGTTGTCCATGTCGTTGTCGATCGGGATCAGGTCATCGTCCGTTCCAGAGAAGATCTGACCGGCCAACCAACCGGTGACCAGCCTGTCGCGCAGCACCCCGTTAGGGAAACCCACGCTCTTATAGAAATCGGCAGGTGCCACAATGGGAAGTATGCACTTCAGTCCCGGCTCATCCTGATCGATCCGGTGTGCCGCAGCGGCCTGATACTGGTTGTAGCCCAGTGCCGAGGCCCCGAACATTCCGACACGTCCGGTGATGAGCTTGTCTGTGGTCTCATCAATGCCGTCACCGTCAAGGTCGAAGTTGCGTGTGAGACTGTCCACTGCATACTTGACAGTCCAGTATCCATCCTCGTTCCTGTTGCCATTGCGCGCATCATTGAACGCGGTCTTGTCCAATACGTGCTTATAGTTGGGGTGATAGGCGTTCTTGTTCCATGAGTCGCTCATCAACGGCAGATATACCCCGCCCGAAGTGTAGCGTCCCCGCATGTCCTGCTTCGCATAGGCATAGCCCAGCAGACCTATGACAGCACCTTCCTCGGCATCCTGATCCCCTTTGTCATACGGGGTGCGGGACAGGATCATGGGCAGCTGATACGGGTTCGGATTGAGCTGGCCCACCGTGTCTCCACCTGAGATCTGGTATATTGAATCATACAGCAGCAGCTGTTTGTTCCTCGGCAGCAGCGTCAGATCGAAGGTTATGGGATTCACTCCAGGCACAGGAATCGCCAACACGACTGGCACGATCACACAGTCGCGGAGCACTGGGATGTAAATGTCCGTCTGCAGCTTCACACCATCAGGCATCACAAATTCCTCGGTGATGACCGTGGTAAGTTCTGTGAGATCGTCTATCCGTCCATTCAATGTGGCCTGACCATTTGAATGAAAGGCCACTGCGGACAGTATCAGGGGGAGTATGTACTTTTTCATAGCTGCTTCTCTTTTTTCTTGAAGGTGTTCTTGATGTCCTTAATGTCAAACAGTATCGAGCCATAGACCATGGCACCGATGGTGGGCGATCCATAGGCCTCTATCCTCCGCTGATTGTAAACGTTGGAGGCCCCGACACGGAAAGTGGAGAACCACTTGGGAACCTCATAGCTCAGCTGAAGGTCGAGTACGTGATAGGATGGTACAGTGCCGTCACCGAAAGTGCTCTGCCACTGGAACTCGTCCACCCACTGGAAGTTGGCCGCAAATCCAAGCCCCTTCCACACCTTACGTCCTTTGAGACCCACATTGATCTTGTGCTCAGGCGTGTTGAATCCCGGGATGATGGGGTCATCAAGATCGCTGTCGATGAGACGGGCGAACGTATAGTTGACCGAAACGGTGTATTTCTGTCCGATGTAGTAGGCCAGACCGAGCGTGGCACCCATCGAGCGCACCTCCTGATCGGCATTCACCGGAATCTGATAGATCTGACGTGTCGGTGTGCCATCGGTGTTGGAAAGAAGCTGATCCACTCCGCTCTCCTCTCCGGCAACCGCATTGAACGGCTGCACCACCCTAATCTCTCCTATGAAATCGGTGTACCAGTTGTAATAGAAGTTCGCATCCACGAACAGACGCTTGAAGAATGTGCCGCGATAGCCCACCTCAATGGTCTTCACCTGTTCTGGGCGGATCGGTTTGGCACTGAAGGTCTTCAGCTTGCCCGATGCCACGTCATACACCGAGTCATTCCAGAGGTTATTGACCTGAACGCTGTCAACATAGTCGTTGAAAGCAGTCACGGACTCCAAAGTATAAAGGTTGTCCCATCCGTTCAGGTTGCCTGAGATGATGAGCGGGCCCACATCCAAACGGATGTACTGATTCTGAAGCGTAGGGCTGCGGAATGCGCTCTGGGCCGCCACACGGAAGATATGCCCTTTGTAATCGTACATGAGCGACAGCCGCGGTGAGAACTGCAATGGGAAGTTCTGATTCTTATCCAAACGTACAGAACCCTGAATCTTGAACTTATCGTCAAACAGACGTTTGGTCAATTGCAGGAATCCACCGAACTCGGTCTGCGAAAGATCCACAAACTCCTTGCTGCGGTCCACATTGCCATTGCTCAGCGTGTCGCCACGGTTCACAAGGGTGTCTGCGAAAATGGTCCCGTACGACTGCGGATCGTATCTGCGGAAGTTGGCCCCCACCATCACGTCCATCCATTTCCAATCGAACTGATATTGGCCTTCCACATGCTGAAGGCTGGAAATATCCGTGAAGAGTGAACCTTCTTTAAGGTCGGGGTTGTTGATGATGGCATGACGCAACGAATCGAACTTGGTGGAACCTGCTGCTATCCAACCATTGGCCTCGGCCTGCGACTGTGCCCATACATGAGCCTGAGCCACCTCACCGGCACTCACCTGTCGGTCAAAATCATTCGACATCACCCTAAGCGTATCGAAATAGGCTCCAAGGTATTCGCCCACATAATCAGCAATTCCTTCTTTGGAAATGTTGATGCCGGTGAATACCGCATCATAAGATTTGCCAGCATCCTCTAGCGTGGTGTAGGCACGCACCTTCCAGTTGCGACCTCCCACTTCCAGCTTGTGCTGCTGGAACAGGATGTTGTTGATGCTGTAACGGTTGGAACCCTGATAGATGCCCTTGCCAATGCCGAACTTGTAGGTATAGCTGGCCTCAATGTCTTTCTTGAAGCGATAATGGATGGCGGCAGTGGCCTTGGCGCTGAACGCATCGGTATCGGCAAGGTCGGATTCCATATAGCCCGGGGCCTGCACATGGATAGTGCCTGGGAACGCGTTGGGGGAGACAAGCCCCAGATATCCACCCACCAGCGCAACAAAGTCATCACGCTCCTCCTGCGTCAGGTCAGGGTTGGTCTGCTGCTGCTCAATGATGTTCGAGAGGTTCACATCCGTTTCAATATCGCCATAGCGGTTGGCCACAGGATCGTTGGCCACCCAGTCGTCCACACGCATGTATTGACCGGTGACCTTGATCCCCAAGCGCTTCTCCTTTCCAATGGTGGTGGCGAATCGCAATTGACCGTCTATGTAGTTCCGTGTGCCGCCTTTGATCTGCGCAGACAGTCCTTGATAGTCATAAGGATTCTTGGTCTTCATGCTCACCACTCCCTGAAATGCGCTTGGGCCATAGAGGGCCGATGCCGGTCCGCTGATGATCTCCACACTTTCAAGATCGAGGTCGTTCGCACCAACCATGTTGCCCACCGGGAAATTGAGCCCCGGAGCCTGGTTGTCCATCCCGTCTACAAATTGAACCACGCGAACCGGTGCCGTGGAATTGAAACCCCGCATGTTCACCACCTGAAAGCCGAGACTCGAAGTGGTCACATCCACACCTTGCAGATTGCCGAGACCACTGTAAAAATCTCCTGATGCCACCTCCTGAATATCGCGCACATTCATCTTCTGAATGGTCGCGGTGCTCTCCAGAATGGTCTCCGACACCCGCGAACCGGATATGACCACTTCCTGTCCCCGCATGGTGATAAGCTCCAATGCGATGTTCAGTTCGGGCACTGTCCCATCGACAACGACCGTCTGCTTCTGGTAGCCGAGAAATGAGAATTCAAGTGTTTTCGGGGCGCTCAGGTCGAGCAGAATCGTGTAACGTCCGTTGACATCGGTCATCACACCAGTGGTGGTGCCCTGCACTATGACCGAAGCGGCAATGAGCGTCTCACCGCTCTTGGAATCCTTCACCGTGCCGGTGATGGTCCTGTTCTGAGCCTGCGAGACCAATGCCGAGAGAACGAAAAACAGCAGCGTAAGGTGTCTTTTCATGTGTTGATGGAAGAGAAGGTTATGTCTGCGTTAAGGCGTGGCAAGTTGGTAAAGTTTTTGAAACTCTGACAAAGATTCCATCAATCGGATGATAATCACATTAATACAACTTCATTAGTTTCTGTTTCGATCTGCTCAAATCTGATGTGATCCCGAAGGTTAGAGACACGAACTGCGTTACGGCCCAATGGTCTTTCGCTTTCATTCTTCCATATATATCGCATCGAGAACCACAATGATGGTGCGGCATTGTCATTCAGAGGGAATAGCGCGACCGATAGCGACAGCATGGGCTATCCTTTCCGATCTATTGCAGTGCGGACCGGCCATTGGCCCATCATACGGTTGGGTGTCACCTATCCTTCAAGGGCGAGCAATGGAAGGCGCACCGTGAAAACCGTACCTTTTCCCAACTGCGACCAAACCGCGACAGTTCCCCGATGCAGTCCCGTGATGCGTTTTACCAGTGACAGGCCTATGCCATGTCCATCGCTTCCCCGGGTAGAACTGGACCTGAAGAAGGGTTCGAAGATGTGTACCAGATCCTCGTTGCTTATTCCGATGCCTTTATCACTGAATTGCAATTCGGCATGACTGCCTCTGATGTTCACATCAACAGAAACATGACTGTCCTCGGAATACTTGCAACCATTCTCCATTAGATTGATGAAGAGCGAATGCAGCAGAGGATTGCTTCCCCTGACAGTTAGGGCTTCTATGTCCTCGATGCCCTCGTCCAATCTCACCTCTATTCTACTTCCTGGCCGGCTGCGCAGCACAGCCTCACGTGCCTCCCACAGTACCTCATCGAGCCTCACCGGATGGAACCCTGCCTCTGGGGCGTCCGTACCGGTCTGCGCCAGCAGCAGCAGGCGATTGGCCAGCCTATTCAGACGTTGGATGTCGGAATGGACAGACTCCAATGCCGCCCTATATTCCTCCGGTCCACGTTCTTTCAGCAGTATCACATCCAATTGGCCAGATATTGCCGTGAGCGGTGTGCGCAGCTCGTGACTGGCGTTGCCGATGAAGTTGCGCTGGGCGGAGAATGCAGCCTCGAGCTTGGCGAGCATCCCGTTGAAAGACACCGCCAGCTGGGCGATCTCATCCTTTCCATCACCCTCGCTCACACGGCTTTCAAGATTGCTTACGCTGATGCCCGAGATCTGTGAGACCAGTTTCTTGATTGGGCGGAGCGCCCGCTCGGCATAGACCCTGCCCAGAAGGAAGAAGATGCCTATGCCCAATGCTACCACCAGCAGCAGCACCTGTGCAAGGTTGCGGAGCTTGCTGCGGCCAAAGATGTCCGAAGCGGAGACCACCACTACGAAACGCAGGTGTCTGTCCATGAACATGAAGGCGAACGTCTCGATGTCCTCCGCCTGTGCATGCACCTTCTCATTTGCGCGCACCGAGTTGAGAAATGCCCCGGAGTGCAGACCGCCCAGTGTGTCCTTGGCCGAATTGTAGATCAGACTGTCATTGTGATCATAGATCATCACCCTCTCTTCCGGGAGTGTCAATGGGCTGCTGCTGTCTATGATGCGGAGCAGCGGCTCGTCCACCTCATCCACCTGCAGAAGGAGCTTGGCCGCACGCTCACCCTGTGCCTGCATACGTTCGGAGAATTCGTCCTTCCGATGCTGCGCAGAAAGCAGGAAGATGGCCACCGAGGCCACGCCCAGCACGAGCGATGCCAGCAGACCGAATTGAAACGCAAGCCTGTTGCGGATGCTCATTTTGCAAGCTGAAGCACATAGCCGTGGCCCACCCGCGTGTGAATGAGCTTATCGGCATGGTCACGGTCTATTTTTTTTCGGAGCAGGTTCATGTACACATCGACAACGTTGGTGCCCGTGTCGAAATGGATGTCCCAAACCTTTTCCGAGATCTGGCTGCGCGAAAGCACACGCTCGCGGTTGCGCATGAGATATTCCAAAAGGCCGAACTCCTTGGCGGTGAGGGGGATCTCCTTGCCACCGCGGATCGCCATTTTTCGACTGATGTCCAACTCCAGATCGTGATAGGAGAGCGTGTTGGGCGCGGCCTCGATGCCAATTCCCCTGCGACCGAGCGACCGCAACCTTGCCAGCAGTTCTTGAAACTCGAATGGCTTCACCAGATAGTCGTCCGCTCCGGCATCGAGCCCGTTCACCTTGTCCTCTGTGGTGCCTAGCGCGGTGAGCAGCAGCACCGGGGTGGATATGCCATGCTCGCGCACCGCCCTGCACAGTTCAACCCCGTTGATGCCGGGCATGATGATATCGAAAATCATCGCATCGAACTCCTCCTTCAGTGCAGTTCTCTTACCCATCAGCCCATCATACTCGATGCGCACCTCGTGGCCGCTCTCCTGTAGTCCCTGCGTGATGAAGGCTGCTACTTTGGGCTCATCCTCTACTACCAGTATTCTCATTGTGATCGGAAATCGAAAGGGCAAAGGTCCATATCCACGAAGGGGGCCGCATGAAAATGCGATGAAGCCGGAAAAGTGAGCCCCGATCCGCCCATTGCGTGCGCCAACATCACTCTCTGACCGGCCGTATCTCGGCCTGGATCACCTGCTTGTCCGATTCGCGGTAGAGGTAGGCCACCACGTTGCACTGGCGGTCATTCCAAAGCCCGTCCAACTGCAGCGAATAGGAGACATTGACCACCTGCCCGGCTGCCAGACTTCCGCCTCCGCCCACCTGCTCGCCCCAGGTGCCATTGAAATTCCTGCGCAGCATGTGCATGTGCGCATAACCCTCTATGTTCTCTCCGTTGACGGGGTCGTTCAGCTCATAGTCCTTCTGCCAACCGATGATGCTGTCCTCGGTGAGCGATACAATGACCAAATAGGGCCCATCGCCCAAGGCACTGACAACCGATATGTCGATGCTGGCATTGACAGTGCGCGATGCCTCGCTATAGGTGTTCTGGATGTCGATGAGCGCATCGGGGGGAAGCGCGAGGATGGCGGAGACCTGTGCCGCCCATGACGTGTGCCCCTGCGGGTATCCGCCTCCGATGCTTTTGCGGTCCACAAGTCCATTGGGCAGACCCTGTGCGCTGTTGCCGAAGAGTTCATTGAATGCATTGCCTTCGGGAGTACGGAAATCAGGGGCATACATGCTACTGCCGGGCTGTGGCAGGGCGAAGAATCCTGCATGGACCGCAATGGGCACCACACGGTCGCCCCATTGGCAGATCAGCGATTTCAATTCGGCAGCAGCACGGGGGCAATTGCCGCAAGTATGGCCTGTATACTCCTCGAGCAACAGTTTGCGCACCCCAACATAGATGCAATGGCAGTCGCCCACGACCGCTGCTGGGTCATAGTTGGTGGCCACCGTATCCATGCAGCCCTTGAAAAGCGATGGGTCGAAAACGCACGAGCCGTCATCGTGGGTGGCATCAGGATTGAAATTCTCTGCCAACGGATCGATGCAGCCGTAATAGGGCGGTTGCACCACATCGCACGATGAGAGCAGTGCGACAGACAGCAAGGCTAAAATGCAAGCGATTCTATTGGTCATGATTCAAGTATCGATTAAGTGTCAATTGTAACGGGCCATTTCGGGGCATGGACAAAAGGTGCGGCCACGTTCAGGCTCAAATCAGTTCCACGCTCCCACGCATCATCCCAAGCACCTCTCTGACCATGACCTTGAAATCCAAGGAATGGTGGTCGTCCGTTCCGAGCCGTACATGGCCGAGGCGCACTACCACAAGATCGTATTCGGGAATGGTGATGATATACTGCCCAAGGATGCCGCGCTGGTAGAACACCTGCGTGCCCTCGTCAGGATAAATCCAATAGCCGTGCCCATAGTACGGAACTGCAAAGGGTTGCACGGCCATCTCCACAAAGCTGCTGTCCAATATCTGTTTGCCATTGAAGTTGCCCTTTTGCAGCATCATCTGCCCGAAGCGGGCGAAGTCGCGGGCGTTGGTATTGAAGCAGCAGAAGGCCAGTTCGTTCCCATTGCCATCCACATGCCACTCTGCATCATGAATGGCTCCCAGAGGCCTCCACAGTTTCTCGGAGGCATATTCGGCCAGCGGCCTGCCAGTGGCTTTCATCACCGCAAGGCCCAACAGCTGCGTGGCCCCGCTCTGATACTCGTAAGTACCGGGCTTGCTGATCACGGGCACATTCTCCAGCATCAGTTTCTCCGCATCGGAGCCGTAATAGAGCTTGGCGGTGATGTCGAACGGATTGGTATAATGCTCGTTGAAATCCAGGCCGGCCGTCATGGTGCTCAGGTGGCGCAGGGTAAGTTCATCAGCAAATTCGCCTTTCAGTTCTGGAAGAAAGTCCTTCGCCTTCTGATCCCAACTATCTATAAGACCATCCTGTATGGCGCACTGCGTGAGCATGGTGGTGATGCTCTTGGCCGCGCTGAAAGAGTTGCTGCGCGATGCCTCGCCATATCCGTCCCAGTATTCCTCTACAATAATTTCCCCTCCCTGCAGGATCAGGAATGCCACAGACTGCGTCTCCTCAAGCGTTTGACGAAGCTCTGGGCTCAGAGGCCATTGCCCGAGAGTCTGAGAAACCTTCCACGGCTTTGGTTGCCCGGCCTCCACCTTGCGGGTGTCAAAGAACCGCGCATCGCCTATTGTGGCCGAGGTGTTGCCATGCAGATAGGCCGCCCACACGCCTTTGAGCAGGAACTGATTGCCTGTGAAATAGGTCACCCCGACAAGTAGCACGATGATGGCGACAGGCCATTTGAGGATGCTCAGTAATTTCTTCATGGTCGTTGGATTGGAAATGGAGACAAACTTCAACAAAAAACGGCCCTGCAAGGCCGTTCTTCAAGGTGGGTCATGATCGGCTACCTCCGCTCAAAAAGCCTGTCCTCCACGATCTGCGTTCTTACACTGGCAACATCCTGCGTCATCAGGACCCTTCCCTCGGCATCGCGCTTCTCCATCTTCACTGGAAACTGATCCGGGTCCAGGCGCGGCATGTTCCTTCTAAGGAACAAGGGCAGGTCGTTGAAACCGATGCCTGTGCCTGTGGCCAGCCAATAGGTGATGTCATTGGTGCCGTCCGTATAGGTGCGCTTGATGCAATCGAAACCATTCACACGTTGGCCTTTGCTCTCTTCAAGCAGGGTCATGGTGGCATTCGATGTGTGAATCTCGCTGGCCGGGACCGGGGTCACCTGGCCCTGCGCCACCATGTCCATGCCTTTTGCATCGCTGATGAGCGCATATTCCGTGGTGTAGTCGGGTGTTGTGGAGCGCATGTCCATGCGACTGCGTTCCCCTTTCAAGTACCAAGTCACCTCGGTGGTCTCCTTTATTTCGGCATTGGTGGTGGTCATGGTAATAACCCCTTCAAAGGCTCCCTGAGCGAACACAGCCACTGATAGGAGCATCAACGGCAAGAGTGTGAACTTTTTCATCTGTTTCATCTGTTTCAAATCGTAAATCTGCAATCGCCAATCATTATACGTTATTCACCAACCGATCGGCCAAAGGCGGAGAGCTCAATGCATTTCGCAGTAATCTCTACGGCCCAACCTGACCCCGTAGGAATGATGTATTGTAAAGGTTGTCGGGTATTGTAGTGGTAAATCCGTTTCGTTTCACGGCATATCCTCCCTGCCCGACCGCAGGAGGCGTGACCGGGATCGGAATACTGAGGTTGGACACCACCGGGATGACCACATTGCCGATGAACGGAATATTCACGATGACATTCACATCAATGGTGAGTTGGAAAAGACCTGAAGTTCCTGGATAGCCGTAAGGACCGCCATTGCCACCAATGGTATTCGGGTTGAGCAGCACCTGTGCAGGACCTACGGTGAACGGAATCGGGAAATTGAGGATTCCACCCATGCCATGCACTCCGAACTGACCGCTCGTGGCATCACCACCCTGAGTGTACCACGACAGACCGATGAGACCCGGAGGCTGTGTGCCACCAAGACCGCCACCGGCACCACCACCGCCACCAGATCCAATGAAGAACCCGAAGGCAGGTGCAGGAGGAGGAATCAGATTTCCGGTGCTGATGGCAAATGCCAGAGCATTGCCACCACCACCACCACCGAAGATGTTGAAGTTGTTCACGATGTCGGCACTCAAGGTCAGGTCGATGGCCGTGCCACCATTGATGCCGGCACCTGTCCAACCCAGGGCCGGGTCGTAGGCATCGCCCCCATCACCGCCCTTGCCGATGATGTTGCCGGCATTCACGATCGCCACCAGAGAACCCGCTGGCAAGTTGCCTGTGGTGTAGGCCGGAACCGCCACGTCAGGGCTGCTGATGAGCACGCCCGGATTGATGTTGCTCACCACACAGACCGGCTGGTTGGTAGGTGCAGTAGGATGGGCGATATAAAGTTCCACGCTAAGATCGTAGTTGTCAACGCTGTTGATTGCATCCACCACATAACATGGCAGGATGGTGAGCGAGTAGATGATGTTGATGGTGCTGCTGCCGCAGAGCACCTGGATCACAATGGGAAAAGTGCCGGCAGGTGCGAAAGGCGTAGCGTGGAAAGTCACATCCACCGTGCTGCTGCCGAATGTCGGGTTTGAACTGAACGTGGCCGTGACACCTGCTGGAAGCTGTGTCAGCAGGTTGAATGCGATGTTCTGAGGCACTCCGTTGAACTGGTTGATGGCCACCTGCAACTGCACCGAGTCGGCCACCACGCGGTCAATGGTGCCCGCTGTGCTGCTTGGTGTGGCCGTGATGCCGCAATCGTCACAGTTCTGAAGGAAAGATGGAAGCCAGCAAGCTCCGTTATAGATGTCGAGCGTACTATCGGTAAGGTTGAAAACGATGAGTCCGGATGCGGGATTGTTGATGGCATCACGTTCGGCCTCCGTCATGCGGGGTGGCAGGAAACCCATTTCTCGCGAACGGATGTCAACAATGGCACTGCTGTCAGGCGTGATGTTGTTCACCCCTATCTGCTGCCCGCTGTTCCATAGGAAACTGTTGGCCGTCCAGCCCACGTTGGTGATAGTGTCCCAATGCAGGGTCTGTCCGAAGATGCCGTTTGGAAGCTGAAGGGGAAGTTGGCTCTGCGGCCCGAATGCCGAACGCCAATAGATGCCATCGAAATACCAGAACGCACTGTCAGTAGGCGTATAGATGAGCAGGCCGGTGGCCGGGCCAGAGATGCTCAGCGTGTCGGTGCGTGGCACAAGTACGCCACGGTCCTGGGCCGAGATATCGAGGATGGCACTGGTGTCGGGTGTCGTGGTGCCAACGCCCACGTTGTTCTGAGCCGAAGCCGCAAGGATGCCTGAGATGCATACGATGACGAACGCACAGACAGGTTGAAATGCTCTCATTCTTTTATGAATTACGGTGAAACGCCCGTTGGGGGCGAATGTACGGACATGGGCGGAATTGACCTTCGTCAATTTATGTCGATGATGTGACTGGAACATAGAAATTCATCGAACTCATGCCTTCAGCAGGCGGATTGAAAAATCCGATCGGAATCAAGGGCGGGAAAACTACATTTGCACCCACAGATGGGCATTTAGCTCAGTTGGTTCAGAGCACCACCTTGACAGGGTGGGGGTCACTGGTTCGAATCCAGTAATGCTCACACTTCCCCATCTTGCCGTTCTCGGCCGCCACGTCAGGACACTATGGCTCCAATGCGCTCCTCGGCCTTCCTACTCACTCTGTTTCTGCTGGCGGCCAACCTGTCGGCAATGGCCGATATAGGGACTCGCCACCTGCTGCTGCACACGCGGGCCACGCTTCACGAAGAGCTGGACAGACTGGCCTCAGACAGTTCTGCGATTGCGGCTCTGCAGGCCGATTCTGTCAAAGCGGCCCTCATTGCGCTCGATGGTGAGATATTCGCTTCGTATGACGAGACCCTCGCTCGCCTCTCAGCCCAACAGCGCAGGCGCAGCACCGATGACCGTGAACTGACAGTCTTTGCCCTGCTGTGCTGCCTCATTGCACTGGGAAGCATCTTTGCCCTCTGGTTGGCCCATGCACGCATAAGTACTGAGCAACACTCAGGACTATGGAAGCTCTATCGCCAACTTTTCAGCGACTTTATCCTCACGGTGAGGCCCGACAAGGCGGCCTCCCCTGCCCTCACACGGATCAGCCCGGTGGTCATTCTCGGGATTCTGGGAATGATGCTCTCTGTAGTGGTCTATCTGCTGAGCAGCCTTAGATGACCCGGCCTTGGCCAGCCAGACCTCAGAAGTCCTCAGGGCCTACACGTTGCTGCGTGTCGACCAGATAACCGCTCTCGCATTTGAGTGTCCGGGCGGGATGCTTCTCGAAGAAAGAATAGTTGTGCGTGGCCAGAATGACGCTTGTTCCCTTGGCCGTGATGTCGATGAAGAGCTGAAGAATGCCCTCTGATGTTTCGGGATCAAGATTGCCAGTGGGCTCATCAGCAAGGATGACCTCCGGACTATTGACAAGTGCACGGGCCACCGCCACGCGCTGCTGCTCGCCTCCGGAGAGCTGTGTCGCCATTTTCTTGCGCGATCCGGTCGGCAATTGCACCATCGCAAGAAGCTCGTCCACATGGTCGTCCATTTTCTGCTTGTCGGTCCAGCCCGTGGCGCGCATCACAAACTTGAGATTCTCCTCCACCGAGCGGTCGGTGAGCAATTGAAAATCCTGAAATACGATACCCAGCTTTCTGCGCAGGAACGGAACCTCCTTGTTAGGGATGTCCTTGAGCGCATGACCCGCCACAAAACCCTCGCCTTCGCGCATAGGCAGGTCGGCATAGAGGGTCCGCATCAGACTGCTCTTACCGCTGCCTGTGCGACCGATGAGATAGATGAATTCTCCTCGCTCCACTGCGAACGAGACCTTGTCCAGCACCAGATTCTCACGGACATACACCCGTACATCCGACAGCTTGATCACGTGTTCCTGCTCTTCCATCGTGGAGGCCAAAGATAGCAGGCAAGATTTCAGAGTGGCGCGTAGGAGATCACAATATCGAATGGGGCATTTTCTGACCCATTCTCTTATTTGGTCGCACCGTCACGGTCAAATTTCTCGAACGTTGAACATTGAACCTTGAATACAATAGGGATTCCCAATAATTTGAACACTTCCGCGTTCATAAGTCCACCAATGACGAAAGGTGTGGCCTTCGGCACCCCTCTACTTTAGCACGGAAGAAGATGCACCCCCTGCACAGCCCTTACATACTGCTGAAAGCCGCTGCCATGATGGCCGTCACGCTTTGTGCATTTTTGAAATCAGATGTCAATGCCCAGCGCGTGGCCAATGACAACGGAGCCTTGCGTGAGTATGATGTGGCCCTTGAGCATCAGCAGAAACAGAAGTATGCCGTGGCGCAGCACCGGTTCGACCGCTCGCTGCACCGTGCCGATGAGCTGCCGTCCATCTTCATTGAGAATGCCGAGTTCTATGCAGCTTTGGACGGTCTGGAACTGTTCAACCCCGATGGCGAGCTGCTGATGGAGGTCTTCGCAACAGACCATCCTGAGCACCCCAAGTCTGTGGATGCCCATTTCCATCTGGGCCGCAGCCATTTCACCAAAAAGCGGTTCAAGGCCGTGACGGACGAGTTCGCCAAGGTTGATCCCCACGAACTGGACGAGGCGTATCTGGAGGAATACTACTTCAAGAAAGGCTACGCACACTTTCAACAGGAGCAGTATCGCGAAGCACAGGCCGAACTGGCCCATGTGATGAAGGGAGGCAGGAAGTACCGCTCGCCCGCCATCTATTACAACTCCTATATCCTCTACCGTCAGGACAATAATGAGATGGCCCTGCAAGGCTTCCGCGAACTGGAGGGCGATGCACTTTTCGGAAACACGGTCCCGTTCTACATCTTGCAGATCCTCTACCGACAGCAGAAACATGAAGAGGTCATCGCCTATGGTGAGTCTTTGCTGAAAAAGGATTTCGCCAAGGACAAGACAGGCGAGGTGCACCGCATGTTGGGAGAGGCGAACTACAATCTGGAGCGCTACGGCAGAGCCGTGCAGCATCTGGAAACTGCCGTGAGCGAACTGGGAGGCAGCCGTGACGACCGCTACAAGTTGGGCTATGCCTGTTACCGCGCAGGAGATTGCCAGAAGTCGGTCAACTATTTTGAACAGGTTGTTCGCGAACAGGATGCCATGGCCCAGCTGGCCTACTATCACATGGGCGACTGCCACCTTAAGGACGGGCAGAAGATGCAGGCACGCAATGCGTTCCGCTCGGCCTCGCGGCTCTCATTCGATGAGAAGGTGAAAGAAGACGCCCTGTTCAATTTTGCGAAGCTCGCCTACGAACTGAGTTTCGACCCCTACAACGAGGCGGTGCAGGCCTTCAGCGAATACATCGCCAAGAATCCCCAGAGTGAGCGCATTGACGAGTCCTACAGTTTTCTGCTGAAGATATATCTGGTGACCCGCAACTATGAATCTGCGTTGGATGCCATCGATCGCATCAAGAAGAAAGACCCCGAGCTGCAGCGCACATACCAGCGCGTGGCCTACACCCGTGGCACAGAACTGTTCCACGACCTCAAGTTCGAGCGGGCGGTTCAATATTTCCTTCTTTCAGAAAAATATCCCATCGATCCGCATATCAGCGCACGGGCGAAATTCTGGGAAGGGGAGGCATACGCCCGTATGAAAAAGCCCAAGGCCGCTGAAGAATACTATCTCGCCTTCATTGAATCGCCAGGGGCCATCCGTCTGCCAGAATATGGCATGGCGTATTATGGCATGGCCTATCTGCATTTCGACCGCGAGGACTACACCGAGGCGGCATCGTGGTTCCGCAGGTTCACAGAACTGACAGGGCAGGACAACGCACGGATCAGCGATGCCCACATCCGCACGGGCGACTGCTACTACCTGCAGCGCAATCCTGGCCTTGCCATCGAATTCTATGACCGCGCGCTTCGAATGAAAGGCACAGACGCGGACTATGCCATCTTCCAGATAGCCGTCTGCTATGGAATTCAGGGCAAATCTGCCAGTAAGACCGAGACCCTCAAATCCATGTTGGACAATTATCCCAACACAGGCTTTGCAGCCGATGCCAAATACGAGATTGGAGAGACCTACTTTTTCACAGACAATACCGCAGAGGCCCTCAAGTGGTTCGACCGGACCATTTCTGAGCACCCTAACAGCAACTATATGCGCAAGGCCAAGCTCAACATAGGCCTTATCTACTACAACCAGAGCGAGGACGAACGCGCCCTGCCCCTCTTCAAGGATGTGGCCGAGAACCACCCTGCCACGCCCGAGGCCAAGGAGGCGT
>JAIPBJ010000115.1 GCA_021739625.1 Flavobacteriales bacterium | reverse complement strand
CCAGCTGGAAAGGCGATGTGACCAAGTCGGGCGGCTTTGCCACCAACATCGGGGTGCATTTCTTCGACATGCTGCAATGGGTCTTCCGTGAGGTGAAAGGCAACACGGTGCACCTGCACACGCACGACCGCGCGGCAGGCTATCTCGAATTCGCTCAGGCGCGCGTACGCTGGTTCCTGAGCATCGATGCCGACACATTGCCAGACCATTGCAAGGCCAGCGGCAAACGCACCTATCGCTCCATGCAGTTGGAAGGTGAGGAGATCGAATTCAGCGATGGTTTCACCGACCTGCACACCCTCAGTTATCGTGAGGTGTTGGAAGGGCGGGGTTTTGGAATTGAAGAAGCAAGGGCGTCCATCGAAGCGGTACACCACATCAGAACTGCAGTAATTGCCGGCCTGAAAGGAGACTATCATCCATTTGCCCTCAAACCCGGCAAGGCCCATCCTTTCCGCGACAAGTGAACAGTCCTGCAGAACCGTGGTGATGACGGGTGCATGAAATGATCCGAATGAGCTATCTGATTCCGCCCACAGGTTTTTCGGCCAGCATTGACTATCGCCCACCGGTGAACATGCGCCCGGAGTGGGCACACCTGTTCCGCCCAGAACACGAGTATAAGAAGGTGCGTCTGGGCGTGCGGCAGCTGCGCAACGTGTTCGTGAACCACTACGGGCTGGTCATTGACAATGGGCTGCTTGTAAAGGGTTGCGCACCGAACATCGGTTCCGGTAGCTATGATGATGGATTTTACTATCCCCACTGGAGAAAGGCGATGGAGCAGATGCTCGTCAGCCGATTCGGCAGAAGCATACCGTCCAAACGCTTGGATGACGGTCGCACCTATCTGCTCATCCATTCCCCTTGGTTCAGCTACTATTTCTGGATCACCGAATGCATTCCAAGACTGCTGACGGTGCGTGAACACTTGAAGGATGTGGTGCTTATTTATCCTGAAGATTGGGGCCGACTTCCTTATGTGCAGGAAACCCTGTCACTTTTCCCTGAATTGCAGCTTGAAGTGGTTCCTTCAGATGTGCATCTCTTCGTGAAAGACCTTGTGATGCCAGAAGTGAAACCTTGGACGCCCATGTTCATTCCAGAGCAGGTGATGGAGGTGCGGAATCTCATTTTTGATGCTGCTGATGCACGAGCGGTCAAAGCGCCATTCAGCGGTAATATCCATCTCTCGCGCTTAGACGCCCGATACAAGAATTTCGCAAACCCCACCGAGGTGACCGACCTGCTTGATGAATTCGGTTTCCAACATGTGACCATGACCGGGCTCAGCATATTTGAGCAGGCTGCCATGATGCGGACAACCGACAATCTGGTCTCCATCACCGGGGCCGGAATGAGCAACTTCACGTTTCTACAGAAAGGATCGAACGTACTGGATGTCACGAATGCCGGCTATCTGCATCATGCCAAATACAAGTTCCACTTCAAAAAATTGACCGACATCGTTGGGGCAAACTATCGGGTACTGTTCTGCGCTCACGCCAACGACCCAGATGTGATCGACTACTTCCTTCAGAACCTTGTTGCTGATATACCGGTCATGCGGACCGAGCTTGAGGCCATGATGAGTTAGCACTGCACTCCGCACCTGATTATTGCAGATGCAGGTCACTGACAATGATCGCTGTCCTCCTTACCTTCACCCTTCCAATGGACTTCAAGACCCGAGGGAGGCTTTCGTGGCTCGCATATCTGTTCTACACTCTGAAAAACAGGGGGTTGGTGCGCACCTGTGCCATGGGCTATCGCGAGTGGCGCAAGGAGCGTGAACTGGGCATCCGCACTTTTGGCATGACCAAGGCCGAAACATGTCCCACGTGTTGCGGGGAACAGGCCGGAGGCCACTTGTATCAGCCCAGCAGTTGGGTGCTCTTCAAGCAGGCCATGGCCGCCCTGCCTTTTTCAGTAAAGGGAAAGGTGATGTTGGATGTGGGGTCGGGAAAAGGGCGCGCGATGGTGTTGGCTGCCGAGGCGGGCTTTGCCAAAGTCATCGGCATTGAGTATGCCTCCGGGCTGGTCGATGTGGCCCATGTTAACATCGAACGGGTGCGCCCCCGTTTTCCTGATACAGTTTTCGAATTGCATGACGGAGACGCCATTGCCTTCGCACTGCCCAAAGATGTGGACGTGGCCTATCTGTTCAACCCGTTCGATGCGGAAGCCCTTGGTAGATGGATGACCACCATGATGCCGCAGATCTGCAGACCACTGCACATCATTTATATGCACCCTGTCTTCGCTCATGTGCTTGACAGCTTCTCCCCTGCCCTGTCCGAGTTGCACCGAGGTGACCGGGATGAGTTCCGCATCTATACGCTGAACCCGCCCGCTGCCCTCAAAAGTGCTGTCGTGTAGCAGTCCGTCACAATACCTTTGCCCACGCATCAGAACACCATCACATGGATGAATTGCTCCTTGCCTTTCTCGACATCATAGTATGGGCATTGCCTGCGGCCATCATCGGTTGGGCGGCACTGCGGGTGGCAGACCGCATCACCGATGCCCGAGGCCGAGAAACCATTGCCACTCTGCGTTCCAGATCGAGGCAGGAAACGCTGCCCACACGCTTGCAGGCATACGAGCGGCTGCTGCTCTTTCTCGAAAGAAGCGAACCGTCCAATCTCATCCTTCGACTGCACCGTCCGGGCATGAGTGCAGCCCTGCTGCAATCCGAACTGCTGAAAGCCATACGCAATGAGTATGAGCATAACCTGACGCAGCAGATCTATGTGTCGGACCTATCTTGGTCCAAGGTGCAGGAGGCCCGCGATGCTGTGCAGCAGGTCGTTCAGGCGGCAGGCTCAAAGATGGGCAGCACCTCCACGGGCATCGACCTGAGCAATGCCATCTTCGCCATTATTGGACAGGTGGGAGTATCGCCCATGCATGGTGCCATCGGTGCGCTGAAACGGGAAGCTCAGGAACTGGTAGGGGTTTGAGGACTGGGCCAAGTGTCACGGATTGATGCGACAGGCTCCAATCCTCCTCACAGTCCCGACACAAGCTTCCGTGCAGCATCGAACGGACTCAGTTCTCCGAGTAGGACTGCTTTTTTCAGCTCCGATATCCGTTCATTCACCTGTGGCTGTTGCATGAACTGATGGAGCAATTCTTCCTCCAACGTCTTTTCCATCCAATGAACATTCTGCATGCTCCGGTGTGCAGCCAAATGACCGCTCACGGTGATTAGTCGGAAGAACTCATCGATCTTGTCGAGTACCGCCTCTACTCCTTTCCCTTCCAATGCCGAACAGCTCAGCACCGGCACAGTCCAACCGCTTTCCTTGGCCGGGAACAGATGCAATGCATGGTGATAGGATGCCTTGGCCATGGCCGTGTGGACAGCATTGTTACCATCGTCCTTGTTTATGACCACCATGTCGGCCATTTCCATGATGCCGCGCTTGATGCCCTGCAGTTCATCGCCCGCTGTGGCCAGCACGAGCAGAACGAACATGTCCACCAGTCCATGCACAGCAGTCTCTGACTGGCCCACTCCCACGGTCTCAACAATAACGGTGTCGTAGCCTGCAGCCTCGCACAGGAGCATGGTCTCGCGGGTCCTTCGCGCCACTCCACCCAACGAACCGCCTGAAGGGGTTGGCCGGATGAATGCATTGGAATGGGCCGAAAGTCTTTCCATGCGGGTCCTGTCGCCAAGGATGCTGCCCTTGCCCACATCGCTGCTGGGGTCAACGGCCAGCACGGCCACACGCCTCCCACTGTTTGCCAACATCACACCCATGGTCTCGATGAAAGTGCTCTTGCCAACCCCTGGCACGCCTGTGATGCCTAAGCGATGACTCGGCACCAGATGTGGCGCACACAGCGAAAGCAATTCACTTGCAAGGTGGCGGTGCTCATCTTTGCTACTTTCCACCAACGTTATGGCGCGGCCCAAGGCCACGCGGTCGTCCCGCATCAGGTCGGTTGCAAGTTGACGGACATCCATGCTGCGAAGTTATGCCCTCCGCGATCGTGGGCTACTTTTATCGCATGAAATGGCTGATGTTGCTTTGCATGATGCTTCCGCTTTTCGCCATCGGGCAGGAAGAGGATGATTTCTATGCTCCGGAGAAGGCAAGAGAGCCTGTTTCTGTGGAAGATGTGAAACAGCTGTACCGCTGGGGACCGAAGCTTGGACTGGAAGTGCATGCGGCCGTGAGCTACAATCACCTGCAGATGCCTGCCAGCATAGCAGGTGGATTCGAGAAGGCATCGGGTGGGGCAGGTTTTGACGGTGGTGCTGGCCTTCGCGTCAGACTCTATCACAAAATTGCCATGGCTGCGGGCTTCAACTTCGCCATCCGCAATTTTTCAATGGGCTACGAGGCGGTGTCCATGGACTCCATCAATCCGCAGACCTACAAGGTGGACGAAAGCACCACGCTCTATCTCATGGGATTCTATCAGAAGACCATCATTGAACTGAGTCGCAAACTGCATCTGGCGCAGACTTTCCAATACACGTGGATGCACAGATACACGGGCACTGCGGTTGTTGAGAACCTCACCACACCGGCAGCGGGAGGTGGCACGGTGGACCTTGATGCTCCCTTTCTTTATGGCTGGTCGGCCCCGACAGGACAGGCCGAACTGGGGTTGGAATTCGCCTATAAGATCCATATCGCCAATGAGCTGATCATTAAGCCCTACATCGGTGCAGGTTTCGTGTTCAGCCCGGCCGTACACACAGGACTGGTGTTGCAGACCCTATTTGGCGAAAGTGAGCAGAATCCCAGTTTGATCAACCTGCGGTTAGGAGTCATCATGGAGACCGGACTGTGGCTCGATGGCCCTCGCAGCAGCAGAAGGAAAGCAATGCATACCAACATCAGGGGCATTGAATGACAGGTCTGATAACCTTTCCTTCGTTTTTCTGTAAAACCGCGCCATGTTCGGGTTGAACAACGATAAGCGCAATAAACTCACAGACAGGGAACTGGTGGAACGCTACCGGTACTCGTATGACGGTGCCTATATCGGCATCCTCTTCCAGCGCTATACCCATCTGCTTTTCGGGGTGTGCATGAAGTATCTTAAGAACGAGGAACGCGCCAAGGACGCGGTGATGGAGGTGTTCGAAAAGGTGATGGGCGACCTGCGCAGGCATGATGTGGAAGATTTCCGCCCATGGATATACACGGTCACAAAGAACCACTGCCTCATGGGACTGCGCAGTGCGAAGACCCAGGCTTCGCGTCATGACGGTTACACACATTATCTGCGTGCCATTGTGGAATCTGACGAGCCGCTGCATCTCAACGGCAGTTCGCAGGAACAGGTGGACAACCGGCTCTATGATGCCATTGATGCACTGAAAGAGGAACAAAGGCGTTGTATACGGCTTTTCTATTTCGAGAAGATGAGTTACGATGAGATTCAGGACACCACAGGATATTCGTACAAGCAAGTGAAGAGTCACCTTCAGAACGCCAAACGCAATCTGGAGATCAAGCTGACCCAGACCGATGAGTGAGCATAACCACATACTGGACCCCAAAGGCAGACACATTCCACTGCTGGACCGCCAGGGCAACCTGAGCGCAGAGGCCATGGCACTGTACGTTTCGGACGGACTGAGCGCCACGGACCGTGCTGCTGTGGATGCCGTGGCTGCGCAGGACGAGATGACCCGCGAGGCATTGGACGGTCTGTTGCCTGTGGCGGTGAATCATCGGGCCGCCTTCACTTCCTTGAATGCCGAAATAGCCGAGCGCACAGGTATCGCCACTGTTGTGCATACCCTGCGGAGAGATATACCGTGGCTTCGCATTGCGGCCGGGGTCGCCCTGCTGCTAACGATAGGAGGGATAACTTATTTCGTTTCGCAATGGACTGCCAAGGAGCAGATGGCGATGAATGATCTCCCAGAGCAGGAAATCTCTGATATTCCCTTGGCCACAGGGGCCTCTGATGAGGACGCTGACAAAGTGGTTCTGGAGTCCGGTGCCCACATTAACACGGAGAATGAAATCTCCGAGTCTCCGCAAGTTGCAATCGAGCCACCCACACCGGCCCCTGTAAACGAAGAACCGAAGGTGCTCGAAGGCAGAAGTAAGATAGAGACCAAGAAAGCGGATTCGAAGGATAAGGCCAAGACCGATCAACTCCCGCCCGTTGTGGTATCGAAGAAAGAAAAGGCGCCCGACAACGATGCCGCAGCTTCCGTTGCTCAACAGGAATCCACAGTGACGATTGCGAATCAACCGAAGTCGGAACCAGCGGAACCGAAAGTGGTGATGCCTGCGACCATGGACGGAGTCACCACTTCAAGACAGGCGGCCAAAAGGGAACTTCAGGCCGCAGCGCAGGCCGAGGCAACAGGTGCAGCTTCGGCCGGGCGATCGGATGAAAAGGAAAAACCCATGCCCTTCGACCGGGCCGACAGCCCTCCCCGATTCCCTGGTGGCGATCTGGAAATGCTGCGCTTCATCAACCGGAACAGGAATTATCCTGAGACCCTCAAGAACGAAGGCGTGAGCGGGGCTGTCTATGTGAATTTCGTCATTGAAAAAGACGGCAAGGTGGGGAATGTGAAGGTGGTGCAGGGAGTGAACGGCCAACTGGACGAGGATGCCCTGCGCGTGATCCGCGCCATGCCCCGTTGGAACCCCGCAGAGCAAGCGGGTTCAAAAATCCCGACCACCCGCACGGTCATTGTGCGGTATGAGTGAACTCACACAACCACAGGTCTGAAATCATACCCAGAAGGCCGTTGATAGATCTGCAGATCGAACAGCGAAACGGAGGCCAGCAGATGATCGAACATGTCGCTTTGAATGTTCTCATAGTCGGCCATCACAGTGGTATTGGCAAAGCAATAGATCTCAAGTGGGATTCCGTGTTCGGTCGGATTGAGCTGACGGACAACCAGAGACATGTCCTTACGGATGTTGGGGTTGTTGAGTAGATACTGTTCAATGTATTTTCTGAACACGCCAAGATTGGTCAAATGCCGCCCGTTGATGGGATAGGTCTTGTCGGCCTTGCTGTCCTCATTGTACTGGGCAATCTCCTTGGACCGCGAATCAATGTGGTCGGCAAGCAACTGGAACTTGGTGAAACGCTCCAACATCTCCTGATCGCAGAACCTCACAGTCGACACATTCACCAGCAACGCACGCTTGATGCGCCTGCCCCCCGACTCGGCCATGCCGCGCCAGTTCTTGAAGGAGTCTGATACGAAAACGTATGATGGGACATGCGAGATGGTCTTGTCATAATTCTGAATCGTGATGGTGTTGAGCGTTATCTTGATGACCTCACCATCTGCCGCATATTTATCCATCGTCACGCAGTCGCCCACGCGCAACATGTCGTTGGCACTGATCTGCACGCTGGCCACCAGACCAAGGATCGTGTCCTTGAACACGAACAGAAGCACTGCTGCCACAGCACCGAAAGCGCTGAGCACCACAAGTGGTGACCTGTCAAACAGCACCGAGAAGATGAGAACGCCCGCAACGATATAGGTGATGATCTTGCCCACCTGCACATAGCTCTGCATTGGCTTGTCGCGAAAAAAGGGAGAACGCAGTGCAAACTCATGCAATGCATTGAGGAGTGAACTCATGAACCATACCACCGAAACGATCATATAGACATACACCACCTTGGAGATCCACGGGATGAACTCGGGGAAGTCGGCAAAGACAATAGGTGCGCCTGCCTGCACCACCAGTGCTGGGGCTATGTGTACCAGCGCATCGAATACCCGCTTCTCGAAGAGGACATCGTCCAAGTCAGTCTCAGTCTTGGAAACTGCTTTGTGAATGGCCCGCAGCACCACCCGCTTGGCAATGAGATCGGCCAGCATGGCGAACAGCACCAGAATAAGGATGTCCACACCGAGTGCTGCCCATGACACAAGCCCATCAGGCACTCCGAGCCTCAACAGCAGATCACTCATCCAATGCTCGGTGATTGTCAGGTTCAAATGGTCTTTCATGGAAAAGGATCTGCCGCAAAGGTAAATCCAGCATGAGCAAGGTGCCTATCAATGGCTCATAAACACTGAGAATATGTCGCAGATGTACGCGTCAACAACCACCAAGAGGAATCAATCTCTGATCAGCGTCACGATGCCTTTCATCTGATAGCGGTCGAGATCAGCGAATTCGCGGAAACGGATGAGCCATGTGTAAACCCCGCCAAGAGCGGGTTCTTGCGTGTACATATTGAGACCGTTCCACTGCTTCTCAAAATTGCCTGTGCGCCATACCAGTTTGCCCCAACGGTCATAGATGAACATGTCGTAGCTCTCCTCCTCAATGCCTTCGCCCTGCGGAAAGAAAGTGTCGTTGATGTTGTTGATTCCCGGGGTGAAAGCATTGGGCACATAGACGACCAGCAAGGGGTCGATGTTCACATAACCATAGACCGTGTCGGCACAGTAGCCGTTGGATGCCAGCAATTGCACCAGATAATCGCCTTCCTTGGAATAGCGGTGCTGTGGATTCTCCACGATGGCAGCAGTGCCGTCACCGAAATTCCACGACCACGAGATGGTTCCCAAGGAATTGTTGATGAACTGCACCTGTTGGTTCAAAATGTGTTCCCCTTCTATCCTGCTGCTGAATGCCGCCTGCGGATAGGGCAGGTCGTCCATCACCTGCACCGAATCGGTGGCTGCGCAACCGTTGGCATCTGTAACTGTGATGGGATAAAACCCTTCAAAAAGACCGTTCTCACGGAAAGCCGTTCCCGCATTGGGCGAATCCCACAGATAGCCGTAGGGCGGTGTCCCGAACGAAACGTCAGCGTATGCAGCGCCCTTCCCAAGTCCACATGTGTCAGTGAAATAGCCCATTTCCAGCTGCATCTCAAAGGGCTCGGTGAGCTGAAAATTGAGCACCACTTCGCATCCGTTGGCATCGCTCACGGTGGCGGTGATGATTCCCGGACCAAGGTTGAAGGCCGTGGTGCCTGTTTGGCCTGATGGGGTCCAAACAGTCTGCGCATAAGGTGTGGTACCACCTGTCACCAATGTGATCTGGGTCGAACCGTTGTTTGCACCAAAGCAGGTGATAGGCGTCACCGTGCCTTCGGCAAGCAATTGCTCAGGTTGCGAAAGCAGCACGGTATCGGTGTTCTGACAGCCGTTAGCATCAATCACAGTGACGAAATACGTGTCGGCACTCAGGCCCGTGAACGTGTGCGGCCCCGCATTCACCGCATTGCCAACAGGTGTTCCGAAAATGTCCGAGATGGCATACTGGAAAGGGGAAAGCCCATTCTGCGAGGCGGTCACTTCTCCATCCGAACCTTCAAAGCACAGCAGATGCTGCGGGGTGAGGGTGAGGATGAGCGGTGCAGGTGGTTGTGTGATGGTGAATGTGGCGGCCGACATGCAACCTGTGGCATCCATGGCCGCCACATTGTAAACCCCCGTGGCCAATCCTGTGATGGTGGCCATCCCGTTGGATCCAGTATTCACCTGTATCGGGTTGGCGAAAGCATCGGCCCACACAATATCATAGGGCGCGGAGCCGCTGATCACGGTGAGCGTCACCTGCCCGTCACTTCCTCCGAAACAGACATTGTCGGTCACCGCAAAACTCAGATTTAGCCCAGTTCCCTGAACAATGGTGAAATCGTCCGTGGCCGCACATCCGTTGGCATCGGTCACATTCACAGTATAGTCGCCCTCAATCAACGCACCGGGATCCTCTCCGCCCCAATCCGTGTTGAAAGGGGCTGTGCCGCCAACGATATTGGGCGTGGCCGTGCCTGTGGGCGTTCCGGGGCAGGTGGTGGAAGTGGCATTCACCGTGACTACAAGTAGGGCAGGTTCCACAATGTCAACATTCGCAGTGGCCTCGCAGCCGTTGTTGTCGGTCATGGTGACCGTGTGAGATCCATCACATGCAGCAAGAATGGTGGGAGAATTCTGTCCGTTCGACCATTGATAACTGTAGGGCAGCGCACCGCCCTGAGGAGCGGCAGTGGCCTGCCCGTCACACACGCCAGCGCAGGTGGGCGGCACCACGCCAGAGATGGACAAGGTCATTCCGCCCGCATCGGTGGTCACGGTGACCGTGGCGATCTGCACACAGTTGTCCGCATCGGTGACCGTCACTTCATAGTCGCCCGCTGCAAGGTCGGTAGCGGTCATCCCCATTTGAGGAGGAACGGTGTTCCACACAGCCGTGTAAGGTGCTGTGCCTCCCTGTGGGGTGGCGGTGGCGGTGCCTGTGCTTCCAGAGCAGGTGGTCGGTGTGGAACTTATGGTTGGCGTTAGGAATGCACTGCAATCCACACATGCAACAGGGGTCACGGTGAACATCACCGTGTCTGCGCATGAGAATACGTCCTGCACACCCGCCACGTAGGTTGTTGGAGCATTGACCACAGGTGAATAATTCTGTCCCATGGCCGAAGGAACGGGGCTTGGGGCAATGAACCACGCATACGTAAAGGGCGTTGAACCGTAGAGCGCAGATGAACTCAGGCTGAGCTGGTCACCCACGCATACTTGGCCTCCAAGTCCTGTTACCGTCACCTCCGGGCAGAGATTCACCTCGATGACAGATGTTCCTGTGGGGCCAAGTCCCATGGGTTCTGCGCCACAGACAAGGTCGTTCCAAAGGCCGTTGCTCACTACCATCTGCATGCAGTCCTCTTGCACGCCAGAAATGCCGGAATTGTCGTTGGGTTCGCCCGGATTCCAATTGATGAAACTGTTGGGACTACCATCATACCATGTGAAATCGTTGGGGCCATGTCCACCTCCTGCGAATCCACCGCCTATCCACACAACAGCATTGTTGAAACCTGCGGCCTGAAGTGCCGCCTGCAACGCATCATTCTCTGCCTGACTCTGAATGGATGCCAGATTGGCCCCAAGATTCTGTGCTGCCGTCT
>JAIPBJ010000114.1 GCA_021739625.1 Flavobacteriales bacterium | reverse complement strand
CCTTGGCCCTAGGTATTCCATCGAAGGACCTACGCCTTTCGCCTTTCGCCTTATCCCTTACGCCTACCTCCTGCCTCCTACCCCATTCCATATTCGCGCTCCACCACCGCTATGCGCACACGGTAGCCCTCATACCACAGCTCCTTTCCTGTCTGCTTTGCACGGATGTGCTTGGCATGTCTGGCCCACTTCTGAATGCTCTCCCCGTCTCTCCAATAAAGGACGGCCACCCCGAAACCTTCAGAGTTGCGCAAGGTCTCTGCACCGATATAGCCATCGAACTGCAGGGCCTCCTGATAAAGTTCTTCGTTCATCTCGGTGTAACCATCATCGACAGCGGTGCGCTGCGAGGTGAAGATGACTGCGTGATAAGGCGGGGACGGGGTCTTGACGAACATGGGGCAAATATCCGAAAACCGATGAGTGCCTTGCCACATTGCCGTAAACTTGCACCCTGCATGGAAGCCCCCTCCGCCAACACCGAACAGAAGCCCGACATCGGCATTCTCGCCCGTGTGTTGAAGTATGTGACCCCCTACCGAAGGACCTTCATCATCACCGGGCTGCTCACGCTGGTGCTGGCCGCACTCTCCCCGTTGAGGCCCATGCTCATCCAATATGCCTTCGACAACTATATCGTCATCCCGGACCCGAAGGGGCTGCTCATCATCACGCTCATCACCATAGGGGTGCTGCTGGTGGAGGCCCTCACCTACTATTTCTACACCTATTCGGCCAACTGGCTGGGGCAGACGGTGATCAGCGACCTGCGGCAGGAGCTCTATGCCCACATCAACTCCATGCGCCTGCGCTATTTCGACCGCACGCCCATCGGCACGCTCGTCACCCGTGTCATCTCAGACATCGAGACCATTGCCGACATCTTCGCCAACGGCATCCTTGTCATCTTCAGCGATCTGCTCAAAGTGGTGGCCGTGGTGGCAGTGATGCTCTATATCGACTGGAAACTGGCGCTCATCTCCCTGTCCACCATCCCGGTGCTGCTGGCCGCCACATGGGTGTTCAAGAACGGCATCAAGAGTTCGTTCGAGGATGTGCGCACGCAGGTGTCGCGGCTCAACGCCTTCTTGCAGGAGCACATCACGGGGATGCACCTGGTGCAGGTATTCAACCGCGAGAAGCGCGAGATGGAGCATTTCAAGGAGATCAATGCACTGCACCGCGATGCGCACATCCGCTCGGTGTGGTATTTCTCCATCTTCCTGCCCGTGGTCGAGATACTCTCGGCCGTCAGCATCGGGCTGGTGGTGTGGTGGGGGGCGCATCAGGTGCTGGCCTCGGAGGTCACGGTGGGCCATCTGGTGGCCTACATCCTCTACATCCACATCCTCTTCCGCCCTATCCGCGAACTGGCCGACAAGTTCAATACGCTGCAGATGGGCATGGTCAGCTCAGAGCGGGTATTCAAGGTGTTGGACACCGAGGAGTTCGTGGCCGACACCGGCACCATGGCCCCGAAAGAGCTGCGGGGCGACATCAGCTTCGATCATGTCTGGTTCGCCTATATGGGCGAAGACTTCGTGCTCAAGGACATCAGCTTCAATGTGAAAGCGGGCGAGACCCTGGCCTTTGTGGGGGCCACAGGGTCGGGCAAGACAAGCATCATCAACCTGCTGGGCAGGTTCTATGAGTTCAACAAGGGGAACATCACGATTGATGGGACGGACATACGCCAATACCGTCAGGAGGCACTTCGGCAGCAGATGGCCGTGGTGCTGCAGGACGTGTTCCTCTTCTCAGACACCATCCACAACAACATCACGTTGCGCAACCCCGCCATCGGCCGCGAGACGGTGGTGCAGGCCGCGAAGGATTTCGGCATCCATGATTTCATCAGCAGGCTGCCGGGCGGCTACGACTACAATGTGATGGAGCGCGGGGCGATGCTCAGCGTGGGGCAGCGGCAGCTCATCAGCTTTGTGCGGGCATACGTCCACAATCCGAGCATCCTCATTCTGGACGAGGCCACTTCGAGCATCGACACCGAGAGCGAGGCCATCATCCAACGCGCTCTGGACAAACTGACCGAGGGCCGCACCTCCATTGTCATCGCCCACAGATTGGCCACCGTGCAGAAGGCCGACCGCATCATCGTGCTGCGCCAGGGCCGCATTCTGGAAACAGGCACCCACGATGAACTGCTGCGCAACGATGGGCACTATAGGACGCTGTTCGAGCTGCAGTACAATTGAGGGGGGGCTGTGGCCGCAGTGGACTAAGACTGCGCATCGAATGCCCTGCCATTAAAGATGAGGATGGATAATACCAAGTGGTGACGGGACGTCACCGAATAATAGGCCCGAGGGAAACACCCTCGCGCCTGCGGGGGCGTTGCCAAAAACTGCCGGTGGGAATAGGGCGGTTGCGAATTGCGAATGCGGGCGAATGTGACGAATTACGAATATGCGGCCGAGGGGGCTCCGTGGGATGGAGCTGAGGGCCTTGGAAGCGTCTTTCAGGGGGGGTGTAGGAAACTTAAGGGTTTTGGAGATGGATCTGAGGCAGGACGGGAGTTCTTGGTGTGCTTTGGGAGAGGATCTGAGCATTTTGGGAATAGATCTCACGACCTTGGGAACAGATCTCACGGCTTTGGGAATAGATCTCACGGCTTTGGGAATAGATCTCACGGCTTTGGGAACAGATCTCACGACCTTGGGAATAGATCTCACGACTTTGGGAATAGATCTCACGACCTTGGGAAGTAAGTCTTTGGACAAATTGCAGTAATCTGGAGGGTTTGGGCCGGATTGGCGATGAAGGCTGGGAAAAAGACCACTCCCAGAACCCCTCCCCCGCCCTCCTTCGACAGGCTCGGGACAGGCTCTCCCCAAAAGGAGCGGGGAGTTGGCCGATGTGGGTGGGACATGCGTTGGCCACGGAAGCAGGGAGGGGTTGTTGGGTGCGTAGGGTTTGATTGGAAAGCAACCGAGGACGGTTGCGAATAATGCGCACCAGCGAAGCCGCTGGCGCGGGCGGACATTCCGGCCCGCCCCCATTCGTACATTGCAGAAAGGCTGCGAGCTCCCTTCGGTCGGTAGGTATTGATTCGTAATTCGTTGATACAAATTCGTTTAACGTATATCGTGAAGAATTCAGACCCGATTGCCCTGAGGTGAGTGCAGGGCAAACGCATCAAATCCAACCTCAAGGAGAGTATTCTGAAGTCTTCCTGCGGAAGACTTTGGTTTTCAACACAAAGGAACACTAAGGGCTATCACAAAGGCACACGAAGAAATTTCTTCGTGTGCCTTTCTACCCTTTGTGGTTAAGAGCATTTATTTGATAATCAATGTGTTTCCGTGGTTGGAGATTTTGATGCGTTTGCCCTGGAGGTGAGTGCTGACGGGGGGTAGTGGCAGAGCGATTTTTCCTACTTTCGGGTTACTACTTCAGACCATATCACCATGTATCAGGAAAGGATTGTTGGAAATGTGCTGGTGGCCAACCCGCTGAAAAGTACGGGGAAGACGGCCGTCTGTTTGGAGGTGTCGAAGCGTTTTCCGTTGGAGCAAAGTCGGCCGAAGTATCCGGCCGGGTTCTATGTGAAGGGCCGGATAGATGGGCATTCGTTCAAGATGGTGAAGCTGATAGCGCTGAAGGACGGTTCTTTCCTATTCCCGGTGCCTACGGATATCCGAAGGAAGATGAGCCGTAAAGGTGTTGGCGATGAGGTTCGTCTGGACATCAGGAAGGACCGGGTGTTCTATGGCATGCACGATGAGTTCCTGTTGGCCTATTGCCAAGAGCCGACCACAGTCCGTGTATTCTATTGCATGCTACGCGAGATGCAGCAGCACTACTACCACGAATGGATGTGGACGGCCAAGGACCAAGCTGCCCGCACGGACCGCATTGCACGGGCACTCTATGGCCTGCGCAACAACCTGACCTTTGAGGAGATGCGCAAGGCGACCAAGGATTGGGGGAAGTAAATTTGAGTGAATTGGGGTAATAGGGATCTATGCCAAACAGGCTACGGCAGACAGGGACGTAAAGGGTTTGATTGGAAAGCAACCGAGGATCCTTCGACAGGCTCTGGACAAGCTAGTTGCAAATAATGCGCACCAGTGAAGACGCAGGCGCTGGGGGACATGGCAAAAACAAGCGGACAAGCAGAAAGCTACATGGGTAGCATAGAATCAGACTCAATTTTGTATTATTGCTTCCAAATACAATGAAGTCTGAAAACATCAAAAGCAAGTTGTCATGAAATCAACTCTCCTATTAGCAACCTTACTGGCATTGAGTTTTAACTCGGTCGCTCAGAAAAGCAATCCGATTACTAAGCCGGGAAGCAATATGACCATCGCGGGTAAAAGAGCACCCAAGAACACAGGAGTCGGTCAAGGCATCCGACCAGCGCAGTCTGCGAATACGACAAAAGGACAAGCACCCAGTTTCCAACGGAATGGGTCATCTTTTGCAGCATCATACCAAAATGCTTCGGTTGATGAGGCGCTTGAATATGTAAGACGGAACTTCGGCCTAAGTGCCAAGCATGAGTTTGTGAACACCAGAACGGTGACAGACAGGCTTGGAATCACGCACTATTCGTATGCGCAACATTATAAAGGCGTATTGTCGAACGAAGGCATGGTTCTTCTGCATGGTAAGAACGGGTCGATCTCTTCTGCCAATGGGCAGGTTGCCGCTTTTGAGAATTTGAATGTGACCCCCTCAATAACGACAGAACGGGCCAAACAACTGGCTTTGGATATTGTAAAGGCCAAGGAATACTTGAAAACCGATTATCCTATACAGCTGCTCGTAGCACATGACAGGGTAAAGGACAAATATGTGATGGCCTACAAAGTGCGAATTGATGCATCTGTGCCTTTGGACATGTCGGAGATTTTTGTCGATGCCCAAACTGGTAGGGTTATCAATAGGATTCCGTTGATTGCCCATGCTGATGTTCAGGGAACTGCCCAAACCCAATACAGCGGAGCGCAGACCATTACTGCTGATAGTTACAATGGTGCATACAGATTGAAAGATAATGCAAGAAATATTCAAACCTTTAATTCCCAATATGCACTAAGTGTGTTAAATTATCCTATTACAGGGACAACATATGTTCAAAATATTGGGTCTTACACAAATGCCCTTAATAATGAATCGTTCGATATTCTTGATTCTGATAATAATTGGACTGGAATACCAAGATTATCATCTTTTACAATTTCAAGTGTTAGCTCAAACTGGTGGTACGCAATTTTTGCAGATGAAACACCAGACTTATACATAAAAATAAAGGATGGGTCTGGGCAAGTGGTTCATGATGGACAGAATAGTTATTTTAATAATACAGCCCCTGCTGTAACATTTTTCAATTTGAATATCCTGATGACTAACCCACCCTATAATGTAGAGGTGTGGGATTATGATGCGATTGGTGGGGATGATTTTGGGGGAACCTATTCTGTATCCAACACAGCTGGAACGTTTGCTTGGGCGACTAATGGAAACAATGGAAGTTATGTTGTCAGCACGTTGGATAATCCAGCACTTGATGTTCATTGGGGAATAGAGAGAACATTTGATTTTTACTTGAACATATTTGGAAGAAATAGTTTTGACGGCAATGGTTCTTCAATAAAAAACTATGTTTTTCCTCCAGGTTTAGGCGCGAATGCCAATGCAATTCCCCCACCCTATGACCTGATGCAATATGGATCAGGGAGCGGGCCGCAGGTTGGGCCTATAGTGGCCTTAGATGTTGCTGGGCATGAATATACCCATATGGTGATCAATCATTCCATTTTTGATGGGATGAATAATCCGGTTGGATTAAAATATGAAAGAGAATCAGGTGCCTTAAATGAGTCGTTTTCAGACATTTTCGGTACTTGTATCGAGTTCTTCTCTGGTGTCAATCCTGATTGGCAAATTGGGGAAGATATCTTTATCTCACCTCCTTATCTTTTTTTGAGGTCAATGTCCAATCCTGTTTCAGGTCTTGAAGGAAAAGCAGATACATACGAAGGAGATGATTGGGAAGACCCAAACAACTTGCAATCAGATCATGGAGGGGTTCACTCGAATAGTGGAGTGCAAAATTTTTGGTTCTACCTGCTTTGCCAAGGTGGCAATGGGACGAATGACATCGACAATGCCTATTCTGTAAATGGTATCGGAATCAATCAAGCCCGCTTGATAGCATATCAAAATCTAACAACTCAACTTAATCAATACTCAACTTTTTGGGACTCCTATATCGGCTCATTGCAAGCTGCCGCAGACCTTTATGGCGTGGGATCCACACAATGGAATGCGGTGAATAATGCTTGGTATGCAGTAGGTATAGGCAATGGCACGAACAACAATACGACCTACTGCACGGGTACAACCTATCTGTATGAACCAAGTGGAACATTCACAGATGGTAGCGGCAACGTGAATTATCTGGACAATGGAGATTGCATCTGGTCTGTTCAACCAGCAGGGGCCAATACCGTTACTCTCACTTTCCCTCAGTTCAACACAGAGTCGGGATATGATTCTGTCATGGTGTATGACGGGCCTGATGAAAACTACCCTGTATTGATGACATGGTGGGGCAATACATTGCCACCTGCAATAACATCAACCTATGGTGCCTTGACAGTAAGATTCATGTCTGACGAGTCGGTACAGGCATCTGGATGGACTGCCAACTACACTTCTTCTGGGACAGCCTATTGCGATGGAGGTAATTTACTGACAACGCCCACTGGATCATTCAACGATGCGAGTGGAGCAAACAATTATGGGAACAATCAATTCTGCTATTGGTACATCGCTCCTCCTTGTGCTAATTCTGTTACGCTTTCGTTTACGCAATTCAATACTGAAAATGGCTATGATGGAGTGATAGTTTATGATGGAGGAGACTTCAATGCCCCTCAATTGCTGAATACTTCTGGCACCACTATTCCGGGGTCGGTCACTTCTTCGGGAGGCGAAATGCTGGTGGTGTTCCTTTCTGATTTCAGCGGAAGATTCCCAGGTTTTTCCGCCAGTTATACATCATCAGGTTCGGCCTACTGTTCTGGAACTACAAGTCTGACCAATGATTGGGCCGACCTTAGCGATGGCAGTGGCGCAAATGACTATTGCAACAACATGAGCTGCAATTGGCTGATACAGCCAACGGGAGCCACTTCTGTCACGCTCAATTTTGTTGATTTTGACCTTGAGCCCGCTTCCGTTGATGGACAATCAATTTACGATGCCGTGGAGGTGTATAATGGCCCGAATGCGTCATCTCCTTTGCTTGGCCGATTCACGGGAAACAATCTTCCTCCAGCCTTAACATCATCAGGAGGGAGCATGTACGTCAAGTTTTATTCTGACGAGGCTGTAACGGCCAGTGGATGGTCTGGCTATTATACATCCACAACGGCCAACTATTGCACTGGGATGACCACCCTCACGGCTCCAAGTGGAACATTTGCAGATGGCAGTGGAGGCAATCAATATGGGAACAATGCCGATTGCCAATGGTTGATAGAACCCATTGGGGCAAATTCGGTCACATTGGGATTTACTGCTTTTGATACTGAAATGAACTTTGATGGCGTTGTTGTTTATGATGGCAACAGCACAAGCGCGCCCATCTTGAATCAGTTTACTGGCTCAACTATCCCAAATACCACGACCTCCACTGGTGGTTCCATGCTTGTGCAATTTCTGTCTGATGTGGCGGTAAGGCAGAATGGTTGGAATGCGTATTACAACTCCAGCGTAGCGGTTGGGGTTGAAAACAATCAGGAAAATCTGTTTTCCATTTTTCCCAATCCAACTTCGGGAAGTTTTGCAATACAGACCAATTACAATAAGGCCGATCATCTTGTCATTACGATTTTCGATGCTCAGGGAAAAGCAGTGCAAGAAATTGATGGCAGTAAATTGGTCGGTGGACGAATAGACGTGGAATTAAAATCTGCAAAAGGGTTGTATTTCGTTGAAATGAAAACAATGTCGAGCAGAAGCATGCAAAAACTGATGATGGAGTAGCTATTTGGAACGTCAATTCATAAGCTGATTGCCAACCTTTCACTGATAATTGATGATACAGAGAAATCACAGGTATATGTTTCTTTGTTAGGCACAGGAAATCCGTCATAAAAACCTCCTCCAATACCATCCTCATCGCCCTTCTTCACACCAAGAAGGACTGGGCCTTGGTGCAGCAAACAGGCATCTACCGTATCCCAGCCCGCAGGGCACCGGAGATAGTTCGCGATGGGAGGCTGACACATATAGCCTTCTATTTGCCCAGCGTGTTTGGTGATGATGCCTTTCAAGTGAAGTGGTACGGTAAGGTCAGCAATTGGAAACTCGGCACCCGCATTGAGGCGGTGCCCGATGAGCCACACAGCCCCAAGGCGCACCATCAGTATTATCTGATCACCGTTGAACAGCTTATCCCTCTGGAAGAGCCTTTCGTCAGTCTGCGGCCAAGGCGACTGCTTTTCATTCCTACAACAGAAGAAAAATTCTTCCGGCCTGTGGCGCGGGAGATCAATCACCTCTTCAACGACAGCCCGCTGGAGAATCTGCTATGGGATTCGTTCCATGCGCAGCGGATACCTGCCGAGCGGCAATATCTGGTAGTGGCACGAAAGAAAGAGTATGTGCTTGACTTCGCCATCTTCTGCAAGGACAGGAACATCAATGTGGAATGCGATGGCGATACGTATCACAACACCAAGCCACGGATAGAGCAGGACAAGGTGCGCAACAACCTATTGGAAAGCGCGGGTTGGGCGGTGCTGCGCTTCACACGAGACAAGCTGACGATGGAACTGCCATGGGTGATGCAGAACATTGCAGAGACGGTGAACCGCTATGGCGGGGTGATGGAGCCTCCTCCACCCTACTCGCCCCGCTATTTGCAGGGGCCGGAGGATGTGCAGGGTCGGCTTTTCATCTGAGTGCGTCAATACCCCAAGCTGCCATTGTGCCATTCCGGGTTTCCCTGCCCCGGCTGAACCGCGTGCCAGCAGGCAATAGCAGTTCGGGGCCTGGGAAGCGTAGGATGCCTTGTAGTGAAGTGCTGCCGAAATGCCCCACCTTCCGTTATATTTGCCTTTCGGGAATGTGTCAAGCCTAACTGGACATGAGGGCACCAAGAAGAAAACGGCCTTTGAGGCGTGAGGTCATGGCAACCGATGTCTGTGCTGCAATGCAACCGCCATTGGAGGAGCTGTCGAAAATTGTGACCTATGTGGGCAGTCCTGAGCATAAGCGATCACCGTCCTTTGCAGGTCATCCAAGGCCAAGGGCAGATGCATCCATCTGCCCAAAGGAATTATTGGAGCAACAGGACAGGATCAACGGCTGGTTGAGCTTTGCAGTGAACAAAGGCAGCATTTCGGAAGAGTTTGAAGGCAGGTTCCCAAAATATGTCTGGCACAAGGATGGCGATCAGGTGTTTGAGGCGCGCCTGGTGAACAGGGAACTGGGAACTTACAAGGGATTCCCTTTGAACCCTGACGAATGGCCGACCGGAATTGAGGAGCTCTACCCATGAAGCAGCTGAAGTTCCATATTGAATGGGAAGACCCATTGGGGGCACGGGGGGAGGAACTGGCCGCTACTTGGGCGAGTCTGCGTATCACGGTGGGTGATGTATGTGTGACCCGTCTGTCGTCATTGGCATCCTCGAACAGCATCCGAGAATCTGTGCAGATGCCTTTGTACCCATTGGCCGAGTGGCTTACCTACAACTGGTGGCATCTGCGCGCTGAAATGCAGGGGGCCGCAGGCAGGATGGAGTCCAATGGCCTTCAAAGTTTTTGGAAACGGCACAATCTGCGTGCTGCGCAAGAGGGGTTCTCTCTTCCAGACCTGTCAATTCTGCCGATGGGTGCTTCGGAAGTGAAGTTGGAATGGCAAGCGGGACATCTCGAGTTCCAAGAGGTGCGTTTCATAGAAAGTGGGATGGGCTATTGTGATGCCCAGCAGGTGACCGAGGAACTGGAACGGTTCATCAATGCAGTCACAGACCGTCTCTCTGACCGAGGGATTAAAAACAGCGCACTTCAGACGGAATGGGATTCAGTTCTTTCGGCCGACCGGGAAGAGCGGGATTTCTGTCTTGTAGCGGCAGGTCTGGGGCTGGACCCCTATTCTATGGACGAATCAGGTCAGGATGAGTTGATTGAAGCCGCAGATAAAATAGGAACTGGCATATTGCGGGACGAGTTCTTTGCTGTTGCGGATGGCAGATCGATTCTGCGACAGACCAATGAACTCGTTGGGATCTTTGAAGAGATCGATTCCGTATCGCAGAACGTGATAAGGCTTTCAGGCATCAAGGACAGGGTAAACAAAGGGATTCGCAGACACGATGTGGAGCCTTGGAAGATGGGCTATGCATTTGCCCGGGGATTGAGAGAACAGATGAACGGGCATGGCAAAGACGTGTTCGGTTCTCATTTGGAGATTCTTGAGGCCCTGAGCCTCGGTGAAAAGGATGCTGACAGTCTTGTCGTTCAACGCACTTTCAATATCCCTATCAGCGGAGCGGTTGCTGTCAATAGTGCCGACATGCCTGTTATTGCGCTTAGGCAGGGAGAGCATTCGGATCAGCAGAAGTTCAATTTCTGCAGAGGACTGTATGAGTTTCTCATTGGTGGCAAGAGTACGAGAAGGGTCATTACCTCTGCAAGAACAGAAACCCAGAAAGAGAGCAGGGCCTTTGCAGCAGAATTCCTTGTGCCATCAGAGTTGCTGCGGGCAGATGTGACACGTGCTATTCTATATGAAGAGGATGTTGATCTGATCGCACATAAATACAGTGTGTCCTCCTATGTGATCCGTCATCAGATCACGAATCACCGGATAGCAGAGCTGGTGATTGACTGAATTCTACGGAATATACAGGTTTTGCGGTTCGTTGTAGGATTGCGTGCCCTCCTCATCGCCC
>JAIPBJ010000113.1 GCA_021739625.1 Flavobacteriales bacterium | reverse complement strand
AATGCTGGTGGAGGCCAAGCCCTTTGCCATGGGTGTGCGGGTAGAGCATCCGCAGGAACTCATCAACGGCATTCAGTATCATGGTGCGCAGTGCGACATGCTGCCCCCGGCCGCCTACAGTTGGGTGGAGCAGGTGCGTGGCCGTGGGGTCTATTCGTTCTGCATGTGTCCGGGCGGCATCATCGCGCCATGCGCCACAAGTCCGGGCGAGGTGGTGACCAACGGATGGAGCCCCTCGAAGCGCAACAATCCCTTCGCCAATTCGGGCATTGTGGTGCCTGTGCAGCCGGAGGACTATCGCGACTTTGCGCATTTCGGCCCGTTGGCGGGCATGAAGTATCAGGAGCATTTGGAGCGGCTGTGCTGCACGCTTGGTGGAAGTTCGCAGGCCGCCCCCGCTCAACGCCTCACCGACCTTGTGGCCGGAAAAACGAGCCGTTCGCTGCCCACCAACAGCTACCAGCCGGGCACGGTCTCCGTCAATCTGGCACAGGAACTTCCCGCCAACATGGTGGGCAGGCTGCGCGATGGATTCCGCACCATTGGCGGCAAGATGCGCGGCTATCTGACCCAAGAGGCCGTGGCCGTGGCCATCGAAAGCCGAACCTCATCGCCTGTGCGCATTCCGCGTGGTGCCGATGGTCAACATCCGCAGATAAAAGGGCTGTATCCCTGTGGCGAGGGCGGAGGTTTTGCGGGCGGTATCGTCTCTGCTGCCATTGATGGCGAGTGGAGCGCGGAATTCGTTGCTAACTTGAGTGATTGAACAGGTCTTTAGGAGGTTCCTGAAATGTATTTCACTACGCATCTGTGGCGAAGTGATTTGCCTACATTTCGGGCCGTTTAAACCCTCAGATGAAAAAACTCCTACCTCAGGCGCTGCTGTGCCTTGTCTGTACACAAGCAGTGCAGGCCCAGATCTCTTTCACCAACAAGGTCAGCGACCTCACCGATGCCACCATGTACAGTGGCGGTCCGAACGCTGTGCAGGATGCCAATGGCGACAAGCTCGATGACATCATTGTCCTTGATGCCGCCCGCAATCTGAAATTGGAGTATCAGGGGCGCAACGGAATCTGGTCCTCGCTCAATGTGGGCAACACCTCCAACACCAATGCGTGGAGCATGGTGGTGGGCGATGTGACCAACAACGGTTTTGCCGATGTGCTGAGTGGAGGCAATTTCGATGGGGTGAGATATGCCAAGGCCAATGCCAACGGCACGACCTACACCCAAAGCACCCTTGCTGGCTACAACCTCTTTCTTCAGGGATCCAATCTTGCCGACATCGACAATGATGGCGACCTGGACTATTTCGGCTGTGCCGACACGGATGTGAGCGGCATCTGGCAGAATGACGGCAGCGGTAATTTCACCTATACCGGAACAGCCATGATCGACATGACACCGCTTCAGGGCGATGGGTCAGGCAACTATGGAAGCACTTGGACGGACTTCGATGATGATGGCGACATCGACCTCTATATCAGCAAATGCCGTCAGAATGTGAACGACCCCACAGACCATCGCAGGATCAATGTGCTCTATGAGAACGATGGCAGCAACAATTACACGGAGAATGGTGCAGCATACGGCCTTCGTATAGGCGCACAGAGTTGGACATCTGATTTTCAGGATATTGACAACGATGGTGACTTCGATATCTTCATGACCAACCACGATGTGGCACCGATGCTTCTGGAGAATCAGAACGGCCAGTTTGTGGACATCTACGCGAACAGCGGCATCAGCAACATGATCGGATTCCCGTTGCAGGGCATTATGCGCGACTTCGACAACGATGGTTTCGTGGACATCATTGTCACTGGCAACGGCCATCGGTTCTACCACAACAATGGCGACAGGACCTTCACACAGGTGAATGGCCTTTTCGAGTCCAACCTGCATTCCTTCGCCATCGGAGACCTTAACCACGATGGTTTCTTGGACATCTATGGTTCCTATGGCACCAGCTATACCACCCCAAGCAGCACACCCAACGCCCTTTGGGCCAATGATGGCAATGCCAACAACTGGATCGCTTTCGACATGGTCGGCACAGTGAGCAACAGGAGTGCAGTAGGCGCCAAGGTGAAATTGTATGGCACGTGGGGCGTGCAGGTGCGTGAGGTGCGTACCGGTGAAAGCTATGGCATTGTGAACACCCTGACCCAGCATTTCGGCATCGGACAGGCCACAGACATTGACTATGCCGTAGTGACATTCCCTTCAGGGATCACCCACACCATCATGAATCCTGAACCCAACCAGTTCATCACCGTCATTGAGGATGAATGTGTGATGCAGAACGTTTTCGTGACAAGCAACGGGCCCACGGTGCTCTGCGAAGGACAGACATTGACGCTCAACGCCCCTGAAGGGCAGAATTATTCATATTCGTGGAGCACGGGTGCCATTGGTCAGAACATCACCATCGACACCGAGGATACCTACATGGTTACGGTGACGGACAATACCTCGGGCTGCTTCGCCACCTCAGCGGCCATCCATGTGCAGGTAGCTCCTGACGAGACCCCGAACATCACCGCAAGTGGCGAGCTGAAGTTCTGTGAGGGAGAGTCTGTCACGTTGACCTCTGACCCGGCCCTCGGCTATACATGGAGCAACGGTGGTCAGGCGCAGAGCATCGAAGTCACTCAAGGAGGTTCCTATTCTGTCACCATTCAAGGGGCATGCGAGAGTTTCATGTCACAGACGTTGCTGGTCGAGGTGCTTGCCGCTCCGGCCCCATCAGTGGCCGAGACCGAGGTCTGGATTCCTGTGGCCGGCACTGCCGACCTGTCTGCGACAGGCGATGCCCTGGTGTGGTATGATGCCGCCACCGGTGGCACAGTGCTTGGCACTGGTGCTGCCTTCACCACTCCGACCGTCACCGAGACGACTTCGTTCTATGTGGAGCAGACCGTTACTTATGGTGGCGACACCTTTTATGGAGGCAAGGTCAGCAATTCCCCTTCCACGGGTCAGACCCACAACAGCACAGGTTTCTACCTGATGTTCGATGCTGCTGAGCCATTCATCATCCGTTCGGTGAAGACCTATGCGAACGGGGCCGGAGACCGCGACATCTACCTTCAGACCGCTGATGGTCAGACCCTGCAGAGCGGCACCTACAACATTCCCAACGGTGAATCGCGTGTGCAGCTCGATTGGACCGTGCAGCCGGGCACCGGCTATCGCATGCGTGTCTCCTCCAACAACCATGGCCTGTGGCGTGATGGAGTGGGCACCACACTCAATTTCCCTTATGACCTCGGTGGTCTGGGTGCCATCACAGGGGCCAACACCGGAACGCCCGAATACTACTATTACTTCTATGATTGGGAAGTGGAGAGCGAAGAACGCATTTGTACCAGTGCCCGTACCGAAGTGACCGTGAATGTAGGCGTGGTGGGAATGGATGACAATGCTCTGGCCTCGGCATCCATCTTTCCCAATCCTTCCAACGGTCTTTTCGATGTGGTCGTTCCGCAGGAGGTGGGAAATGGCATCATCCTACGCATGATGGACGTTTCAGGGAGTGTGGTGCTCCATCGCTCGTTGAATGCGGGCCGTCACAGCATTGATGCATCTGGCCTTGCCAAAGGGGTTTACATGTTGGAATTGCAGACCTCAGATGCCGTAAGAACTACCAGAGTGGTACTGCAATAGGCGGATGTTCGCATAGAAATGGGAATGACCCCGCAACCGCATCGGTTCCGGGGTCATTTCTTTTTTGGCGAGTCGGGGTTCTTCCCCCGTCTTCTCTGTCAATATGTCTCTGCACCCAACATCACCAGCGTGCAGGCCTCTTCGGTGACTATGCCTGCTTCGCGCAGCAGCATGGCGAATCCGTCATTCTCTGTTCCGGGATTGAAGATCACCCTTCGTGGCCGAAGCGCGATGACACGGTCATAGTACTCCGGCTGCCGCGATGGGCCTATGTACAGCGTCACCGTGTCCACTCCTTCCACAGGCCATTGCAGCGTGATGGCCACATCAGCCACTGTGCCTTCCCTTGGGCCGATGGCAATGACAGTATGGCCGTAATGCCGCAGCTTTTGGATGGCCATGTATGAATAGCGGGCCGGATTCGTGCTTGCCCCAAGTACCAAGGTCGTCCTTTTCATTTCAGCTCAAAAAAAATCCCGGAACCGATGTGGCTCCGGGATCGGATTCAGGTGGCGGAGAAGGAGGGATTCGAACCCCCGGTACCTCTCAGTACGGCTGTTTTCAAGACAGCTGCGATCGACCACTCTGCCACTTCTCCAGCGGCAAAAGTAAGATGTTCGATCGGTCCGGACTGCAATAATTCGGCAATTTTGTCAAGACATTGGTTATGAGGACAAAAGGGTAAAGGATACCTTTATGGCATGAAAAAGAATCTGCTTGCAGCTTTGCTTGTGATGACCGCCACGGCCTGTGTGGCGCAGTTGTCAGACATCCGTGCCGAGTTGGGGCTGGCACGTTTCGTGGCCCCTTCCGAGAGCGCCTATATCGAAACCTACCTGCTGCTCAAGGGCAATTCATTGGCAACAGTGGAGGGCGGGGCTGGAAGGACCTATTCTGAGGTGGCCATCATCATGAAGGTGAGCAAGGGCAGCACCGTGGTGTTTGAGGATGCCTATCGCGTGAAGGGTCCGCTTTTGGAACAAGGGCAGATGGCCGATTTCATCGACCAGCAGCGCATTCCGCTCAAGGACGGGCATTATGAGCTGGACATCACCATCCATGACGTGAACAGGAGGGAGGCGCAACCCGCACGCGTCATTCAGGAAGTGACCATCGTTTCGAAAGGACGTGCGGTACAGTTGTCAGACATTCAACTTGTGAACACCTACACCAAGGCCACAGTGCCCAACATGCTCACCAAGGCAGGTTTCGACCTTGTGCCCTATACCAGCAGTTTCTTTCCGAGGACAAAGGAGGAACTGACCTTCTATTTTGAAGTTTACAACACCGACAAGAAAGTAGGGACGGACGGTGAACTGCTTGTCAACATTTTGGTCGAGAATGCAGATGACGGCAGTCTGGCCGGCAATCTCAGGCAGTATTTCAAGCGCGCAGGTACACCTGTCATCCCGGTACTCCACTCATTTCCCATCAAGCATCTTCCGAGCGGCAACTACAATATCGTGGTGGAGGTGCGCGACAAGAAGAACGAATTGCTGGACGGAGGCAAATTCTTCTTTCAGCGCAGTAATCCTGTTGAGGTGGCCCATGCAGTGGAAGACTCCATGGACAACAGTGGCATCCTTGACCTCAGCGCCACATTTGTGGCCTCTTACAACCGTGTTGAGGAACTGAAACATCATGTGCGCTGCCTCATTCCGATCGCCACGCAGAAAGAGATCTCGCAGATCAACAGGCGCGTCAACTATAACGATGCCGAGATGATGAAGCGGTACCTCTACAATTTCTGGATACGCAGATACCCTGACAATGCGGCAACGGAATGGGAGAAATATCTCGGACAGGTGAATAAGGTCAACGCATCCTACAGCAACAACCTCACCATCGGATATGAGACCGACAGAGGCCGTGTCTATCTCCAATATGGCCCGCCCGATGCCATGTCCCCGAGCTATTTCGAACCCAACACATATCCCTATGAGATATGGCACTACTACCGCTTGGAGAACCGCATGTTGAATGCTCCGCAGAACAACCGCAGATTCGTCTTTGCCAACATGACAGGCGCAGGCGAGTTCCAACTGCTGCATTCAGATGCCGACAATGAGCTTTACAACGCACGCTGGCACTTCGACCTGCAGAAGCGCAACGAGCCCAACAGCGATCTGGACGAGGAGCGGGGCCGCACCCATCATGGCAGCCGTGCATTGCAGTACTACAACAACCCGCGTTGATCCTCCGCATTCCGACAATCCCGCCATCTTTGCAGCACATGAGGGTAGCGGTGGTGATATTGAACTGGAACGGCAAGGCCTTCTTGCAGCAGTTCCTGACCAATGTGGTGGAGAACAGCCGTGACCACGGCCTTGTGTATGTGGCCGACAATGGCAGTACGGACGGCTCTGTGGCCTACGTGCAGGCCCATCATCCCGATGTGAGGATTATTGAGACCGGTGGGAATTTCGGCTATGCGGGCGGCTACAACCGCGCATTGGAGCACATTGCCGAGCCTTATGCCGTGCTGCTCAACTCCGATGTGGAGGTCTCGCCCGGTTGGCTCATCCCACTTGTCGAACGCATGGACTCGGACAGCTCCATTGCGGCCTGCCAGCCAAAATTGTTGGATTTCAATGACCGTGGCCGGTTCGAGTATGCAGGCGCTTCGGGCGGATTCATCGACCATTGGGGTTACCCGTTCTGCCGGGGCCGCCTGTTCGACACTTTGGAGCCCGACCACGGGCAGTATGACGAGGCCTGTCCCGTCTTCTGGGCCACTGGCGCCTGCATGTTCGTGCGCATGAGCGCCTTCCGCCAAGTGGGCGGCCTCGATGCCGACTTCTTCGCCCACATGGAGGAGATCGATCTGTGCTGGCGGTTGCAGCGCATGGGATTTTCAATCTGGGCAGAGCCACGTTCGGTGGTCTATCACGTGGGAGGGGGCACTTTGCACAGAAGCAGTCCCCGCAAGACCTTCCTCAATTTCCGCAACGGGTTGGAACTGTTGCTTAAGAACCTGCCCGCCAGAAGTGTGCTACCGGTGCTGTTCGTCCGGATGACATTGGACGGTGTGGCCGCCATCAGGTTCCTGATGTCGGGTCAGGCAGGCGATTTCAAAGCGGTTTTCAATGCCCATTTCGCCTTCTATGGCCGCCTGCTGAACACATGGCGCAAGCGGGGAGGGGCATATCCAACGCTGCCCGGAGTCTATTCGCACAGCGTGGTACGTCAGTATTATCTGCGCGGCCGCAAGCGGTTCAGCGATCTTGACCCAGCTTCATTCTGAAGGCTTCCACGGCCAGTCGATAACTGTCGAGACCGAAGCCGGACACCATTCCCACACACACGCCCGTGAGCAGCGAAGTGTGCCTGAACTCCTCTCTGCTGAGGATGTTGGAGATGTGTACCTCGATCACAGGAACGTGTATGGCCGCCACGGCATCGCGCAGCGCCACGGAGGTGTGGGTGTAGCCTCCGGCATTGAATATCACCCCGTCATAGCTGTGCGCGGCATCTTGCAGCGCGTTCACCAGCTCGCCCTCCACATTGCTCTGATGATGGTCCAACCGTATGCCTTGGAATGCACACCGCAGTTTTTCGAGATAGGCCCCGAATGACTCCGAACCATAGACGCCCGGCTCGCGCTGCCCCAGAAGATTGAGGTTCGGGCCGTTGAGGATGAGCAGGCGTAATGGTTCCATGGCCGGTCTGATGTAGCGGTCCTGTTATTGTTTCGTTCCGGAATACTGCCCGTTGCCTAGGTCTCAGCTGTAGGACAGTATCCAATGGTCGGGCGAAAATAGGGACGGATGGTCGGGGATGGGAAATATCTGGAAATGGCATCGTGAAGTTCCTCCCTTCCAACAGGTGGGCTCAGTATTCGTCTTGTACTGCTTTTTCACCGCTGTGCATTCGCTGCGCTGCGGAAGGGAATCCGTTCACCGATACACTAACTTTCGGCCATGCGTTGGGACCGGGCCACCAGAGGATTCAAGACATACATCAGGCTGGAGAGGTCGCTGGCGGCCAACACCGTGGAGGCCTATCTGCGCGATCTGGGGCACCTTCAGCGTTTTGCCGAGGAATTGCCGGGAAGTCCGGGACCCAAGGCCATGACCACCGACCTGTTGCGCAAGTTCGTGCGGCACTTGGCCGACATCGGTCTTGCTCCCGCATCGCAGGGCAGGATGGTGTCGGGCATCCGCACGTTCTACCGCTACATGCTGCTTGAGGATATGATGGAGGACGACCCCGCATCGCTTCTCGAGACCCCAAGGCTGCGCAGGAGGCTGCCCGACACGCTCAATCCCGATGAGGTGGCGGCCATGATCGACCGCATCGACCTCAGCAGTCAGGAGGGTGAACGCAACCGCGCCATTCTCGAAACACTCTATGGTTCAGGTCTTCGGGTATCAGAGCTCACAGGACTGCGCATAAGCAACATCTATTTCAACGAAGGTTTCCTCAAGATAGTGGGCAAAGGCGACAAGGAGCGCCTGGTGCCCCTCGGATCCATGGCCGCCAAGCGCATCAGCGGCTACATCAGCGAGGTGCGCATTCACAGGTCGGTGAAGAAGGGCTTTGAGGATCACGTGTTCCTTAACAACCGTGGTGCCGCCCTGTCGCGGGTCATGGTGTTCAATATCGTGAGGAAGGCGGCCGCAGACGCTGGCATCAGAAAGACCATCAGCCCACACACCCTGCGCCACAGTTTTGCCACGCACCTCATCGATGGCGGGGCCGACATAAGGGCGGTGCAGGAGATGTTGGGGCACGAGAGCATCACCACCACCGAGATCTATACCCACATGGACAGGGAATATCTGCGCGACAGCATCATCCAATTCCATCCCCGTTCAGGGAAATGAACAGTGCCCGTACCGCTGCTCAATGCATGGGAATGGTGAGATTGCACTCGAAACTCCCATTGCCGTCCTCCAGTGTGAAATAGAAGAACAGCGTGCTGTCGCCAATGATGCCGCTGCCTTCCACCTGCACGTTGCCGCTCTGCACCTGAATCGTCTGGTCGGGGATCACAATGCCATCGCCTTGGATATTGGCCTTGACCCCGATGACACGGTTCGCGAAATTGCCGATGATGATGGACGCGGCCCCGTCAGTGCCATCGGCTATGAAGAGCGGATAGGTGTAGGGCGCCACATTGGTGCAGACCTCCTGACCTTCATAAACACCGGTAAGCCTGTCGCGTATCAACAGCTGGCATTGCTCGCCCTCATGGCCGCCCACACAGACACAGGTGCCATCGGCACACAGGCCATAGTTGAGGCACGACACGCTTTGACAGGGGTCCGAAGTGTTGCAGCCCGACCATAGCAGTGCTGGCAATGCCGCCCTACCGATGGCCCGCAGCAACGCGGTCAATGGAACGTGAATCCCTTGCCTTCCTCAGGCGATATGCTGAGGACCGGAATCCTGCAATGGTTCACGATCTGCTGGGCATAGGGGCCTACCAGAAATCCGGTGAGGTTATACTCCTGCTCGGTCATGATCACCATCAGGTCGCCTTTCTTCGACTCGGCATAGTTCATCGCCATCGTGGCCAGATTCTCACCGATCAATATGTTCTCCTCGTGGGCGATCTCCTCGCGGTCGAGATAATCGGTGATCTGCTTCACCTTCTTCTCAAAGTCGAAACGGATCTCAGGGGTGTCTTCCAAAAGCATGGCACCGAGGTGGATGGTGGAACCGTATTTCTTGGCCAGTGCAGCGGCATAGCGCACCTTCTGGCGTGTCTCAGGGGTGCGGTCGAGCGGCAGGATGATGTGCTTGAAGCCATGGCCTTTGGTGTAGCCCTGAATGCTCAGCACCGGACATGCCGACTGCGTCACAACACGGAAGGCATTGCTGCCCACAAAGAACTCCGCCCATCCGGCCACACCATGCGTGCCCATGATGATCAGGTCGCCATCTGCCTCTTTCGTGGCCTCGATGATCTGATCGTAGATGCGGCCCGACCGCACTTCCTGCGATACGTGGATGCCATGCTTCTTCTCCAATTTGTTCGCTTCCTCCTGAAGATGCAATTGCGCCTTTTCGCGCAGCACATACTCGGTCTTTTCGCTGGGCGAGAAGATGCCCGCGTAGGCCCCTTCCTCCAACACGTGGATCAGCGCAAGGCTGGCACCGAATTTCTTGGCCATGTCAATGGCATGGTCCAATGCCACCGAAGCCGTGGCAGAGTAGTCTGTGGGAACAATTATTCTCTTGATCTTGAATTCCTTTTTCATGGGTAGGTTTGTTAATAGGGTCTTACGAATGAGGTGGTGTCTTTCTTGGGCGATGGGATGATGCTGAGCACAGGGATGTCCGAGCCATCAATGACCCCCTGTGCCGATGAGCCGATAAAATAGTCCGTGAATTCGAGCTCCTGCTGGGTCATGATCATGATCAGGTCGCCTTTGCTCTTGGCGGCATAGTCGATAATGCTCTCGGCCAGCGTGTTCGAACCCTTGGTGTCGCGCACGATCTCTGCGGTGCAGTCCACGCCACTTCCCTCGATGGACTTCTTCACCTGATCGAGCTGACGCGTCAGGCGGTTCACCACGAACTCATCGTTGGTCATGAGCACCGACACCACACGGATCACAGACCCGAAACGCTTGGCGAACTCTATCGCCTTGGCCACCTTCTCCTTGGTCTCCTTGGTCAGGTCGAGCGGAAGAATGATGTTCTGGCAGCCCTTGCGGTGATGTTTGCCCTTGATTGTGATCACCGGTACCCGCGATTCGCGAACCACCCTCAGGGCATTGGAACCGATGAATTTCTTCTTCAACGAACTGGTGCCTGCGGTGCCCATCACGATCAGCGTGGCGTTCAGCTCAGTGGCCTTCTTCACGATCTGCTCATAGATGGTGCCCAATTCCACGTGCGGGGTGATGGGCACACCGAAGGCCACACTTTTCTCCTTTATCAGCCCATTCAGTTTGTCCTTCAGTTGGGCGATGAGCTGCGAATGGTCGGTGTCACCGAACAGTCTGCGCAACGAGAAATCGTCCTCGATCACGCTCAGCACATGCAGGTCGCTGTGAAACGTGCGGCAAAGGCTGGCCGCCTGCTCCAGCGCGATCAGAGACTGCTCCGAAAAATCGAGCGGCACAAGTACGATGCCCGGATTGTCCTTATTGTTCATAGATATAGCTTTGAGGTCGCGAAGATAACTACAATCACATGTCAGATCCCATTGCTGGGTCAGAGCTTATTCTCAATGGTGATGGAAGCATCTATCACCTCAACCTCAGGCCCGATCACATCGCCCAAACCATAGTGTTGGTGGGCGATCCAGGCCGTGTGGCCAAGGTCTCCCGACATTTCGACAAGGTGCTCCACATACGTCAGAACCGCGAGTTCCTGACCCACACAGGACGCATCGGCAACACAGAGCTGTCGGTGGTCTCCACAGGCATCGGCACCGACAACATCGACATCGTGCTCAACGAGTTGGATGCCCTTGTCAACATCAATCTCGAAAAACGGACGCCCAAGGCCACCCACACCGCCCTCCGGCTCATCCGCCTCGGAACCAGCGGCTCCCTTCAGGAAGACATCCCGGTGGACAGCTTCCTGCTCTCCACCCACGGTATCGGATTCGATGGCCTGCTCAATTTCTATGCTGCCGGGGCGGAGGTGGAGGACAGGGCCCTCACAGCGGCATTCATGCAGCAGACCGCATGGCCCGCTGAGTTTGCCCGGCCCTATATCGTGGAGGGCGATGCCCGGTTGCGTGCCATGCT
>JAIPBJ010000112.1 GCA_021739625.1 Flavobacteriales bacterium | reverse complement strand
TTCGACCGCACCACCGGGCGCCTCTACAACGCCCTGGTGTGGGGCGATTTTGCGGAGGACAGCGGCACCGTCACGGGACACATTGGCCGTTCGCTCAAGAACCGCTTGCAGATGGACGTGTTTCCCGATGGCGAACATGGCAAGCATGCCGTCACCCACTGGCGTGTGCTTCAGCGTTTCGGCTATGTGACGCTGGTCGAATGCAAGCTTGAGACCGGCCGCACCCACCAGATACGCGCCCACATGCGCCACATTGGCCATCCGCTGTTCAACGATGCGCGCTATGGGGGCGATGAGATCCTGAAAGGCACCACCTTCGCCAAGTACAAGCAGTTCATCACCAATTGTTTCGAACTGATGCCCCGCCAGGGCCTCCATGCCAAGACCCTCAGCTTTGTGCAGCCCACAACGGGCCAGCGCCTGAGTTTCGACAGTGCGCTTGCCCCCGACATGGCCGCGCTGCTCGAAAAATGGAGCGCTTATGTGGCCACGCGCAACACGGGCGAAGACCCGGATGCGGAGTAGCGCCCTGCCGCAAGGCGGAGCCACACTTCCTTAAGGCGGAGCCGACACTCCCAGACCGATCAAAACTTTCCATATTGGAAAGCGGATGTTCCATTTTGGAATGCGGACGTTCCGTTTTGGAAAGCGGACGTTCCGTTTTGGAAAGTGGACGTTCCGTTTTGGAAAGTGGACGTTCCGTTTTGGAAAGTAGGCGTTCCGTTTTGGAAAGTGGACGTTCCGTTTTGGAATGCGGACGTTCCATTTTGGAATGCGGACGTTCCGTTCAGGAATCCCGGATCAACGCCCCGCCTTGCCGTAACGGCCTACCGACAGGGAAATGGCCGGGAGGCGGGGACGGGGGGGCTCTTGGTTTTTTTGGCGCGCAGTTGTGGTACAATTGTTGGAACTTCGCGGCTGTCCTTATCCCCACACCATGAGAAATGCCATTTTACTTCTGATCAGCGCTGCTACGCTCAGCGCGTGTTCCACCAGCCGCATGTATTTCACGGTAGAGACCAAGATGCAGGTCGAAAAGGCCAGCATAGCGGTCACCCAGCTTCAGTTCTACAATTCGGAGGAGATATTGCTGGTGCGCCAGATGTCCAACGAGGAGTTCGGTGTGGAGAAGGGGCGCATCAAGATCCAGAACGGGAAGCAGGTGGAGGAGGTCATCATTCCGCGCAACACGCCCGGCATCTGCGAGATGCACGATGAGAAGACCCTCAAGATCAGCTTCGACAAGGGCAACGACAATGCGATCGTGTTTCTGGTGGACCGCAGGAACGGGGTGGTCACCGAGGGCAGCCATTTCAAGATAGCCGCCAAGGAATGGGTCACCACCGAGAAGGGCAACAAGGTGGGCAAGCTGGACTATGAGGGCAAGGTGTTCACGCTTGTAAGGGGGTTCAACAGCCGCCTGCTCATCGACAAGTCGGTCCTCAACAAGGTGGACCGCGACACCAAGGTGGCCAAGGGCCGCAAACTCTGACCCGCCCGCGCCTGCCGACCGCTCATCGTTAATCATAGATACATGGAATTGTTGATGACCAAAGTGTGCATGACCAAAGACCTTGGCGTGCACGGCAACCTGTTCGGAGGGATCATGCTGTCGTGGATAGACGAGGCGGCAGTGTCCATGGCCAACCGCATCTGCAAGACACCCAGAATGGTGACCCGCAAGATGACCGAGATCCTGTTCGAGAAACCAGTGAAGGTCGGCTACACCATCAACATCTATGGCGAGGCCGTGTCTATGGGCACCACCTCCATCGCCCTCAGCATTCAGGCGAAGCGCTACAATGTTTACACCGAAGAGGAGGTGGTGGTCTGCACCACCCAGATCGTCTTTGTGCGCATAGACGAGGATGGCAACAAGATTCCCATTGCAGGCGAGGTGAGAAGGAAATTTGACGAAAGCAGGGCCAAATAGGGGGGGGAACAGCGGTCATTCATCATGAGACACATACCTGCGTTTTTCCTGTTTGTCATCGCTATGCTGACAGCCGGCTGCGAGCAATTGCAGGAGGACGATCTCGATGCGGCCCAACAGCAGACCCTGATCGAAATGAGTTATGGAAGTGGACTGCGCCATAGGATGGATGTGGCGTTGCCTGCCGGGCGGGACACTACGACCCCGGTGGTCATTTTCATCCACGGTGGGGCCTGGGTGTTCGGAGACAAGAGTGTCTTCGCTGATGATATTGCCCAGTATGCCGCAGAAGGCATCGCCTGTGCCACCATCAACTACCGCTATGCCTCTGAACTCGCAGGCATAGGCCATCCCGACATTCCGAACGATGTGCGCGCGGCCATCGACCATATTGTTTCAAAGTCAGGCCTGTGGCAGGTGTCTCCTACACGCTTCGGCCTTGTGGGTCACAGCGCTGGTGGGCATCTTGCACTTCAGGCGGCCTACACGCTCAATTCGGACGGCCGCATCAAGGCCTGCGCTTCGTGGGCCGGCCCTGTCGACTTCCTCGACCCCGACCAGTTGGCCATCAATGGGGCGACCGACATGTTCAGGATCTATACGGGAACTACTTTGACCACAGCTGCCGACTCTGCCCTCTATCGCGAGGCATCGCCTCAGCACCGCGCTCATGCAGATGTGCCCCCGACCCTCATCGTCCATGGCACGGTGGACGATATTGTGCCATACTTGGTGGGCCAACGCATGAAACTGAAGTTGGACATGCTGGGGGCGGAGAACAGTCTGATCACCCTCACAGGCCAAGGACATGGCTGGACAGGCCAGACACTGGAGCACGTCCGTTCGGAAACGCTCGACTGGTTCCACACAAGACTTTGAGCAGTAATTGGTCGGATGCGACCCTGACGATTTTCTAATTTCGCAGGCCGAACCTAAAGTGAAAGGAAAATGATGAGAATTACTTGGAGTCTGCTCACCGTCCTGCTGATGGTGCAATGCGCACCGGCACAGAAGAGCGAAGTGAAACCCGGTCACCGGTTGGATTTCAAAGTGGACGGCTGTGCCCAGGGCAACATCATCCTCGCCTATTATTATGGCAACAAGCAGTATATCAAGGACAGCACCCGTGCCGATGTCAACTGCGCATTCACATTCCAAGGCACCGAGGCGCTCGATCAGGGCATCTACATTGTGGTGATGCCGCCCGACAACAAGTATTTCGAGGTGGTGGTCGATGACCATCAGCATTTCAGGATGGAGACCTCGCTCGACAGGCCCATTGCCAGCATGAAGGTGACAGGCAGCAAGGAGAACAAGGATTTCTATGACTACCTGAAATTCATCAACACCAAAAAGGACGAGACCAAGCCTTGGACCGACCGCATCGCTGAGCTGCAGAAGGCCGACAGCACAGGATACACCGAAGCCCCTGAGTTCAAGGAGCTGAAGGCGAAACTGGGCAAGGTAGATGCCGAGGTGAAGGAATTCAAGAACGGGTTCATCAGCAAGAATTCAGAGGCCTTCATGACCAAGGTGTTCCTTGCATCGAAGGATGTGGAGGTGCCCGATCCGCCCAAGTTGGAGAACGGGGCCATCGACAGCACTTTCCAGTACCGCTATTTCAAACAGCACTACTGGGACAATATCGATTTTACGGACGGCCGACTCATCCGCACACCGGTGTTCCATGGCAAGCTGGAGCAGTTCATGACCCGCACCATCTACCAGATCCCCGACACCATCAACCGTGAGGCCGACATGCTGATAGAGAAGGCGAGGGCCAACAACGACCTGTTCAAGTATGTGGTCTATTGGGTCACCCAGAACTTCGAGACCTCGAAGCAGATGGGCATGGACGCGGTGTTCGTACACATGGCCAAGAGATATTACATGACGGGCGAGGCGTACTGGGCCGATTCGGCCACCGTGGCCAAGATCGGTGAGCGTGCCCAGAAGCTCGACTGGTCGCTCATCGGCAAGGTGGCCCCCAACCTCAGGATGCAGAGTGCCGATGGGCAATGGCACGAGCTGCACAAGGTGAAGGCCGACTACACCATCGCCTATTTCTGGGATCCGGAGTGCGGGCACTGCAAAAAGGTGACGCCCAAGGTCAAGGAGTTCTATGACATGAACAAGGACGAACTGAATCTGGGCATCTATGCGGTCGGAACCCAGACCGAGGACAAGAAACAGGTGTGGCTGGATTTCATCAAGGACAAGGAACTGAACTGGATTAACGTGAGCGACCCCGAGCAGAAGACCGCCTACAAGTATCTCTATGACATCTACAGCACCCCCGTCATCTATCTGCTCGACAAGGACAAGAAGATCATCGCCAAGCGTTTGGAGATCGATCAGGTGGGCGATTTCATCCGCAGGCACCGCAAATTGAAACCCTGAGGTTTGTCGATACATTTGCAGACCTCGAATCTTCTCTTCAAACTTCCATTCTGATGAACAACAGGAACATCTTCATCATCTCCCTGCTTCTGATCGCTGCGGCACTTCGGGTGTCGGGCATCCTTCCCATGAACTTTTCGCCCGTTGCTGCCATTGCGCTGTTCGGAGGTGCCATGTTGGGCAACCGCCTTGCCGCCTTTGCCGCGCCATTGGTCATCATGCTGCTTTCCGATCTGCTCATAGGCCTGCACGACACGATGTGGGCCGTCTATCTCAGCCTTGTGCTGGTGGTGGGCATCGGGCAGTTGCTGCGCAGCCGCCCCGGAATGCTGAATGCCATGGTGGGTGCGGTGGCAGGTTCTGTGCTGTTCTTCATCATCACCAATGCGGCCGTTTGGATCAATGGAGGAATGTATGCTCCGGGCATCGCAGGGCTTTTCGAGAGCTATGCTGCCGGTCTGCCGTTCTTCCGCAACTCCCTGATGGGCGACCTGTTCTTCACAGTGGCCCTCTTCGGCACCTACCAGTTGGCAAAATCCCGTTTCCCCCAACTTGTCAGGGTGCGCGCCTGATCCCTTTCCGTGAGACCCTACCACGCCATTCTCATAGCGTTCGCCATCGCCCTGATGGCGAACGTTTTTATTTTCCGCACCTACACCGAACTCTCTGAGGTGGCGGCCTATTCGGTGTTTGCCAACTGCATGGTGGTGCTCACCATGGTGCCGCTCTACACGGTGCTCCGGCTGCGGGCGGGCGACCTTGAATCGCAGATGCCCTCGCGCGTCAAGACATCGGTCAAGGCCGTGGCGGCATTCGCGCTGCTGGTGGGAATGCTGGGCTTCGTCCTCTTCAATACCCTTGGCGACTATCTTATCGGTGAGCGGATGGCCCTGCTTGTCGAAAGGCTGGCCGCCTCCGATCTAACTGCCGAGGAGCAGGCCAGGCACATCTCAAGCGCAGAGCGCATCTATTCGCCTGGCGTCCAAGTGCTTTTCAGCACCATGGCGGTGCTCTTCACAGGGTTCATCAGTGCCATTGTGGCGGGTGTCGCAGTGCGCAGATAGCGCTCAATATGCCCTCAGCGGGCTGGCCACGATCACCGGAACACTGTCATTCACCATCGCCTTGGTCTCCTTATAGAACCGTATGAGCCGGTTGCGATTGATGGCCCGCGCCTTCCTGTCCTTTGAGCGGAAGAAACTTTCCCAATGGATCAGATAGACCTTGGCGGGCCGCGTCAGTTCGATGATAGGGCGGGGGTATCGGTGCGCATCATGGTCGCCAGACGCCCCTATGAAGATGGCATCCACCGATTTTTCGGTCAATAGTCTGGGAGGGAACAGCCCGAATGGGGCAGGTGCCATGGACGAGGAGAAGTAGATCCTGCGCGCAGGTCTGCCATTCTCCATGAAATCGGCAAGGAATGCATGGGTGCGGCCTTGCAGCCAATCGCGCATGCGGGTGGGCCGCTCCACCATGTCCTCGGTGAGGCGTCCGTTCAGGATGTGAATGCCCATGAACTGTGGCGGATGCAGCGAACTGAATGCCATGACCCGGATCGAGCTGTCTGCCGAATAGGCCCACTGGCCTTCGGTCAGGCTGTCGCCCTTCAGGCTGTCCATGATGCAGATCGGCTGCGCAAGTCCATAGCTGGCCAGAATGTGCTTTGCGGTGCTGTTCACACACAGCCTTGCATCGGTGGGGATGTGCGAGCAGAGATAGGGCAGGTCCAACAGGTGGTCGTAGTGGGCGTGCCCCGCAGTGACCATGCGCACTCCCTGAAGATCCTCCTTGTGCAGATGGCGGTCCAGATATGCGGTGTCGGTGCCGATGGTTCCCGCCACTGTCCGCAGCGCACGCGGATTGCTCACAAATGGATCGGTGAGCAGCTTGTTGCCCTTGAAATCCATGAGGAAACACCCCGTGCCAAGATACCTGACATGGAAATCGGGATCGGGCGTGCAGGGCTGTTGCTGCAGCGACTGCACCGAATTCCTGCTGCCTGCACAGCCGAATGCAAAGGCCGTAAGCAACAGGCAGATGAGCACCCTGAACGGATCTGTTGGAATGCGACTGAAAACAACTGTGGTCAAGGCAGGGGCGGTTGTTGGTGCGCTCAAAGTTACAGGCAGGACATAGGATTCAACAGAACACCTTTGCCATGGGCCGCCCCCGATCCCGAATCCGTTCCTGTCAATGGCAGGTCTGTGCAGGCAACGACCGTCCCTCGGTCCGAGCGCCTTTTGGCGTAAGTTTGCGCTCCGCAAAAATCGAACATGAAACTCACTTCGCTCAACGCGACACACAGGAAGCTCGGTGCCAAAATGGTGCCCTTTGCAGGTTATGAGATGCCCCTTCAATATGAGGGACTGCTGATTGAACATGAGACCGTCCGCACCGCTGTCGGTGTTTTCGATGTCTCGCACATGGGCGAGTTCATCCTCAGGGGCAAGGATGCCCTTGCGCTGATCCAGAAAGTGACGAGCAATGATGCGGCCGCGCTCACAGATGGCAAGATCCAGTATTCCTGCCTGCCTAACGGCAAGGGCGGAATTGTGGACGACCTGCTGGTCTATCGCATGGACGGGGAAACCTATATGCTGGTGGTCAACGCATCGAACATCGATAAGGACTGGGCGCACATTTCGGGGCACAACACGTTCGGTGTCGAAATGGAGAACATCTCTGACAGGACATCCCTTTTGGCCGTTCAGGGCCCCAAGGCGGCCGCTGCGCTGCAATCGTTGACCGACATTCCGCTGGCCCAGATGGGCTACTATACTTTCAAAAAAGGCCGTTTTGCCGGAATTGACGACATAGTGGTGAGTGCCACAGGCTATACCGGTGCAGGCGGTTTCGAGATCTATTTCGACAACGGACATGCCGACCATATATGGAACGCGGTCTTCAAAGCCGGAGAGGCCTTCGGCATCAAACCGGTAGGTCTGGGGGCAAGGGACACCCTGCGTCTGGAGATGGGATTCTGCCTCTATGGCAACGATATTGACGACACCACATCGCCCATCGAGGCAGGGCTGGGCTGGATCACCAAGTTCAACAAGGATTTCATCGACAGGGAAGTTCTTGTGAAGCAGAAGGAACAGGGGGTTGCACGCAAGCTGGTGGGTTTTGAGATGATAGACCGCGGCATTCCCCGTCATGATTATCCCATTGTGGACGCGGGTGGCGACCGCATAGGCACCGTTACCAGCGGCACGCAGTCGCCCTCGTTGAAAAAGGCCATCGGAATGGGCTATGTGGCAGCAGCGCACGCCAAGGTGGGCTCCGAGATCTTCATCAGCATCCGCGACAAGGCCATCAAGGCCGTGGTGGTGCGCCCACCTTTCTACAAGGGATAACCGGTCATCAACTTTGAACCCTGAGCATTGAACTTTCGGAACCTCCTCTTTACCATCCTGCTCACCACGGTGGCGGTCGCTGTCCACGCACAGCGGAAACCCTTGGACCGTGTAATTGCGGTGGTGGGTGCCAACATCACGCTGCAATCGGAGTTGGAGACGCAGTATCTGCAGATGCTGGCACAGGGCTATGAGCCCAATGACGACAGCCGGTGCATCATTCTCGAAGAACTGCTCTTCGGCAACCTGCTGCTGCATCAGTCCAAGGTGGACAGTCTGGAAGTGGGCGAGAGCGAAGTGGAGGACGAGATGAACCGCAGGCTCGACTATTTCATAGCCCAGTTGGGGTCGCAGGAGAAATTGGAGGAATACTACGAGAAGTCGATGCTGGAGATCAAGGACGAGTTCCGCGAGCTCATCGAGAATCAGTTGCTCACCCAAAGGATGCAGCAGAAGATCACTGCCGATGTGAAAGTGACCCCTGCCGAGGTGCGCAACTATTTCAACGGCATTCCCAAGGACAGCCTGCCCTATATCAATGCCGAGCTGGAGCTGGGGCGCATCATGAAAAGACCAGAAGTGACTGCCGAGCAGAAGGCGCTGTCGAAGGCCAAGGCAGAGGAACTGCGCCAGCGTGTGCTGGGCGGTGAAGGATTCCGTGCGTTGGCCATCCTTTATTCAGAAGACCCCGGATCATCGAAGAAAGGTGGCGAACTCGGGTTCTTCAAGCGTGGCCAGATGGTCCCTGAATTTGACGAATTCGCCTTCAGGTTGGCAGAGGATTCGATCTCGCCTGTCTTCGAGACCCAGTTCGGCTTTCATTTCATGCAGATGCTGGAGCGCAGGGGCGAGCAGGTCAATGTGAGGCACATCCTTGTCAAGTCCAAAACATCCATCGAGGACATGGAGCGTGCGCGGCTGCTTCTCGACAGCATTCACGTGCTGATCAAGGAAGAGAAAATGACGTTCGCACAGGCTGCCGAGAAGTTCTCGGATGATGAGGAGAGCCGCATCAATGGAGGAATGATGTACAACCCGCAGACCTCTTCATCGAAGTTCGAGGCCGACCAGCTTGGATCGATAGACCCCAAACTGTTCCTCACAGTGGACAAGATGGAGGGCGGTGAGGTTTCGCGCCCGGTCAGATCCCAGTCGCCCGATGGCAAGGAGTCTTACAATCTCTATTTCCTCAAGTCGCGCACAACCCCGCACGTGGCCAATCTGCAGGAGGACTACCAGAAGATTCAGGCCGCTGCGCTGATGAACAAGCAGAACACGGTGATCGAGCAGTGGATCAACAGCAAATTGGACAGGACTTATGTGAAGGTTCACGATGATTTTGCCGATTGTCCGTTCAATCATCAGTGGAGCAGAAAGAAGGAATCGGACCTGGACTGAAGTCCATGGCACGGCCCTGTTCCGACCGTTGATTGCCCATTGTCAATTGCCCATTGTCAATTGCCCATTGTTAATTGTTAATTGCTAATTGCTAATTGATTCAGGATGTCTTTCAAAAGTGATGTGGAGGGAATGGAGGCGTTGCAGTCCTCCTACAAGGAGCTTACGGCAGAGATAGGTAAGGTTATCGTTGGGCAGGACGAGGTGGTGCGCGATGTGCTCATCAGCATTTTCAGCAATGGCCACTGCCTGCTCGTTGGGGTTCCCGGACTGGCGAAGACCTTGCTGGTCAACAGCATTGCGCAGGCCCTGGGGCTGGAGTTCAGCCGCATCCAGTTCACGCCCGACCTCATGCCATCGGACATCATCGGCACCGAGATCCTGGACGAGAGCCGCAATTTCAAGTTCATCAAAGGGCCGCTGTTCGCCAACATCATCCTTGCTGACGAGATCAACCGCACCCCGCCCAAGACGCAGGCAGCCCTGCTGGAGGCCATGCAGGAGCGCGCGGTGACCACTGGCGGAAAGCGCTATCCGCTGGGCAATCCGTTCTTCGTGCTCGCCACGCAGAACCCGATAGAGCAGGAGGGGACCTACCCGCTTCCAGAGGCGCAGCTCGACCGTTTCATGTTCAATGTCTGGCTCGACTATCCATCGTTCGCGCAGGAATTGGACGTGGTGAAACGCACAACGAGCGATGCCAAGGTGGAGCTGAAGAACATACTGACGGCCGAGCAGATCATCGACTTCCAGCAGCTGGTGCGCAAGATCCCGGTGGCGGACAATGTCTATGAGTATGCTGTGAAACTGGCCTCCGGATCGCGCCCCAACACCCCATTGGCCTCTGCCAAAGTGAACGGGTTCGTGAACTGGGGCGCGGGCCCGAGGGCATCGCAATACCTCGTCATCGGGGCCAAGTGCCATGCCGCGCTCCATGGCAAGTTCTCGCCCGACATCGAGGATGTGCGGGCCGTGGCAACGGCCATTCTGCGTCACCGCATCGTTAGGAATTACAAGGCCGAGGCCGAAGGTGTCACAGTAGAGGACATCATTGACGGGCTGATGAAGGGCTGATCGGCCCGCGCCCCGCTTTCACTTCATTCTTCAACAAAGCTGCCCATTGCGCTGAACTTGGCAATGCGCTTTTCGATGCGCTCCTCTGCGTCCATCTTGCTGAGGCGGGTGAGGTGCTTCTTCACCTCCTTGCGCACGAACTGGAAGGTCGATTCGTGGTCGCTGTGCGCCCCACCGATGGGCTCGGGAATGATGCCATCGATCAGGTTGTGCTCCAGCATGTCGGCCGCAGTGAGTTTGAGCGCTGCCGCTGCCTGCTCCTTCTGGTCGCGGGTGCGCCATAGGATGGTGCTGCAACTTTCGGGCGAGATGACCGAGTACCACGCGTTCTCCAGCATGAACACCTTATCTCCTATGCCGATGCCCAACGCCCCGCCCGATGCGCCTTCGCCAATGACGATGCAGATGACCGGCACTTTCAGTTGCATCATCTCGATGAGGTTGCGGGCAATGGCCTCGCCCTGCCCGCGCTCCTCGGCCTCGATGCCGGGATAGGCCCCGGGAGTGTCGATGAAAGTGATGATGGGCTTGTTGAATTTCTCGGCCAGTCTCATCAGTCGCAGCGCCTTGCGATAGCCTTCGGGGTTGGCCATCCCGAAATTGCGATAGACGCGCATCTTGGCATTGATGCCCTTCTGCTGGCCTATGAACATGACCGTCTTGCCGTCAATGCTGCCGAAACCGCCCACCATCGCCTTGTCGTCCTTCACGGTGCGGTCGCCATGCAGCTCAATGAAGGTGTTGTTGCTCAGCGCGTTGATGTGGGCCAATGCGTATGGTCTGTCGGGGTGGCGCGACACCTGCACATGCTGCCAGGGCGTAAGCTCGGCATAGATGCGTTCGCGGGCCTTGTTGATGTTGTCCTCCAGCTCGGCAATGGTCTTGGTCACATCCACCTTGCCTTTCTCCTGAATGGCGCGGGATTTCTCCAACTGCTCCATCAATTCCTTGATGTCATTCTCAAAATCGAGGAAGACCATGGCCAGAGGTTTTTGGGGCAGCGAAGGTAAGTGGATTCCGGAACACGGGCCCCGACCTGTCCATGATGCCCTCAGAGGACAGCAGCAACCCCCGAACAGCCCCTTCACACACTTTAAGGGACAGCGTGCTGTTCTTTGGAACCGCTCTTAGGACTTTGAAAATTCTGACCACGTTTCCCGGAATTCTGACCAGATTTCCGAGAATTCTGACCAGATTTCCCTGAATTCTGACCAGATTTCCGAGAATTCCTACCACGTTTCACGGAATTCCTACCACGTTTTCCAGAATTCCACCCTCGTTTTCCAGAATTCCACCCTCGTTTTCCAGAATTCCACCCTCGTTTTCCAGAATTCCACCCTCGTTTTCCAGAATTCCACCCCCGTTTT